>JAIPJL010000020.1 GCA_021734165.1 bacterium | reverse complement strand
TGGAAAATATGGTAATTAATCCGGCATATTCACCTGTCTCTTCAGGAGCGAAAGCGACCGTAATCTCAACCTCTTCGTCTGGTTCAAGGACTATCTCTTCTTCAAATTCGACTGAGAAGTAATCGTCTTCGATAGAAATTTCACTGACAATTAGATCAGCTTCACCATTATTGCTAATAGAGAAAGTTTGCTCAGATATTTCATCAACATTCACTTCACCAAAGTCAAGAGCATCAGGTTCAACAGCAATATCGGGAATCGGTGGATTAAGATTGTTTTCCCACCAGGTGGTTGCGGCATTTAGCGCTCCTCCGAGAATGTCAAAATCACCATCTTTATCGAGATCGATGGGGACAACACTCATAGCATTCGCTAAATTATCAGGAACGGCGTGTTCAGTTAAGCCCATTTCTCCATCATTCTCCCACCAACACGTTTCATCATCACCGGCAGCCAGTATATCTGTATCTCCGTCCAGATCGAAATCAGCAGCAGACACACTGTAACATCTACTGATATGATTATTAATGACATGATTACTATAATCTCCATTACCCTCATTCTCAAGCCAGAAAATTAAATTTATCGAGTAAGATGCTGTAAGAACATCAAGATCAGCGTCATTATCCAGATCGATTGTATAAACCGACCCTGGGTGTTGTGATTGTTCGATTATATGTCTGTCAAATTCCTGATCACCGTCATTTTCCCAAAATATAATCTGTCCATTAAAATCTCCTGCAATGACATCCATATCCCCATCTTCATCATAATCAACGGTATAAATTGAATAGCATGAATTCTCTTCGTCTCCACCTATAACATGTTTTTCCAGGTTCTGATCACCATCGTTTTCCCACCAGGCAAGCCCATCACCGGCAACACCTCCTGCTATAACGTCAACGTCTCCATCGTTATCAAAATCTGTCGCATTAAGCCCGCGTGGGGCTCTAAAGTCATCATCTACGACATGTTCCTCAAATTCATTATCGCCGCTATTCTCATACCAATAGATGGAGTTACCTGTATAGTTGGTCAGGAAAATATCCAGATCGTCATCACCATCGAAATCTATTACAACCACCTTTCTTGGATAATGAATATCGTCACTGTTTTGCGCTATATGATGCTCTTCAAATTCCTGCTCGCCATTGTTCTCATACCAGTAAAGATCTTCCATTTCACAAGCTACAATATCAATATTTCCATCGTTGTTCATTTCAACTGCAGCAATAGCTCGCGCACCGGCGGAATTTCTGTGTATCTGGTGTGCTGTGAAGATATTAGCGTGAACAGCGATCCCTGCAAGCGCAACTTCCACTTCTCGGCTCTGCGGATCGTTGGAAGTAATGGTTACTATTCCTGCAAATTCACCTGCCTCTTCGGGAGAGAAAGTGACAGTTCTTGTACTTCTTTGATTGGGTCGGAGCATGAAGCCATTTTCGTTATTGATTTCAAAATACTCACCCTCCACAGAAAAACCTTCAACCGTAAGATTCTCATCACCATTATTAATGATCGTGAGACTGAGTTCCTCTGATTCGTTGACATTGACTTCACCAAAATCAAGCTCCATTGGTTCAACAGCAATATCCGGATGTGGAATCTCAATAATGTTATTCTCCCACCAGGTGATCTCGTCATCATCATAAGAAGCGCCAACAATGTCGAAATCACCGTCACCATCTACATCATCAGCGATTACAGACAAGGGTGTACCAAATCCATCTGAAACAAGATATCGGGAAAACTCATTATCACCATGGTTTTCTAACCAGATTATATTATCATCACCTTCACACAATGACACTAAAACATCAAGGTCATCATCAAGATCAAAATCGACCATATAAACAGTAGTTACTCCCTCGCATCCTTCAGCAATAAGATGATACTCGAAATCCTCATCACCATCATTCTCAAGCCAGAAAATTAAACCTTCTGTGTCAGAACCTAATACTATATCAATATCCTCATCTCCATCAAAATCGACAGGGAAGATCGTCCGGCAGCCTTCAACTCCACTAAAAATCGCATGCCTGCAGTTTTGATTAAATTCCTCATTGCCATTGTTTTCCAACCAGATAACAGCTTCATCAGATAAATCCCTGCAGGCAAGAAAGTCAATTTCACCATCTTCGTTAAGGTCAAGTGCTGCAACATCCTGAATTCTCTGGCATCCATCTATATCCCAATATCTCTCCATGTTCTGCTCACCGTCATTTTCCCACCACATAAGCGCATTTTCATTATTAAATCTGCCTGCCAGAATATCAATATCTCCATCGCTGTCGATATCCTGTGGATAAAGCGAGTGAACACCGTTTGGAATACCACTCTCTAGAACATGTCCCCAGAAGTTACCTTCAATATATTCATACCATTTTACCAGTCTTCCTTGTCCATCCGTGCCTGCGATAACATCGATATTGCCATCGCTATTTAAATCGACTGCTTTCACTACAACACCGTAATTAAAATGAACATCAATCACTACACGTTCAAACTCTTCATTACCGTTGTTTTCCCAAAAGGCGCTATAACCGCCATCAAAGGCAACGCCTATTATATCCATATCTCCATCACCATCAATATCTGCAGCATAAACATCATAAGCGCCGTCGAAATCACCATCTATCACATGCTCCGTCCATTCAATCTCATCGTCCCTTCTGCCGATACCCGCAAGCGTAACCTCTACCTCCCGCGCATCCGGATCATTGGAAATAATAGTGATTACACCTGCAAATTCACCTTCCTCTTCAGGAGAGAATGTGACAGTAATTTCAACTTCCTGGTCTGTTTCAAGTAAAAATTCATCCTCAAATTCGACAGCGAAATAATCACCTTCAGTAGAAATTTCACTTATAATCAGATCCGCTTCACCATTATTCGTAATCGTAAAGGTCTGCTCAGATATTTCATCAACATTCACTTCACCAAAGTCAAGAGCATCAGGTTCAACAGCAATATCGGGAATCGGAGGATTGAGGTTGTTCTCCCACCAGGTTATACTGTCTTCAAACCTTGACGAACCGACACAATCAAAATCTCCATCTTGATCTAAATCGACTGCTTTTAAGGACCAGCAGCCATTAAAATCTTCATCAATAACATTTTCTGAAAATTCATCATTACCAAGGTTTTCCATCCAGGTGATATAGTTACCTTCCTCTCCATATTTGGATATTAAAACGTCAAGATCTTCATCAAAATCTAAGTCAACAACATAAACTGAAGTTACACCTTCAAGATCATCCATGATTAAGTGATATTCAAAATTTTCATTTCCATTATTCTCAAGCCAGTAAACCTGACTTTGATCTGTGCCCAAAATTATATCGATATCATTGTCGTCATCAAAATCGACTGGGAAAAGAGTACTGCTATTACTAATATCTTCACATATTATATGCATACTCTCTTCTGAAAAATCCTGACTGCCATCGTTTTCCCACCATATGACCGATTCATCTCTGGATTCCGTGCATGCTAATATGTCAATGTCACCATCATCGTCAATATCAAGTACAACTACATCTTGAATTCTGCTTGGTGCGCGTTCATAATGCACTTCAAAATTCTGCTCACCATCATTCTCCCACCAAAAGAGCGTTTCTACCACTACTCTTGGTTGCTCCCATGATCCCAATAAATCTATATCTCCATCACTATCAATGTCTTCTGCGAAAAGAGCATTAACATAAATTTCATCATCGATTACATGACCCTCAAAATCACCATTATTATTCTCATACCACTTAACCTGACCTCCCCGCGTTGCTGCACCGGCAATAACATCAATATCACCATCACCGTCAAAATCTACTGTCAGTACAACTCGACCGCGAGTGAAATTATTATCTATCACGTGGCGCTGGAACTCCTCATTACCGTCATTCTCCCACCATGCAACTGTATTATCATCTTCTGCAACTCCCACAACATCTATATCTCCATCGCCATCAATATCTGCAACATCAACATCATAAGCTCCATCAAAATCACCATCAATCACATGCTCAGTCCATTCGATCTCATCATCTCTTCTCTGGTCGAAATAATAAGCTCCCATATCGGCTCTTGTTTCATCGGGATCTTCGGGGGAGTCGGGATCACCGGCGTCTATGCAGGGAGAGTTTTCGGTCAGGTGATAATCACCGTTGTCGGGATCAGAGAACAGAGGATCATCGTCAATGTTGCCCTCACCCCAGTTGACTTCACCTCCGTTGGAGGAGATATTCTCCTGCCCACCTTCAAAGTTAGTGTAGGAAAATGTAATTACGCAGTCATCAGTCAACGAGATACATCCTGCAGAGTTTAGCCAAATGATCGAATTCTCAAAGGAAACTACGGATTCTGAATTTATTCGTATAAAAACATCATTGTTAGATGAATTATTAGAAAAAGTACAATTAATGAAAGTATTATTTGAAGCGTGTATTACGAAAGTATTTGTATTTTCACCGACTCCATTATCGGAAATAATACAGTGATCAAAGGTTATATCTGAGCATAATGAATAGAATCCACCGTATCCCGAGTTTATCGGGGAATGGTTATTGATAATGTAACAGCATTCGATTATCATATCTACTTGTCTAAAATAAATACCACCTCCATAACTCTGTGCAAAATTATCCATGATTACACAATAGCTTATTGTAGGTGATGATTCTAAACAGCAAATCCCACCTCCGTTTCTCGCAGCTCCGTTCTGAATTGTAAAACCAGTCAAAACTGCATCTTCTGTCTCTTCATTCTCAAACGTAACAACACTACCATTCTCATCACCATCAATGATTGTTGAATTAATATAATCATCATTCGGATCTATCAGATAAAGGCTGGCGACGGTAATGTTCTTACCATTGAAGTCGATGTTTTCGACATACTCACCCGGATCGACCAAAACGGTATCACCATCCTCAGCCGCATCTATAGCAGCCTGGATGGTCTCATGATCGTCGGGAACGTTGAGGATTTCCGCTTGTAAACAAGAGATTAAGAGAAAAGTTAAAATCAGGACGTGTAAACCATAAGCTGGAGATTTCATCGTTCTACCTTGTTAAGAGGCAAAATTAAATGTAAAACAACTAAAAATTACGCATACCATGAAATCATGGCGTTAAAGACAACTCATCAGTATATAATATGATAAGACCATCTTCAAATGTCAAGTAACTACCATTTTAAGTTACTTTATTTTGATGAAAATGGTGTGATATAGAACACTTTTTTAGCTTGTAATTAATATTTCCTCACCTGACCAACAAAAGCTTCCTTGTCTGATCAAATCCACTCGCTTCCATCCTGCATAAATACACTCCCGCAGGATAATCCTTCGCATTCCATGAAAGACTGTAACTTCCGGCAGTCAGATGGTTATCAAGTAATGTTGCTACCTGTCTGCCGTTTATATCATTCAACGTTATTGATATATCACTGTTTTCCGGAACGTCAAAGCAGATAGTTGTTGAGGAATTGAAGGGATTAGGATAGGCAGGGAATAATCTGAACTTATCAGGTGTAAAATCCTGAGTTTCAATAACCACATCAGGGCAGACGCCAATTAAAGCAACTGTCAACGAATCATAAATCGGATCATCAGAAATAATTGTCAGAATTCCAGTGTAACTTCCAATTTCATTTGGCATGAAGCGAA
Organism: bacterium; assembly: GCA_021734165.1. Taxonomy (GTDB): domain Bacteria; phylum Electryoneota; class AABM5-125-24; order Hatepunaeales; family Hatepunaeaceae; genus JAIPJL01. The sequence goes on along the minus strand of JAIPJL010000020.1, from coordinate 30,227 downwards.
CCATCACATCGTGGCTTGAATCCGGTTCAATAACGAATAGAGAATCAAAGTCTGAGTTAAACCGGTCACCTTCTATGATTATATCAGAGATTGTTAATTCTATATTGCCGGTATTTAAAATAGTTAAAATCATCGCGCCAGACGAGTCAACCTCAACTTGGTTGAAGTTCAGAGTGTCTGCCGATAGATCAATATAAGGAGGTATTCCGTTCTTCCAAAAACGGTAAATACCTACGTTTATTTTATCTGCTAAATAGATTAAACCATCTTCAAATACCGCTACTCCATATGCAGCTCCTGGTGTGTCATAATAACCAACTTCCTGCGGATTTTCAGGATCTGCTATTGAGATGATACGCAAACCATAGTCTTCGTCGGCAACATAAGCATAGTCACCTGAAACAACGACATCATAAGCATTTCCAGGTGTATGATAATAACCGATTTCATCTGGATTATCAGGATCGGCAATCGAGATGATTCGTAAACCACGGGTTTTGTCTGCAATATAAGCATAGTCATTGCAAACTGCTACGTCACAGGCATGCCCCTGTGTATCAAGGTATCCCACTTCTTGCGGATTTTCCGGATCGGCAACGGTTATCACGCGCAAACCTGCCTGATCACCTGCTATATAAGCATAATCTCCCGAACTCACTACTCCTAAAGCACATCCATGCGTTTCACAACTTCCCACTTCTTCAGGATGCTCGGGATCGACTATCGACATAACACGCAAATAACATGTTATTCCGTCAGCAACGTAAGCATAATCATCGGAAATAGCAACTTCTCTAGCATTCTCAGGCGCTTTACAGTGCCCAATTTTCTCAGGATACTCCGGATTTGAAACGGAGATAACCACTAAACCACTATCCCCATCCGCGACGTATGCTAAATCACCGGATACAGCAACGCCATAACCATATCCAGGTGTGTCACAGCATCCCACCTCCTCCGGATGTTCAGGATTCGCTGCTGATACAATCCTTAAACCACTGATTCCGGAAGCTAAATAAGCATAGTCTCCGGATATGGTAATATCCTCGATATATCCGTTAGGTTCATAGCATCCAACCTCATCAAGATATTCAGGATCGGCAATGGTGATGATTCGTAAACCGCCATACCTGTCAGCAACGTATGCTAAATCACCTGAAACAGCGATCCCATTTGCATAATCCGGAGTGTCACAATATCTTGCATAATAAAGATCTTCTGGATCTTCAATTGAGATGACTACCATGCCACAGTCACCAACCGCTAAGTAAGCATAGCCATTGGAAACCACTACATCAATGCCTGATCCATGAGTATAACGGCGCCCAATCTCTTCCGGATTTTCAGTATCGGCAATTGAGATGACACACAAACATAGAGAAGTAGTCACATAGGCATAGTCTCCCGATACAGTAACGCTCCTGGCGCTGTGCTCAGTTTCACAGAATCCCACTTCCTCAGGATTTTCAGGATCAGCAATTGAGATAACATGCAATCCTTGTTGGACACATACATAAGCATAGTCACCAGAAACAGCAATCCCTTTTGCGCTTTGAATTTCAACGTATCCTACTTCTTGCGGATCTTCAGGATATTCAACAGATATAACTCTAAAGCCTCCCCTTGAATCGGCAATACAAACATAATCACCGGAAACTGCTACTCCACTGACTCGTCCAACTGAATCACAGTATCCTACTTCATACGGATCTTCAGGATCGGCAACGGAGACAATGCCTAAACCTCCATCCCCATCTGCTATGTAAGCATAGTTACGATGAATAGCGACGTTGGATGCAATTCCTCGGTTTTCATCCCAATATCCTATAACTTCCGGATGTTCAACATGCGAAACATCTACAATCTGCAAACCGGATCGCCCGGAAGCAACATAAGCAAAATCGTCAATCACAACGACGTCATAGGCGTAATCCCACTGATTGTATAATCTTCCAACCAATTCAACATTTTCATGGTCCTGTGCGATGCATGGAATGGTTATCAAAGTGAGAATCAGCATGAAGAGAAACAAGTGTGAAGTTTTCATATTTGTTCACCTGTTTAGGATTGGAATGGTTGTGAGTAATATATGCTGATTTCAACTCCTTGAATGTGCTGTCTGTCACAATTGAATGGTTGAAATGAAATTTGTTTTATAAAATCAACGAAGCAAATTTCGTTACTCCTGCATTAAAACTCAGCAGATTACCCTATCACCTAATAATTCAAAATCCAAAATCTAAATTTTCATACAACTTGAAACTTACAAACATGTGAACTTCTTTATCACTTCCGTCACATTTCCGTCACACCCTCTAAGCCTTACCCGGTAAGGCTTACCGCTGATTCTGTGACGATGTGACGATAATTTTCATTGCCCAGATACTTTCCCGAAAACTGTCATGAGATTTGACTTCTTTAGAGAAATATTTCATATTATCAAAATATTGCGAGGCGAACTCTTAGCAATAATCCAAAATTCAATATTAATTAAACATCCATGAGGGCAGTTCTCCTCCCAGCAGTCCAAACAACGGTGCTATCACCAGCATAACGAGACTCGTTACCAACACAATACCAATAAGGTTCAGCCCAATGCCAACCATAGCCATCTTAGCTATCGGTACTCGTCCTGATCCGAAGACTATCGCATTGGGAGGCGTCGCTACCGGCAGCATAAATGCGCAGGATGCCGATATCGTCGCGGGCAGCATCAGTAACAAAGGATGAACCTTAACAGCAACAGCGAGAGCAGCGAGAACCGGTAGTATCATCTCCGTCGTGCCTGTGTTACTGGTCAGTTCCGTCAGGAATGTTAAGAGCGTTGAAGTCCCAGCCACCATCACCACCGACGGCACATCAGCCAGTCCTGCCAACCCGTTACCGATATACTCCGAAAGCCCCGAAACCTTGAATCCCTTCGCCAGCGCAAAACCGCCTCCAAAAAGCAATAATATTCCCCAAGGCAATTTCAATGCCGTCTGCCAGTCGATAAGGAATTTCCCTGAGCCTTTACCTGAAGGTATAATAAACAATAACGTCCCCATCGCAACCGCAACCGTTCCGTCATCGACCATGCCTTCCAGTCCGAGCAGGTTCGACCAGCCGGGTATCACCATAAATCCCAGATCAATGTTTGAACGAAAAATCCAGAGTAACGCTGTCAAGGCGAAAACCGCTCCGATGCGCCGCTCCGCTGTTGTAACTTCACCAAGTTGCTTTAATTCCTGCCTGACAATATCCTTGCCTCCAGCAAAGCCCTCGTTTTTCACCGGAACGAGTACTCTGACCATGAGTACCCACGTTATTCCAAGAAATAAAATAACCAACGGCATTGTCATCATCAGCCACTGTGCGAATGTAATCGGAGGAGCTTTTGGAAATGTGATAACGAATATCCTTGAAAATGCGAGATTGGGAGGAGTGCCAATCAGCGTTCCAATCCCACCGATACTCGCAGAGTAGGCGATAGCCAGCATCAGCGCAAGGGAGAAGTTAGCGCGGGCTTTATCGTCTTTAATTGCATCATCAGCCTTCGTAATCACAGCTATTGCAATCGGCAGCATCATCATGGCTGTGGCAGTGTTGGAAATCCACATGGATAGTCCGGCTGTGGCTATCATAAATCCCAGGATTAACTTTCGAGGATTATCTCCGAGAACTCTAAGGATGTTCAACGCAATCCGGCGGTGCAACTGCCATTTCTCTATTGACAAGGCAATCAGGAAACCTCCCATGAAGAGGAAAATGCTGGAGTTCATATAACTGGATGCGACTTCTCTGCCTTTCATCACACTAAGCAGGGGAAAGAGCACAACCGGCAGGAGAGAGGTGACCGGAATTGGTAGGGCTTCGGTGATCCACCAGGTGGCAATCAGCGCTGCTATGGCAGCGGTTTTCGCGACTGCTGGGTTAGCGGGATTCGGTTTGAGGATGAACAGAACGATCAAAAAAAGCGCTGGTCCCAATATCAGACCAGTTTTCTGCCTTAAGCTGTAGCCTTCGTTATTCTGCAAGATGATTCCCTGGATTACATTTTATAATTCTATAGTAGGATAAACATTTCTGTTTGTCAAGCTGGATTTTTCCGCAAATCGATTCGTTTTAACATATCAACATTATTCTGCAGAAGTCATGTTTCACTTCAGAGCACGGCACAAAAAAAGGGGGGCATACCCAAAATTATCGTCACATCGTCACAGAATCGGCGGAAAGCCTTACAGGGTAAGGGTTAGAGGGTGTGACGGAAATGTGACGGAAAAGTAACGAAACAATTACGAATTAAGTCGAAAGTCGAAAATCGAAAGTCAAAAGTCCATAGTTTAGAGTGAAAGGCACTTCATGTTCAACCTTTAGGTTGCAGAAAACAAGCTGAAGCTTGAACTCAGAACTCTACCTGACCAGCACAACCTTCCTTGACTGCCTGAATCCACCTGCATTCAACCTCACGAAATATAGTCCTGATGCCAGATCACCCGCTGTTAAAGTTGCTGTATGGCAACCCGCCTGTTTAAATCCTTCATATAGTGTTAAAACCTCGCGTCCGGTGAGATCATAGAGCATCAATCGCGTAGGGGCTGATTTAGCGAGTCCGTAAGTGATGGTTGTTGTTGAGTTGAAGGGATTGGGGTAGGCGGTCAGGAGTTCATAATTATCTGGTATTTTGATATTTTCTTTCTTTACACCCAATACCAGACGGGCGTCATAAATCTCAAGTCTGTAATTTTCCGGAATAAATACCAGACCATTTTCAACTTCAATTTTTTCTGCTTGTAATGGTTGACAGGAATAACCAATTTCTACGGGCTGTTCAGGGTCAGTAATATCGAGCACAAGAAAACCGTATTCACCATCACATATATAAACATGATTATCCTCTATTTCAATATCGTAAGCTGTTCCAATTGTATTATAAAATCTTATTGAGCGCGGTTCCGAAGGCACCGATACATCGAGAATTCTCAATCCCGTTTCTCCTGTTGTAATGAAACATAAATTGTCCGATAATTCTATGTCTTCAACACGGTTGTATGTCATATAGCTGGCAATTCGTTCCGGTTCAGCCGGATTGCTGATATTGTATATTTGCATTCCCGAATCAGGAGTCGATACATAAAGCAGATCATCCGATGATGCGCACGTCCAGAACTCTCCCTCCATTACATGGATTTCCTCGCAGTTTTCAGGATCAGAGATATCGAAAATATGAAGCTCATAGCAATTACGCCCGTTATTAGTCGAAACAAAAGCATAATCTCCATTTAGAGTAACACGCTGTGCATAATGAAATCGATTTTCATATATCTCAAACATGTTGTCTGGATCAGCGACATTTATTATCCTAAAACCGTTCGACCAAGCGGCGGTATAAGCATAATCACCTCTGATTTCAATCTCATACATCCTTTTACTATTATTCAGAATACCAATTATTTCCGGTTTAGCAGGATCGGATACATTCAAAACGTACAAGCCAAGACTGTCCGAACCGATTGACGATACATAAGCCAGATTACCGACCACATCCACCGCTCTTGCACCCCTGTCTTCCATATGATCGCAAACCTGCACGAGATTATCTGGATCTGAAATATCGAAAATCATAAGCTTGTCCTGATCAGTGCCATAGGCATAGTTATTCTGCAGAGCTAATCTCCTTACCCGCGTTCCTGTCGCGTTAAGACACACCGGATGACTTCTATCTGAAATATCCACAGAGCATAGTCCGAAAGAACCTCCCGCATAAGCATAATCACCAGCAGTTTTCACAACCCAGACATTGGTCAGAGTATCCGTATCCGACTCGATGACGTTCGGTCTTTGGGGACGTGTAGCATCGATGACTCTCAATCCTCCATTTGAAGTAGCTACGTAAATGTATTCCCCAGCAGCTTGTACGGAAAGTCCTCTTTCTAATTCACAATAACCAATACGTCTTGGATCTTCCAAATTGGATAAATTGTAAATATAAAAATATTGCGGACCTCCGACATAATAATAATTCGTATCAACATCGGTATCATAAACCGAGTATGGAATCTCATCATCTGAAGTTGTAAGAGGATGATCCAGATCACTTAAATCTACAATATACCTGCCGAAATAACCAACATCATTCATTATTGAACCACCATATATCTGATAATTCTCATCTATATATCCAATCTGACGAACATTTTCAGGATCGCTGATATCTAGAATCATCGCACCATGATCAGATGAAGCATAGGCTCGCTCTCTGTTAATTAGAATGCCATCTGACTTTTCAGGATTGTTAAAAACATCCACGCATTTCGGGTTAGCAGGATCGGAAACGTCCATGACGATAATTCCTGTTTGGTAGTCAATTAGATACACATAATCTCCTTGAATATCTATATCTACAACACGTGCCCATAGATTCATCGTCCAGCCGATCCGCTGAATTTCAGTCCTTGCAGTAAGCGAAGAAGTATAAAATATCAGGACAAACAGGATAAATAGGAATGATAGACGTGAGTATTTCATTTTTAAATCCTCCTTATTTGATTAACATCACCTTCTCTGTAAAAACATACCCTGACGCAGTCAATCTGACGAGATACAGTCCTGACGGCAGGTCGTTTGCGTTCAGATTAACTGAATGATATCCTGCATTTTCATTTCCATTCAGCAATGTTGCTACTCTCTGACCAAGTGGATCGTAAACCGAAAGCGAGACATCTGACTGCTGTGGCAGAGTGTAGCTGATCGTCGTGGTTGAGTTGAAGGGATTGGGGTAGATTCCTGTCAGCTCGAATCGTTCTGGCAGGTCGGGTTCCTGTTCAGGCGCGGATTCACTACTCCAGGTTACGCCGGCGATTCCGGGTTCGGGACAGTTACCGCTGAATGTCAGGACGTTGCCGATTCTCTGGCGCTCAATACTAACCTCTTCAAGCGGATTCTCCCAGGTGTTGAAGTATTTCCAGTCAGGGATGGTAAAACGTATGCGTGACGGTTCGAGAGGCGCAGTGATCAGGATAAAACGTGCTGAGTTGCAATTGACGTCCTGGCATACCTCGACATGCAGATTGGGATCGCTCCAGAACCAGATATTGTTCGGATCCTGAAATTTAACCTCAAGCGTCGGTATCTTAATGTAGAAACCGTCCTGATCATTCACTCGTCCCTGTCTGACTTCAAGTGACTGCTCGCGATATTCTTCGGGAAAATGTCCCCATGCTCCCTTCGCAAAATATCCTTTTAACTGAACTTCCGGACTAACTGTCTGATCATTCGGAAACCACAACCACATGGGGGCGAGGTCCAGCGCCAGATTGGGATTCAGGCTGATGTCCGCCACCATGTAATAATCGTAATTATCAGTTTCGGGGTAATCAGGATATTTTGAGAGAGTGATTCTCACATCTTCTTCGAGGATCAAATCGGGAGTTCTTAAGCGAATTTCAGGTGTAAGTTCGTATAAGACATCCTCGAAGAGAGAATCAGCCGTTGCTCCTTCGTTGTCAAGCACGATCTTCATCTGGTATCCGAGCCATTCCGAATCCCTATACCATGAATAGTACATTTCTCCGTCAGCAGAAAAACCTTCACCGGAAACAGGTCTTCCCCAACTGTCGTTCACTGAATTCCATGTCCAAGCAGTTATTTCGATATTTGATTTAACAGCAACCTGCACACCGGCATCTTCATAGACTGGAGTACAGTCCGCCCACCACCATGCTGAATCATCGGATGTTCGTTGGAAAACCTGACTGAAAATAAACTGGTTTAAGGCTTCCTGCGGATTGTCATGGTTATAAACATATCTGCTGTAAACCGAGAGTGAGAGCTCCTCCTCTTGAGCGAGAGTGCTTAAGTAGGTCAGTTCAATCAGATCGCCGTCCGCTTCGAAGGACGTCAATTGGTCGGAGACGTTGGCTTCGGCGCTCTCTTCGTGGAGATTCCCAATCATGGAACCGCGCGCAAAATGAAGCAAATAATCGTCGCTGACGAGTTTTCTGACTCCTGTCATGGTAGTGACTTCCAGGACAGTCTGGTTTTCCCGGACATTGATATCGATGTGAATGGAATCATAAACCGCTTCACCCCAGGGCGGTATCCAGACGTCTGCGGTGGCGGAGCTGGTGAGAATTACTATGCAGAACAGGCAAAGTAGTGATGTGATGTTTTTCATGAGCCGAATCTCCCCAAAAAACAGAATAGTTAGTAGTTAAAAGTCGTTTTAACTAAGGAAACCCCCCTTTAATTCCCCCCTACTCCGTAAGGGGGAGGATTGTCCGTAAAACTGTTTAAATTCGCAAATAATTTTAGAGTGCTGTCACATGTCCCCGAGGCCTTTGAAATATTTAGAAGATTAAGATCTTCATTCCTGCGAAGGTAGGAACCCAGACAAGCTAAGCACTTAATAATGCTAACATTATGGATTCCGGCTTTCGCCGGAATGACACATAAAGGTAATATCTCAAAAGTATCGAGGACACATGACGCCACTTATTTTCAACTTAATAACTAAGTTATTCTTCAGTGTTCCAGACTAATTCACAATCCTCGCTGACCTTGACAAAATAACCTTGTCGTCTTTTCAGTGGATACATGTTACAATAGTTGTTTTCAGGACTATAGAAATTTCCGCTGCAATCCTTAGCCATTACCAATTGCTCGCTAATATTTCGGAAAGCAGTCTCTGCGGGGATTTCTCTGTCGGGAAGATAGGCAACGAAATTCCAGCCCTCAGTTAGTTGTATCGGTGTTTCCATTCTCTCTTCGTGGTGGCAACCAGTAAATATAATTTCTCTGTAGTATCCCCCTAATTTCAAGGAATATGCCTGTAAAGGTTCCCATTCCGTTATGCTATTAAAATCATATCTTGGGTAATAAAAATTTCCATTGCAGTCTTTCAGGGAAAAACGATCGTCATCTTCAGCGAGTTCGGCGAATAATTCAGTAACATCACGTTCATTTGGTATAATCGGAAAGGAAATTAGCTGCCAGCCTCTTCGAAACTCCATGTAAAACCTGACTTCATCTTCAGCCTCACCAACATCAAATCCATACTGCCAGGAAAACTGATCTTCAAGTTCAGGATCTTCCATTTCCTCCTCATACCAGTAATAAAACCTAACCAAAGTATTCAACTCCCATTCACCTTCGTCAAGCTCACCCCAGATATGGTTATGCTTGAACGGAGTAATCATCTGACCACCTACACCGTAATCGATAATTCCTATAATAATCGATAGTTCATGATCACCTATCTCAAAATCTTCAGTGTAAATATCGAATCCCGTATGATTGAACTCTCCCTCAAACTTGGTTACTATATCTTCACCTTCAATCGGATTTTCAGGGATCACGGTAAAACTGTCGAAAGGTTGTGCAATGATGAGTTGATTTAAGGACAGAATGATAAGAAGTACTGTAAACAGTCGGAACATAATAAACCTCAAAATTTTGAAGACTACATTATCGCTGTTTAAATTTGCAAGTTGGCTTACTTCAATATAATCATAATTTTACTCTAATGTGTGTTGTATGTCACAAATGAACGGATCGAAGTAAGATTTTTACAAACATGACAAACAAGAATGTTTATTCTAAATGACAATCTCCATCACTTCTCACTCCCAAACTCATTTATCGTTTTAAGCAGCATCTCATCTAATACATCACCACCTGCTACAACTTCTATCTCCGTATCAAGATAATAAACGGGCAGGAAACGCATAATTGCAGGAAGTTTCAGGGCATCTTTGGAGGTTGTAACCAGCCATTCTGACTTTGCACGAACGTACTCCATCGATATATAATCAAGCTGAGCTTTGCTGTAACTGCAATGATCCGGAAGCGGAATCGACCTGACGAGATCGGCTCCAAGCTGCACAACGTCATCAAAGAAGTATTCCGGTCGGGCGATCCCAGCAAACGCCAGCGTTTTCTTACCCTTTATCTCTTCAACTTGCAACAGCTCCGATCCGTCAAGCCTACGCCAGTATTTCTTAACCATCCGCGTCGCAATTACCGGCTTTTTAAGTAGCTCACCAAGTTTCTTAGCGCGATCTGCGAGTTCTTCATCATTTCCGACAGCCTTCGACAACACGATCAAATCCGCTCGCTTCAATGATGACGCCGGTTCCCTTAAAAATCCTGCCGGAAGCAGTCGGTTGTTGCCGAGTGGATTTCTACCGTCTAACAGCACAATGTCAAGGTTGCGGTTTAGCCTGCGATGCTGAAAACCATCGTCAAGCAGTATCAGGTTAGCTTTCAGTTCATCGATTGCCTTCGCGCAGCCGCGCACACGGTTGGCGTCGGTTATGACAATCGTTCCGGGTGAAGCTTCGGCAATCATAACAGGCTCGTCACCTGCTGTCATAAAATCAACAAGCTGCTTTCTGCCGTCAGCGACAACCTGAGTTCCCCCTCCTAACCCTTTATACCCTCTGCTGACAACGGCGGTTTTGATCTTTCTGCCTGCGCTCAGTCTGCGAATACGCTCTAATAGATGAATTACCGTAGGGGTTTTACCTGTGCCTCCAACGGAGATGTTGCCTACGCTGATTACCGGAGCGTTAACACTTTGTGATTTTAATACGCCAATGTCATACAGTCTGTTGCGTACCTGAACGGCAGCTTGATAAGGGATACTGAGTGGCCAGAGGCAGCCATGTGGTTTCATAATACGGTTTCCATCTTATGTTGTAACGCCCATACGGTAATCAACTTCACTTTCGACTTCAGTTAGTGCGTTTTCGATTTTTATGCGGTAATCTTCAACTTCGTCGTCGGTTATCTTTCTTGGTACTGTGAGCGGATCTCCGACTATAATCAAAGCGCGGCTGAGTGGTTTCAATATCATAAAGCGATCCCAGCTTCCCGCAAGCCAGTGTTTCTCAGCAGAATAGCTGATCGGAAAGACAACAGCTCCTGAAAGCCGAGCCAATTGAAGCACACCATCCTTGAGCTTATGTCTTGGACCCTTTGGGCCATCCGGGAATACGGACACTATTTTACCGTTTTTCAGGTCTCTGAGCATCGAAAAAAAACCTTCACGACCTCCCAGTTTGGGTGAACCGCGTCTGATCACATAACCTAATCTTTGAACAGTGCGAGTGATCGCTTCACCGTCGATGTGATAGCTCACCAGCGAGGATATGCCACGATTACGAAAATGATATATCGGCAGTAGCATGCGTCCATGCCAGAAAGCCAGGATTACAGGTTTGCCTTCTTCACTAGCCTGAAAGATTTTATCCTCTCCTTCCACTTTGAAACGACATGACAAACCAAAAAAGCGAATAACCAAAGGACCAAGCAGGCTGCTCAACTTAAGGATCAGCCAGTCTTTCAGTTTTTTTCTGACCTTACTCATTGACTCAGCCGATTATATCCTTTTCCCATTTGTTACGCAACTCTATCAGTTGAGCAGCCACTGAAACAGCAATTTCAGCAGGCGTGTGAGAGCCGATCTTTATGCCGATTGGGCAGGTTATGCGTGCGATCTCCTCTTTGGTAAAACCTTCTTGCGCAAGTCTTTTACGAATATCCGCAGCCTTGCTCGGACTACCGATAACTCCTAAATAGTAAAACGGTTTTTTCAATAACCGGATAACCGCTTTGAAATCCTCATTGTGGCTGTGAGTCATTACGAGGATAAAATCACGATCCGTTGTTATGAGTTCTTCTGATAGTTTTTCAATTTTGTCAACTTTAATCGCTGACGCCGGGAAACGCTCCGTGTTAGCCCACTCCTTCCGAGAATCCAGAACTGTCAGATCAAAACCTATATCAACAATTAAACGTGCAGTTGCATGACCGACATGTCCCGCTCCGAACAGAAACAGCTTCGGACCAGCGCCGAAGGGTTCAATCAAAACCTTGACTTTACCACCACAGATCATTCCGGTTCGACTTTCTTCCTCACTGTCAAAATTAAGTTCAATAAACTCTGTGTTTCCGGTGTTTAAGGCTTTCAACGCTGCTTTGATGGACAGTTTATCGACTGCGCCTCCACCAACAGATCCAATTATGCTGCCATTCGGAGAGACTAACATCCTTGAGCCAGGCTTGCGGGGGGTTGAGCCGGAAACTGAAACTATTGTCACCATAGCAAAATTCTCACGTCTTTCAAGGCGTTCGGCAGCTTCACATATTAATCTTCCAGGATCGCTGTCATGTATATCAATCATTTGTCTCTAAATACCTTTTTAAATTATGTTGCTCCGCAATTTCAGGTGTGTTTATATTAATTAACACCCCTTCATCATCAACGGGTATTTCCTTAATGTTTACATCAGGTAAACGAAGTACCGCATTAGCACCATGATCGGCAATTTTATCATTCAGATAATTCCAGTATGCTTTTCCCCACCAAGTTGGATGACCACGTCTGCCTTGAAATACCGGTATCGATATGTTATCAGGTGAAGCTTCATGGTGAAGAATATCAAATGTTTTTCGACCGATTAGAGGATGATCAATAGGCAAAGTTAATATTCCTTCACCGATCTCACCAGCCCATTTCAAGCCAAGCCTGATTGAAGAGATCATTCCGCGCTCTGGAAATTGATTGTGGATTACACTTATATCAGGCTGCCTTTTTAAAACGAAATCCGACAGTTCCGAAACGGATAGAACAATTCCTATCTTACTCCAGTTTGTTAAGTGTAGATTATTTATCATACGTTCAAAGAGAAGCTCATTATTCTCAGCGAGCAGCAACTTAGGAAAGCCCATACGTGTTGATAGTCCTGCTGCAAGTATCAAAACCGGGTATTTTTTTCCTGTCATCGCGTCAGCCTGATTCTCATAAGATTATGATCATAAATTGCCTGCTCAACAGCCTCATGAGGCGATAGATACCACACCACTACAGAATAGCCTTTTTCAATCGGGATAACCAATAAGAAAGCTTCGTTTATAAATGCTCCATTGACTGGTTTATCTATGTCCAGGAAAAACGTATATATTGAATTCCAGGTTAGCTGACGTCGCCAACTCATAAATTCCTGCTGGTTAAACACTAATCTGATCGGCTGAACGACAAGATTGACGCCGCTGTTGACCATATATTCCAACGGCGCTATCACGCGGTGTCCGGGCATTGAACTGAAAAATTCACCAATCAAGGGAACATTTTTATCGGTCAATCCCATGAAATCGATAGATTTCAGTCCGGCATAATATGGAATAACTCCCGCTGCGCCAATTCCAAGCGTGACGTCTGTTCCTTTAAATAGTTCCCCCAACTTCTTTCCAATCGCATCCCAGTTTTCTTCAGGCGCATAGAGATGAGAGTTTAACTCCTCAACGCGCTCTACCCTATATGTAAAGAAAATCTTATTGATAAATGAAAAATTATTAGCTGTACCGAGACAGAGCGCAAAGGTCAGCGCCATTACTATCCATTTATCGCTTATAAATTGAAGTTGTGATTTCAGAACGACAATGATTATAAATGGTATTATAGGCGTCAGGAAGCGAAATTCCATGAAATCACCACCGACGAAGATCACGTAAAGCGACCAAACTAATGCGAATAACGCAATGTAAGCGGCGCCGCGGTCAGTGCGATACAGCGATCGCCAACGCCAGATAACCAATGCTATAAAGGGCGCCAGCGCGTAATAGATTACAAACAAATAGAAGTAATAAAATCCGAAACCTACACCACTGAAGCCTCTTACTTTTGCGTTAAAAGAATTCGGTAGAATGGATCCGTAAAAATTGTATTTCCAGATGAGCCAGGGCAATACAACAATCACAAATGGCGCAAAAAAAGCTGTATAATCAATTAATTTACGTTTTCGATCTGAATGATACCAGGCTAAAGCAGAACATCCCGCCAGTATGATGCTATCCGGTCTCGTTAAAAGTGAGAGGCTTAAGATAAGTGACAGTAAGATGGTTTTTTTTATGCTCCATCCTGTACAAGTCGCTCCGTAAATGATAAAGCCAACCGATAGAAACTCGAGCATCTGCAGTGGCGTCTCCATTCCACTCGCAGCGAAACAGGCAATTGAGTGATTAAAACCAACCAGCAGCATAGCGATCATTGAATAGGTTCTGCTTTTCGTTACTTTTAGAGCAAGCAGGTAGGTAAATACAAGGACTGCTACGTAAATTGGAATAGCGAGGAACAAAAAGAATATCTCAGGTTGAATGCCGAGTTTACAACCAAAGCTAAGCAACATCACCCAGAGGAAATTGGAGTAACCTTCAACTCTTTCGTCAATATTATAAACCAGACCATGCCCGTCAACAAGGTTCTTCGCATAACGAAATGAGATAAACGAGTCGTCGATCAGCATATTTCTGTTGAAAGCGTACAACATGCACAAAATCATCGCTAAAACCAGAAAAGCTGTGAAGTTTCGTCTATATATGTTTATGAATGTCTGCAATCTGACTCCTATTCACACATGAAAGATAAATTACGGAAACTCCTTGAAAATGTCAACCACAAGCGATAGATATTGTCGTCTGTAATCGGGGAGTGTCTCAAGTATCACATTGCGGTGATACATTTCTCGTTGAGACAAACACGACCACACAACAGGATAGCAAATTCTCTCAGATTTCAATGTTTTAAGATGTATTTGTGGTGTAGTGAGAATAAAACTTGACAGCGGTATGAATCTTTAGTAAAATTAAGTGTTATGATATTTTGGTCATTAACAATTTTTTACGGAACAAAAATGCGGAACCAACACAACATTAAGTTTACACTAAAAATCTTCTTACTCGCATCATTTTTATTAATTGGATTAAATGCTTGCGAAGAACAACCGCTCGGCTACGTATATCGTCCTGATGTTTCGGATGAAGCTTCGGTTGCCCGTGTCACGGCTGAGATTGTCAGTATGATGTATGATCGGCTTGACATGGCTTCCGGATTTCTCGAAGATGCTTCACATACTAACCGATATAGTACAATCCTTCCTGCAGGCTGGGTTGAAGAATATAACATTGTATCCTCAGAGAATGATACGGTTGCTATTAACTTTGATTTAACTTCAATCAATGCGGACAGAGTCGATGTTCTTGATACACTTGATAACATGCTGGCGATAAGCATCGTTGATCTTGATACTTTTTACACACACAATCATCTTGATAATGTTCTCCAGAAACTGAGTTTTGATACCGAACCGGTTGCCGGCGCCGTACGAACTCCATCCAGTCTTGAATATGGATATGATGATTACCGTCAATTTTTTAATTTTCGTACAAGCACTTTCTATCGTGATATTAACGAAAGTTCAAATATGAATATAGAATATGCTGATAATGCAGTAGTTGGCGACAGACAGGATCCAAATCATATCCAGGGTTGGACTCAAGTCACCCGCTCAGTAGCTTTCAGTGAAACCATAGACCTTGGCGATTATGAATATGATTATATTTACTATGAATATCCAACATGGATAATGAAAATAGAGAAGTTCAGTGTTGATCCTACTGATCAAAGTAGCAGGATACTAATTGAAGGCACATTTCCACATAATGACGATCTCGATATATACCGCGAAGATCATGTTAGCGGTGAAATAGAGATCGGAGCTAATGGCGTCGGAGAGGGTGAAATGTCACTTTATGGCAAACCGATAGCAAAACTATATTTCACCGGACGAAGCGCCGGATTTAACGGCTATTTTACGCTTGAAAGTCAAAACTATGAATATCTGATAGGTTTCTGATTTTTAGTTATATATTTAAAAAAGACTCAACCTGATTTTCGGTTGGGTCTTTTTTTTGATCTTACAGGAATCAAGAATCCCGGCTTGAGGACAAGTCGGGCTAAGGAATTGCGCAGTCTTTGCCGATAATCCTCCTCAGTAATCCCGTCTGACCGATATGATAAGCCTCGTGGAAATTCAGAAAGCTCAATTGCTGCTCTAACGTGCTTTCTTCACCTTCTTTCACCGGACGATTGAGACTGTCATCTGATAATTCATCGAGCGCTGTTAATAAAGCTTTCTGTGATTGATTAAAGGCATTCATAATTTCTGTAAAAGGCATCAAGTCTTCAACGCTGTCAACATGTTCGCCGCGTTTGTAAATCTCAGCGTCTTTGGGTTCAATGACAGGTTCTTCTTTGAGCAGATCCAGTGTAATGTTTCTTGACTGGGTAATATGTCCCACCACCCAGTTCAGGCAGTTACCGCCCTTTCCACCCGGCAAAATCAGACTCTCAGCGTCAGATATGTCTTTCACGTTCATCTGTAGAGCGCTGTAATTTATTCTGAATAGTTGTATTAAATCAAATTTCGTCATAATTTTTACTTTTTTAGGTGGTGCAGACATAATTTCCTGCTGATTATAAACCGCAGGCAGGAACGCCTGCCCCACCTGCAAATTTCTTCTTCACTCATTGACAAACAAGAATGTTTGTCCTACTGATTACTTTACCAGCAACAATCGTTTTATCGACTTGAAGTCACCCGCCTCCATACGTACAAAGTATATTCCGGTGGCAAGTCCCGATGCATCAACCAATGCGTCATGCCAACCAGCCTTATAGCGTCCTTCAGTCAATGTTGTGATCCTCCGTCCGGTAAGGTCGAACAACTGAACGCTGACATCGGAATCCTTTGGCAATCCGAAGCGGATGGTAGTTGATGAGTTAAACGGATTTGGATAAGGCTCGGATAAGGAGAAGACAGTTGGTATCGTAAGTTCTTCTTCATCAACGCTTAGTATATCAATAATAAATAGTACTACTACAGTATGTTCGGGTGAACTATTGTTAATTACCAATTCATATTCATAGTGACCAGGTCTTAGAATGAAATTTTCAATATCAAACGAAATTACTTGATTATTCCCTGATTCAATGCTTCCTTCCTCTGGTTCGATATAAATTTCATAATCGCTATCTATCGTGATACTGAAATCTAAATCAAGATTTCCAATGTTAGAGATTGTCAAACGGTCACTTTCTATAACATCATCTCCAATCCAATTATATAAACTATCTTTATCAAACTCCATCCATGAATGCGGTAGCACGAAATTGTACTCCAACTCTGCATCAACTTCAAGCTCAATATCCTCTTCGGTTAATCCACCGTAGCCTTCGGCTGCTACAGTAAGATCGAAAGTACCTGCGGTTACTCCCAATAGCTCATAATCACCGTTTTCATCGGTTACGGTTTCAAAACCGTTGGATGTTCTTACCGAAGCGCCGGCTACAGCGGTGGAGTCGATATAGCGTGTTACATTTCCAGAAAGAGAGCCTGTTTCCCATTCGTAAGCAACTGTCGTCCATAGTATAGCTCTTCTGCCTTCAAGCGGAGCACACTGAGCGGGATAGTCTCCCCAATATGTGTATGTCAAACCGTCCAATCCTTCCGGTGACGAAATTCCAACGGTGCAACTTGCATTGGCTTCCCATTCGTCCTGGTTGTTGTTAACCGTGTTGTACTGCATTAGTATTTGACTATCACCAGTTGGAGTTTCGCGTTGTTCGGGATCATATAGCATAGCTTCAAAGATATTTGGCTGCCACTCATCATCTACGTGAACACCTGTTTCCCACATAATACAGAATCGACCATTATCAGCGTCATGATACGTAAATACACCGTCTGAGCGTGTTTCCATATAGAGCCTGTCCCAGAAAATCGCTATCATACCGAAAGCGCCGTCGAAACCTGGCATCACCCAGTTCTGTTGATTGACAAGTTCAGTTTGATCGCCCATGGCGATCCAGCCGTTGCTGCAAACGGTAATCTGCCGGTAATCTTCTCCGTAATAAGTAAAATCGAAAGGCAAATCAACGAGAACGGAATAATCCTCCTCTTCGTGAACACCCAATTCAAGCAGATCACCTTGAATCTCACCGTTGTAATGATTTATATCGAGCCACTCATAATCCGGCGCTCTCGACCATTCAATATCTTCATCATCGTCATCGAGCGCAATATATCCGTATTTGTCCGGTCCGAGAGGATCACCTTCAACAGCTTCACCAACCGGCAGGGAGAAATATACTGTATCTATTACTCCCGGATCGCCTTCGAGGATAAGCATGAACTCCGCCATGGAACCAGGGATAGTGTTTTCATCTGCTTCAACTCTGAAAGGTATTTCATTCTCAATTATGTCATCAATCTCGATTGGCGCATAAGCCGCTGCCGCATTCGTAACAGAAATAAATGGAGACATTGACATAAGGCGTGCTTCAAGTTCTTCTGTATTTACATGTCCTTTGTTAGTGAGGAATACGGAAAACTCAGTATCTGAACCCGGTTCCAGATTATTTATAAACTCAATATCCTCAAACTCAAGTGATGGTGCTTCGATATCAATTGAAAGTCCGGATTCCAAACCTGCGTTTACTTCTGATCCAACCCAGACGTTGATATCAATAATTTCATCATTAGGACATCCTTCCAGGATTTGCAGCGAAAATCCATCCTCGATCTCAAACGATCCATTTTGATTAATAGCATTCGGCATTCTGACTTCGCCGTTGGCTTCCGCCCAGGGAGAAAGACTAAAAAGCTCAATCCTATCCGGATTTACCATATCATTTCTGTATTCCCTTGCACCACGGTTGAACAGGGACATCGATACAGTAAGCGTTTCACCAGGTGATGCAATTCCATCACCATTTCCACCTTCTTCATCATTAAGCACAATTTCTTCTGTTACAAAAAGTATATCCACATCTTCCGATTCAATAGTTTGTCTGTTTGGAAGTAATCCATCTCCTGTGACCATAATATTCAATTCGTTCTCATTAAGATCACCAGATTCAAATGTAAATTGAGCATTTCCTTCCGCATTGGTTTGTCTGACAAACTGAATGCCATCGACTTGAGAAATACAGACGACAGCGCCGGATATGGGACGCTCATTATCCGCATTTATAACATTGACTGAGAATATCGTTTGATCAGGATCAAAACTCTGTGGATGCGAAACGGTGAGTTGACGAGGAACTCCTACCCAGCAATCCTGTCCCGGATCGCCATAATAGCGCCAGCTTGAATAATAACCGTATCTATAATCGTCGTCATCGGCAGGCATCACACGAGCAAGATTGGCAATGGTGTAGTTTCGTGCCCAGCCATAGCAGCCGATTTTAAACAAAAATGTACTCTCAATGAAGCCTCCTGCGATAGCATTGGCTACGTTTGTACGGGGACTGCCGTTGTGTCCGAATCCAGCGGAAGGACCGCGCATATCGTCGGGAGTTCCCATTCTGAAAGCGCGATTGAAAGCGCCTGTCAGGGTTGATGAACTGACCAGGAAATGAAAAGGATAAACGCCTGTTGCTTCTATTTCGTCCGCATCAAAATCATTCTGATGAGCCCTGACCAAAATAAAATTACAACGGTTATTGTATAGATCGCGCACCATGGGAGTAGGATCATTTACACGATTGTCAACGAAGTAGCTACCTGTCACGTCAAATCCCTTGCGACTTAGTACTTCCGTTACCCACTTTGTAGTATAAGACGGTGACATATCATTAGGAACGCTACATTCACCGGCAGCGACGCCGGCGATAGTGTACCAATCGAGATCATCCGTGTAAGGTTCATATTGATATGATATAGCGCGTCTGACAGCGCAGGTCAGGTTATCTTCATCCATGCAGTTAAATGAACCTACGGTAACATCAGCAAGCGGATCATCACCTTCGAGTTGAGCGAAGAAAATATCATAATACGCATCAGTGTTGAATGGTATCCGGCAGGGAGTATCTGCGTTTTCATTACCAAACAAGACCAAATATTCAAAGTTAAATTCGCGGTAAACATCCTGGATCATTTCTTTAAGCTGGACTTCATCTGTAGCTCCCGGATCAAATGTTAATATCTGAACCGGGTGACCGGATGCGAATTTCCAATCGGCAAATTCATTAATTACATCAGGATAATTATCATCTGCCACGAGCAGATAGCCGCCCGGAAGGTAATTAACAGGATCATCACGGCGGGGAGGATTTACGAGAAGCGCATCAATCATGCGATCAAATCCTTGTGATGGCTGCCTGTCAAGGGACTCAACCTCGTTAACACCTTGACCACCTACATTTTTGATATTAACATTAAGTCCTTGTGAAATGACATATTCTTCACTGGCATAATCCCATCTGACTGGATATAGAGTCAGTTTTACTACCCTGATTCCACGCATGATCATCGGTTGACTCATCACGACAGACTCTGGAGGATATATTCCGGTATGGTTTCCATCAATGACCGGCGCTTCTCCGGAAATACGTCTTGTGTTAACGGCAGAAAATTCTAACTCCGGATTACCACGCTCAGAAATCCTGATCCAGCGAGCGAGAACAGGCAATTGATGAGTTTCCTGAACATCATTAATGTTAATTGCATCTGAGAAGTTTACCGACATTTCTATGGTAGAGCTACTCTCAGTGATATTGCATTGAACCGGAGAATCTACGGTCAGGGCAATGAAATTGCCGGTGGACAGCCCTTCGGTTGAAGAAGTTAATCCAGCGCTTAAGTGCTGTACTGTAAAAGTAAGCGCAAGAAAAAGCGTTAAAAGATAAGCAAGATTAGGCTTTTGTGTATTCATGACAAACCTCTGGTTTGTATTTCACATCACAGGTGGGGCAATTAATTTTGTCAGCCACCTAAAAAGATGAGTTTAAAGAATTGTTATCCATCAAGAAAAAATGGATTTTAACAAAATTTAAGAGAATCATGTCCAGACCGGTTGGACATGCCATATATTAAAAGTTTCTAATCTACTAACTTGTCAACTTGTAAACTTGTAAACTTGAAACTTAAAACGATTCATCATCATTCGGAAAATCACCTGAGCGAATGTCTTCGCTCCATTTGGCTACAGCATTTCTCACATCCTGTGCCATTTCCATGTATCTTCTGACAAACTTGAAATTAAACTGATCGGCAAGACCGAAGAGATCATAATTAACGAGTATCTGACCGTCGCAATCCGGTCCCGCTGCGATTCCGATAGTGGGAATCTTCAGCTTTTTGGTAATATCCGCTGCTAACTGACGCGGTATTTTTTCCAGGACAATCGAAAATGCGCCGGCGTTTTGAATAGCCTCCGCATCGCGCATGATCTGCTTAGCCTGTTCGCTCTTTTTACCCTGAATCTTATATCCGCCATAGATATTCACCATCTGTGGCTGCATCCCTATATGTCCCATGACCGGAATGCCAACTTCCACCAGTCTGCGAACGGTTTCAGCGATAAAAGCACCACCTTCGAGCTTTACAGCTCTCGCTCCGGCTTCCTTCATGCACCTGCCTGCATTGTGTAAAGCCTGCTCGATTGACTCCTGGTAGCTCATAAAAGGCATATCTGAAACTAATAAAGCTTGTTTAACAACCTTTGCGCAAGCTCTGGTATGATATATGGTATCATCTATTGTCACAGGAATCGTGTCTTTATGACCCTGCACAACCATTCCCAGCGAATCACCAACTAATATCAGATCAATGCCTGCTTCATCCTCAAGCCTGGCAAACATTGCATCATAAGCTGTCAAAGCGATGATCTTTTCACCATGACGCTTCATAGCTATAATATGATTTACTGTAACAGGAGTATTTTCGGATTTCATCTTTTTTACCGATTGTTAAGCTGAATTTTGATCAGACATTATTATCCCACCCCCCAGAACCTGATCACCATCATAGAACACCGCCGACTGACCGGGTGTAACTGCAGAAACTGCCTCGAATGTATGAACTGATAATCTATTTTCATCAATTTTAGTAACTGAAACCGATACTCCTGGATCACGGTAGCGAATTTTAACCTTTAGATCGTCAGGATTTTCAAATACACGCCGATCTAAAACGTTTATTGAAGCAGCTATAAAATCAGATCGAAGTAATTCACTATCATTACCAACATACACACGATTATTTTTAGGATCAATAGCAGTTACATAAAGTTTATCTCCGCCTCCAAGTCCCAGCCATTTTCGCTGTCCAATAGTGAATTGATGACACCCTGAATGCATGCCGAGTACTTTTCCTGATTTATCAACCATCTCACCATCGGATTTCGAGGATAAAAGCTCAGGATGTCGAACTGCTAACCACTTACGGTAATCATTATCAGGAATAAAGCAAATCTCCAGGCTCTCGCTTTTCTCAGCTACAGGCAGATTGAGTTGACGAGCAATATCCCGCACTTCCGGTTTGGTTTTATCACCAAGTGGTAATATTGTCAATTCAAGCAAATTCAAAGGTATCTGCCATAGAAAATACGACTGCTCTTTAGCAAGGTCAAGTCCTTTAAGCAATCGTACGGATTTTTTTTCATCTCTTACAAGGCGCGCGTAATGACCTGTAGCAAATCTTTCCATTCCCATCTCGCTTGCTATTCCCCATAAAAGATCCCATTTAATCCAGGCATTACAACTGACGCAAGGATTAGGCGTTCTTCCGGCAAGGTATTCACGCTCGAAAGAATCAATAATTATATTATTAAATGCTTGACGCAGATCTATTATATGATGAGGAATATCAAGAATTTTACAGACATGCTTGGCATCTATAATGTTGCGGCTTTGAGGTATATCTTCGCCTCCGGGCTCGTCATAGAGCCTAAGCGTAAAGCCGGTTACTTGGTAACCGGCTTTAATAAGTATTGTCGCTGCGACGGATGAATCAACACCACCGCTCATAGCTACTGCAACATGGGGTTTGATAGTACTCATTTCCTTCTAAAGGGACAGTGGGATTCATGTGTTTATTGGCAGCGCTCTTGACAAGCTAATCCACTCATTCGCCTTACTCTCTCACTTATCTAAATCCCAGCCATTGCTCTTAGACGTTTAACAGTTTTAATAATTACATTCGCTGTGATTTCCATATCTTGGCGAGTGTTTTCTCTGCCTAATGTAATCCGGAGTGATGATTGAGCTTCCTCATCGGTTAGTCCAATTGCCGTTAGTACCGGTGAAGGAGCGGTACTTCCTGACGAGCAGGCAGATCCCGATGAAACCGCAATATTCTCCAAATCAAGAGCCATTAGAAGCGCTTCACCTTCAATACCGTCAAAAGTCAGATTCAGATTACCCGGCAGTCGTTTTTGAGGATGACCGTTCAGATGAACCTCATCGAGTTCCGCAGTTATTTGCTTGTAGAGCAAATCTCTTAAGGCAGTAAGTCTTTCCGCTTCAGCATTAATCTCAGATCGACAAATCTCAGCAGCCTTGCCAAGACCAACAATCCCCGGCATGTTTTCAGTACCGGAACGCACACCTCGCTCCTGATGACCACCGTAAGTCATTGGTTGTACTTCAATTCCTTCTCTTATAAACAACGCTCCGACGCCCTTGGGACCGTATATCTTATGGCTGGATACCGAAGCTATATCAACATTCATTTTGGTCACGTTAATCGGGATTTTGCCAAACGACTGCACTGCATCGGTGTGAAATGTAATTCCTTGCAGCCTGCAGATTGCTCCAATTGCTCCAATATCATTAATAGTTCCGATTTCGTTATTGACATGCATAACAGAAACTAATATGGTTTGTTCGGTTAAAGCTTCAGACACTGCGCCAGGAATTATCTCACCATAGCGATCAGGTTGTATCCAGGTTATTTTAAATCCGAGCTGTTCAAGTTCTTCAGCGCTGTTTCTGACGGCAGGATGTTCTATTCCACCTACGACTATATGATTGCCTTTGTTTCGATTTTTTAGCGCATAACCAATCACCGCTATATTATCAGCTTCGGTTCCCCCACTGGTGAAGAATAACTCATCTGGTGAGCACTTAAGTAAAGACGTTACTTTAGAACGAGCGACATCCAGCCCAGGTTTCGCATCTCTGCCGAAAACA
This sequence comes from bacterium, assembly GCA_021734165.1. Classification (GTDB taxonomy): domain Bacteria; phylum Electryoneota; class AABM5-125-24; order Hatepunaeales; family Hatepunaeaceae; genus JAIPJL01. The sequence continues at coordinate 6,433 of JAIPJL010000020.1, read as the reverse complement.
TGAATGCTGGACGGATTGCCGAATTTTCTCAGCATATATTCACGCATGACATCTGCAACTCGCGGGTCAACAGGCGTAGTTGCGCTGTGATCCAAGTATATTCGATTCATTTGGTTACTGTTTGCCTACTTCTTTCAGAGCTATGCTTGGTTATTGAGGACATCTATGAGCCCAGCCAGAGCTAATCCGCGGTGGCTGACTCTGTTTTTAGCTTCAGCAGAAGCTTCTGCAAAAGTCATCTCCAATTCAGGAGACCAAAATACAGGATCATAACCGAAACCGGATTGACCTCTTTTTTCTTCTATTATCGTACCTTCAGTGACGCCTTCCCACCATCTTTCGATTCCAGATCCAACTAAAGCCATCACGCAGCGAAAGCGAGCGCTTCGCTTATCATAAGAAATATCTTTCAGTTCACTCAATAACAAGTTAACATTGTCATCGTATGTTGCATCACTGCCTGCATATCTTGCAGAATGAATACCCGGTTTCCCATCGAGAGCATCGACTTCTAAACCGGAATCATCCGCTAAGGTTAACAAACCTAACCATTTGAATCCTGCATGCGCCTTAATTAAAGCGTTTTCAAGCAAAGTAGCGCCATCTTCATCCGGTTCAGGGTAAGGTTCAAAATCGTCAGGACCAAACACTGCCCAGTTCGTATCTTTTAATATCTGGCGGATTTCTCTTAGCTTGTCAGCATTATGAGTCGCAACGAAGATACAATTCTCTAAAGGCATCTATTCTAAACCGAGTTCCTTGATCTCATTATCACCTTTAGTGACTTTGGCGATGTGATTCTCATAACGGATTGAACCTTTAGCAGTTGTATTTGCCCTGATGACTTTGTATGTTTCAAAGTCATCTTTGATTTTTGTGCTTTTCAGCATTTTCTCGGCAAAAGATTTTGTTTTAGCCATTTTTCATGATCCTTAAATTATAGTTTCTTTGTTGTAAAATTAACAACACTACATAATAATAATTTATTGCAGGAATTGCAATAAGCATAGTCCTGAATATAAAAACCCTGTCAACTTAGTGACAGGGTTTTGAAGGAATTAGCTGAATCCAAGGTTAAGATTGACTTATGTGTATCGCTTACAACGTCATCATCATCCTTCAGGTGGCGCATTTGAAGGGTGTTCCAAACGGTCAGATTCAGCAAAACCGATTCCCGATTTAGTATTCCGAAGAAACAGCCTGGCTGTATTTGTCAAGTCGGTAGTTGCTCTCCGGAACATTCATAGTATCTGAATTCTGCACTGTACTGTCAGGTATTTCGTTACTTGCAAACTGTTCATGTGATTCTGCTTTGGGTTTATCTGCCATCATCTGGGTGTTGTTTGTCCCACTGTCGATATTTAAAATAATCACAACCAGCGCTAAAGTAAAACCAGTAGCTATACCGGCGCCTACAGCAGCCCAGCGCGGAAAAACATTAACGAATGATCTCTCTTTGTAGTCACCAGTGTTAATATCGTTAATTTTTCTATTGAGCTGGTATTTGAAACGTACTGACGGTTCCTGCTGAGGCATAGCCACAAGATACTGTCTTAATGTTGAAAAGCTCTCAGCAAAATGTTGACAATTATTACAAGTATCGAGATGTTTCTGAAAAACATCGGATTCCTCTGTTGTCAATTCTCCTTTTCGCCAAGCTTCATAATCCTGCTCAAATCTCTCGCAAGTTACCATTCTACTCCTGTTACTTTCTTAAACTTTAAATTGATTCTTCATTCTTTTTCAACGCAGGTCTTTCAGGCTTTCCTGAAGACGTCCGCGGGCTCTATTCACTCTTGATTTAACTGTACCAAGAGGTATTTTAAGTATTGTACTAATCTCCTCGTAAGAAAGTTCCTGAATGTCGCGTAAAATTATAATTTCTTTAAAAACTACAGGTAATTTTGAAATTTCCTCATCAAGTCGTCTTTGAATATTTCTGCGTTCGTGATCTTTCTCAGGATCGGAATTAGGATCCGGCAGATCAAAACATCGATCATCATCCTCTCCAAAGCCACTGGAACCACTGCTGAGAGGTAGCATTCTGCGGAAACGGCGGCGTCTTAATTCAGATTTGGCAAGATTTCCTGCAACGGTATATAACCAGGTTGAAAATTTTGCGATCTCACGATAACTGTCCTTTTTTACCCAGAGCCGAATAAATGTTTCCTGCAATAGATCTTCTGCAATAGTATAATCTCCAATCATTCTTGCTATAAAGTTAAGTAGTGGAGCTGAAAAACGTTCAACGAGTTCATCAAATGCATCCTTGCTTCCGTTCTGTAGTTCTCGGATCAGCTCTTCATCGGTTTTTTTTATCTGTTCTTCGAGAGTCACTTATATGTTCCGTTTTCCAATTGCCCTCGTCAGATCAACAACGAGCATATTCAGCTCAATGGCTGGTTGTCGGATGCCGCGTTTGATATTCAAATCTGCTTCAACTAACCTAAGCAGTCCGTCTTCGATAACTTTCCGCGGAATTGCTCTGGAATAATCTGTATATTTCTTATAAACGAATTGATGTAATCCACTTTCCTGTTTGCCCTCAACAACTTTATTATGCTGTATATAATACTTAACAATCCATAGTCCATTGAAAAGTTTAAACAAATCATTTATAATCTGCATAGGTTTTGTATTCCAGAAATGCAGGTTTTCCAGTGAAATTAGCGCTTTTTTCAGATCACCGACGGCAACAGCATCACTTAGAGCCCACCGTTCAAAAAGGTATGAACCACCGCCTTGATCTTCAATATCTTTTACTGTAATAATTTCAGCATCGCCAACCTGCAGTGTAAGTCTGTCTAACTCACCGGCAAGTTCTCTTAGACCAGGCCAATTGATGGCTGTTAATTTACCTAAGGCTTCGTTATCCAGTTTTTTATTCCATTGAGCGACATACTCTTTTATCCAGGCGTTAAGACGTTGAAAGCGCGGTTTATCGCATTCTACAGTTTCAATATTTTTATTCAGATTCTTGAATAAGAACTTTCGCTTGTCAACCTTTCTGCTCAGAAGTATCAGACATCCGTCATTCGGTGGATTTTTCAAATAATCGATTACCGCTTCCTGATTTTTAGCATTAAGCTCCTGCGCGTGACGCACAATGGTAACCTTGTAACCACCAAAAACAGGCATTGTGTTTAATGCTTCAGGCAGACTAATAGCTTCACTCCCATAGAAAACCGAAAGATTCATTGATTTCTCGGTGGGTGTAAGGAGTTTATCCGTTAATATCGCAGCTCCACTCTCCGCAAGAAAATCTTCTTCTCCAAGAAAAAAATACGCCGGACGGATTTTATCCTTTTGCACCATCTGTCTGAAAGTTGGAAAATTCATACTACGTATTATTTGCCTGTCTAATAAACCATTTCGCAAACGCCTGCTGTTTTGGATCATCGTGCATACGCTCGGGGTGCCATTGTACCGCAATTGTGCAACGATCATCGAGACACTGGAAAGCCTCAACAACACCATCAAGAGCCTTAGCTAATATAGTCAATTCGACACCCGGCTCCTTTACTGATTGATGGTGGCTGCTGTTGGTTTTTATTTCATTGGAATCAAAAATATCTTCAAGTACTGAATTGCATATCAGCTTTGTCTGGTGATAGGTTTCTTCACCGCTCTCGGCGCGCGTATGCAGCAGCGCTCCTTCGATGGATGTCGGAATGTCTTGATATAGAGATCCACCGAAAGCAGTATTTATAATCTGGCAGCCGCGACAGACTCCAAGCAGAGCTTTGTCCATTTTGCGTGCTGACTTGACAAGTTCTATTTCAAAACCGTCTCTCTCTAAATAAACACCGAGCGAATTTGTGTTTTCTTCGTTATAGAGAGCAGGATCGACATCCGGACCACCCGTTATAATCACACCATCAAGCCTGTTCATCATTCCTTCAGCGGATTCAGGATTGTTTACGATTGGCAGTAATATCGGAATACCTCCTGCATTTGTCACGAACCGGATGTAGTCTTCCTGTATGAGATGCAAAGCTGTACCTTTGGAGAAAGTACGCTTTTCATCGTCGGGAAGACTCATATTAGCGCTGACGCCGATAATTGGTTTCATAAAAACCTTGTTTTAAGTTACGAGTTGCAAGTTACGATTTATGAGCAAATCTCGAAAAGCAGTCATGTATTCTCGCATGACGAAAAATGCTAACTTCTATATACAATCTCACCATTACAAATTGTCATTTCAATCTTTGTGCCAGACCAATCTTTAAGATCTTCTGATACACCGGAGACAACCGTCAGGTCTGCTTTTTGACCAACGGTGATTGAGCCCCTGTGTTTTTGGAGTCCCGCTGCTGCTGCCCAACCATAACTTGCTGCGCGAATAGCAGTATTAGGTGTAAGAGCTTCACTTAACAAACTACACTCATGAGGTTTCCCATTAAAGCCGCAGCGGTTGATTGCGCAGTGAATATTTAGACGTGGATCAGGCGAAGCTACGGGCCAGTCACTGCCTATTGCCAATGTAATCCCTGCATTAAAAAGTGATTGCCACACAGCATTTCGCTTGCATCTATCAGCGCCGATACTTTCTTTCAACCAGCGTTGATCGTCGATAAGATGTATCGGTTGAATTGAAGCGCCAGCACCACTTTTTACAAGAATGTCAACACCTTCAACCGGCAATACCTGTACATGCTCAATACGATGATTTATCCCATCAACATGAGGAAGTTTCTCGATAATTCGACAAAACTGCTTTATCGCACAATCACCGATTGCATGAACAGCAAGCCTCCAGCCGCTTTTAGTCACGGGCGTCAACAACTCAATCAGTTCATCATCTGTATAATTCAAGATTCCCGATAGATGCGGTTTATCATTATACGGCTCACACATTGCTGCTGTCCGCGATCCAAGTGAGCCGTCAAGGAAAACTTTGACCGTGTTTATTCTGAAACGTCTGCCGTAATCGACCGGCAGCATTTCCGGTTTCCAATCATCAATCCTCAGCCAGGCGTCCACATCAAGTTTCAGTTTTCCTTCATCATCAAGCTGACGATACACTATCTCGCTATTTGGCTGTAAAACCTCGCTGACTGCTGTGATACCAAGAGAAAGGAGGTAATCCTGTGCAGTCAGGATTGCCTCCTTAGTTTCATCTGAAGATGGTGCAGGAATTACATCATGAAAAAGCTGAAGTGCATCTTCTTTTAGTATGCCGGTAGGCTTGCCGTTTCCATCGCACTCAACAATATCGGAAGAAAATCCCAACGAGTCATTTCCCAGACCAATTCGTTTTAGCGCCGTAGAATTGCAGCAACAACTATGTAAATCCAGGTTATAAACGATTACCGGTCGATTCGGAATCGCTTTGTCAAGTGTTTTTGCATCTAATTTACACAACCACGGCTGCCAGTTGAAAGCCTTCACCCAGTCGTGTTTTATATTTTCAGAGCAATAATTTGTTAATGCGTCAATAACTCCATTCAGGTCAAGTCCTTCAAGATCAGGAATATTGAGCGAGATACCACCTACAACAAGATGTATATGAGCATCACACAAACCAGGAAACAATATAGAGTTGTCTAATGAGATAGTCTCAAAAGACGTCATTGAATCATCAATAGAATCAATACCATCAATAATCCCATTCCTGATTAAAATTGAGTCATGCCACTCCGGAGGATTCCATTCCGAACCGCCATATACTCTTCCTCCGCTCAACTTGAGATTTTTCATCTTCTCAGAATCACGATAAAATAACGAAGTATTTAGAGGAGTTACTTTGCAAACTCGATAGCCCTGAACTCACGAATGACAGTAACCTTGATCTGTCCGGGATACTCAAGCTCTTCCTGAACACGCTCAGCAATATCATGTGCCATTTGCTCGGCGTGGGCGTCAGAAACTTTATCATTTTCAACAATAACCCGAATTTCACGCCCAGCCTGTAAGGCAAAGGTTTTAGAAACTCCTGAGAAAGTATTTGCGAGTTCTTCGAGTTTTTCAAGTCGTTTTATATAACCTTCAAGGCTGTCTCTGCGAGCGCCCGGTCTGGCTCCTGATATTGCATCGGCAGCCTGAACCAAGCAGGCAATTAAGGATGTCGGTTCATGGTCATCATGGTGAGAAGCAATTGAATTGAGTACAACCTTTGATTCGCGGTAGCGACGGGCAAGTTCAGCGCCAAGTTCAGTATGAGTTCCTTCAGCATTTCGATCAATAGCCTTTCCAATGTCGTGTAACAAGCCAGCCCGGGCGGCAAGTTTTGAATCTAATCCCAATTCAACAGCCATCAGAGCAGACAATCTGGCAACCTCAACGGAGTGCTTTAATACATTCTGTCCGTAGCTGGTGCGGTAATGTAATTTGCCGAGGTTTTTTAAGAGTTCCGGGTGAATTCCATCCACTCCGGCTGACATCGCAGCTTGATCACCAAGCTGAACTATTCGCTCTTCAAGCTCTGTTTCAG
>JAIPJL010000154.1 GCA_021734165.1 bacterium | reverse complement strand
TCTGCTGGGAGATTTGGGACGTTGACGTTAAGCATTGTATCTCGTGGTAGTTTTAATTCAGATAATCTCAAACAAAGCTTTCTGATAAAATCTGCAGCAGTACTGAAATCAGTGGCATGGAGAGAAGCCACCGATACGGCAATTGCCGGGATTCCGAGAACTGTTCCCTCCATAGCCGCTGCAAGAGTGCCGCTGTACAGGATGTTTACGCCGGAGTTTTCACCATGGTTGATTCCGGAAACAATCACATCAGGAGGCTCCGGCAGAATTTCGTCTAACGCCAATTTAACAGTATCGACAGGCGTTCCATTCACTGCATAACCGTATAGTTTACCATTCAGTCTGACTTCTTCATACCTGAGCATACCTAAGATCGAAAAAGCATGACTTACGCCGCTTTGCTCAAGAGCGGGAGCAACTACATAAACATCCCCGATTGCAGAAAGAGAGTTTTTTAGAGCCTCTATTCCTTTTGCATGAATTCCATCATCATTAGTCAGCAATATATTCATTAAAATCGTGTGTTGTTAAAATGTTGAACTGTGGTATTCTCTAAGTTGAGAATAAAATCAAAATTTTTTAGTTAGGCTTTAATATAAGTATCTCTAAGGCAAAATAAAACTTTTATACCTGAATTTACATCAACTTTCGCAAACCTGAAATTGAAATGAAATGGACTTTAAACTATAAAAATAAGAAAAATTGAAATTTTATTTAAAAAAAGTTAAAGTTCAACTATCGCTATGTCGATAGGATAGGTGAAAGAAAAATTAGTAAACATCTTCAAGGAGGGATCGAAATGAGTACAAGAATTAATCACAACATTATGGCGTTGAACGCTCAGCGCAGCATTTACAAACATCAGGCGTCAACTGAGACGGCACTTGAGAGGCTTTCCAGTGGACTGAGAATTAACAATGCCTGGGATGATCCGGCAGGATTAGGTGTTTCAGAGCGTTTCCGCGCTCAAATCAGCGCCATGAGCGAAGCAGAACGCAATGCAAATTCTGATATGAATGTTGCAGCTCATGCAGAAGCAGCGCTTTCGTCAATCGATGAAATTCTGATCAGAATGAAAGGATTAGCTCTGCAGGCTTCCAACGGCGCCATGTCTGAGCTTGATCGCAAAGGTTTAGATATTGAATTTCAGCAGCTTAAGAGTGAAATCACCCGCATAGCAAACACAACTTCTTATGCAGGATTGCAATTGCTTGACGGAACATACTCAAGTTCCGGCATAAAATTCCATATCGGAATTAACAACACGATGAATAACGACTATTACTACGTAAATTTCAATCCGATGCGGGCTTCGGATCTGGGTCTTGCAGACACCAGCCTGGCAAATACGACTTCTGCACAGACAGCCATTGAAACCCTTGACGTGGCTATCGAATCTAAAGATGCAGAACGGGTCAGGATCGGCTCTTATGTTGAGCGTTTGCAGCATACTATTAATAACTATATGGCTACAGTTGAGACTGCTACCAAGGCTGAATCCGACATTCGTGACGCCGATATAGCCAAGGAAATGGCTGATTTCACAAGGTCACAGATTATGTTTCAGACCAGCGTCTCAATGATGGCACAGGCGAACATGATCCCACAGATTGTGGCAGGACTGGTTGGATAAATTAAGTAATAACAACTCATAAGATGCCTCCAAAATAAATCGGGGGATCGTGAAGGATCCCCCGACTTGAAAGTGAGGTAAGTTGAATTTATACTACTGTTCTTTTACATAATCAATACAGATAGCGCTGAAGTGAACAGTCTTCTGTGCTATTCTGTTAATTACAAGAATGTTTCTTCTGCTAAACTTGTTATTGTATAACCCGAATTCGCCTGAGTCCGGGTTTTTCGTTTTTTGGATCAACAATCATGTGATGAGATACATATTAAGTGATTGTTTCTTAGTACATCATAATTAAAACTGAGATACTTTCATTTCAGACAGAGGTAAACTCCCGGTAATTTATAGGGTACACCTATCAATTTAAGGAAAACATCAGGGATGATATCGGTAGGTTTCAGCAGTGTATATTTAAAACCCGCCTCCTTTAGTCGATCCTCGAAGTCTGGACCGTAGCGTCTCACATGATCTGCAATTCCGTACAATCTCTTTCGTTCTTCCGGTGTGGTTGCATTTGGATCTTCAAAAGTCATTGCAGTCGTCATCGGTACTGCTATTAAGCTAAAGCCGGTCGGTTTCAGCACCCGTCTAATCTCACTAATTGCACGACGATCATTCGGCACATGCTCCAGTACATGACTACAGAAGACAGCGTCGAATGTGTCATCTGGAAACTTAATATTCGTCACATCGATCTGCATCTGTGCACGTCCAGGTTTCAGGTCTGCGGTCAGATACTCTTTGTCCGGAATCGTTTTCATCCCGGCTTCAAAGCCTTTATTGGGACCAAAATCGAGGATTTTTCTACAATCCGGATCGAGCAAGTTAGTTCTGGAGCAAACTGCTATCCAGATAAATCTGTGTCGTTCGAGCGAACCGCATACCGGGCAGCGCGCGTTTTTACGTTCCGGTTTCCCGAAGGGTAGAAACCTATCAACTTCAAATTTGCAGATTGGACAAAACATTTAGGACCCTTTATACTGGTGAATGTGCCAATTGCAAATATATAAATAATCAACACATCTCTGCAATATGTGCCGCTCTGAAATAGTTATTTAATGAAGTTTCTTATGTAAATGAGACCTTTGAATTATTCAGAAGCCAAGCCAGCCATTCCCGCACAGGCGGGAATCCAGACAAGTTGGGTATTTAATATTGTTAATGTTATGGATTCCGTTTTCACCGGAATGACATAAAAAACAATATTTCAAAGGACTCGTAAATAGATTTCCTTCTACCCACTAAGTTGGAGGGGATTAAGGGAGCTACCTTACCAACACCATTTTTTGCGTTAACATAATTCCGTTAACCATTTCCAAACGAACGAAATAGATCCCTGATGGATAATTCTCTGCATTCCAGACAAATGTGTGTTCACCAATTGAATTACTTTTATCTTGCTGTACGACTAATAGGCGACCTGTCTGATCCAGAATTGAGAACTTAAAATGGTCAGGTCTGTCGATTCGATAGCTGATCCTGACCTGACTGTTAAACGGATTAGGACTCACAGTTATCAAATTATTAGTTGGTATTAACGCATCTTCATCTTTATCAACCTTTAACCTGTGATGGAAATATGCTCCCATATCGGCTCGCGTGCCATCAGGATCTTGCTGAAGTTCGGGATCTCCGGCGTCTATGCAGGGCGAGTTCCATTCGAGGTGATAATCGCCATTTTCAGCATTGACAAACCTCGGATCAGCCGAGATAGAGCCTTCACCCGGTTCGATCTCAAAATAATCGGTTTCGCTGCTGCCGAATACGTTGTTGTATCTCAGATCAACTTCGTTCCAGAAATCTTTTACGATTCCTCTTTCACAGAAAGCGATTATGTTGCTGTTCAGTTCCACCGAACGGTATCGGTCAAGAAATACGCCATCACCATCTGGATTAACGATAGTATTGTTGAATATCCGGCAGGTACGGTTGTTGCCGTCAACCTTGAGGCGACCTTCCACGATGTTATGATTAAACACAGTATGACCGGCAGCGTCAAGCTTGACATCTCCGGTGAAATGAGAATTAGTGACTTCGACATAGTTACCTCTCAGCCTCATATTCCCATCGAAAGTACAACTGTCAATCCAGGTTGAATCGGCAAAGAAATCGACGTCAACGCCTTCCTCGAAATGCGCATGCTTCAGGTGAACCTTCGGAAAACTGCCCCAGTTGACAGCGAAAACAGCAGCGGTGTCACCGGGATAATCTTCTAACCAACTCACGTGGATAGGTCTCTGGTCAGTTCCATACATCCGAAGACTGCCCTCAATCGTATATCGATAGTATGACAGAAAGAATATCTCTGTTCCACTGAAAACCACCAAATTATTTCTGTAAACGACATCCTGACTAATGAAGAAATATCCCATTTGGTAACCGGGAAAATATGGAGGAGGAAAATAATCAAAGTTTTCATCATAATGAAAATCAACACTGTAACCTGTTCCTCCGTGGTTTTCGTAGTACAACGGAGAGGCTTCACGCTGGTAAAGCGCTCCATTCAAATGAATTATACCTCTTTGGTCGGGACTCGGTCCCTGATAATGCTCCCAGTCTGCATTTGTATGCTCGATCTTCAGCGAACCACCGAGCGCCATTAATCCTGCTTCAATTGAAATAGAATGATAATCTGACTGATTTGGTGAATAATTACCAAATCCGTTATTACGACCATTAAAAGTATTATCCTTGATGATAATATTTCGCTCTGAAACCAAACCAAGAACAGACCTGTACCAGTCATTTTCAGTTATTGTTATATTATCAACCAGCCACATGTCACCGGAAGAACCAATAGTAAGAGTTCCAGCATGTTCGCCGTAAATCTCGCACTGACCATCAACGAAAATAGCACCCCATTGTTGTGGAGCTAATTCATGGAAATTCACCGCGCCTCTACCAGGATCATATAACTCAGGAGCCGGAAGACCAATCTCATACTGATAGATTGTTATGCCTCTCTCACCTTTCAACCAGATTCTGGTCATATATTCACCATCGCGATCACTGATCCAGGGATTGGCAGCGCCCCGTAAGTGTTCTAAATTCCCTCTAAGCAAAGACATTTCCGGCATATCAAACAAAGGTCCGTGCTCAATGTAGATGCTGTCACCGCTCATTTCATGATCATAGAAAAAACAATCCTGATGGCTTGATATAACACCAAAAATACTGTCTTTGTAAGCAAATTGGAAATAATCGTCGCTGTGGATGTGTCCGTAAAAATTCCCCGGTGGAAGGCTGACGAGATTATTATCCGCACCCCTTTGGAGTTGCGAATAATAAAGCAGACCGGCGTTGACTTGATGAGTAATGAAAACGGCGCTACTGAACAGCAGCACAATGGACAGAATGATTCTGTGAGTGGACTTCATAATAAACTTCTCCGGTTACATGCAAACTTGGCAAAATAAATACAATTCGTACAAAACGACTAATATTAAAAATATATTATGAATAACCGCTTAGTGCAAGTATAAATAGATAATTATTAATTGATAATCAACAATTGACAATCGATAACTGACTAATTGACAATCGTCTAATCGACCATTTTTTCATATAATTGCCTCTGCATACCTGATAATCCCCAAGTCTGCTTGTAATTGGGCATTTTCACTACTAAATTATAATACTTTTTGTAAAATGGAAAATTGTATCAATTTTAATGGAAATCAACGGATGAGAAACACCTTAGCCTTACTAACTGTTACATTTCTCATACTTTTTGCAGTTGGCTGTGATCATGAGAACGACAATCCAACGATAACGCCCGAAAATAAAGCACCTGAAATCATAACTACTGGATCCGGTTTTTATATTATTCAACCCGGCGCTATGACAACTCTGACTTGTCGCGCTGTGGACGATGACGGTGATTCGCTTATCTATAGATGGACTGCCGATGCAGGACATTTTCCCGATGGCGCTCAAAGTAAATCTACAAGGTGGACGGCTCCGAATAATATCGGTGATTATGAAATTACCGTTACCGTCAGTGATGGTGAATTAAAAGATGAAAACAGTGTGCAGGTTGTTGTTTCCAGTGACGGAAGTTTTGGTGAAGTAGATTTCGCGATCGGTTTCGATGATCTGAGTATGGCTATGGTGTGGATTTCACCGGACTGCTTCATGATGGGTACTCTGGATACGAACACAGTCAAGGAATGGGGTGAAGAACAAGCTGTTGAAGAAGGTATCGACCCTGACAGCATCGATGTTTACGTTGAGAAATATCTTTCTGACTATATGGCTGAGAATTATATAGATTTAGATGCTAAGAACGATGAGTTTCCGAGGCATAATGTCGCATTACAGAATGGTTTCTGGATCGGAAAATATGAAGTAACCCAGGAGCTGTGGGAAGCGGTAACTGATACGAATCCTTCAATGTTTACCGGTTTACACAATCCGGTTGATAATGTTTCATGGATTGATATAAGTGTTTTTATTGATACCTTAAACAGTCGCAATCCTGAAGTGGGTTGGAGACTGCCATCTGAATCCGAATGGGAATACGCCTGCCGAGCTGGTAACGATTCAATGCGTTATCCATGGGGTAATGATTCTACTTATTCAAGAGTGGAGTATTATGCAATAAGCGGTCATTATAACGGTGTTGGCTCTCATGCAGAAGTAGGAAGCAGACTTGCCAATGACTGGGGAATCCATGATATGCTGGGGAATGTCTGGGAGTGGGTTGAGGACAAAAGACACGACCATTACCGGGGAGCGCCTGATGATGGCAGCGCCTGGCTTAGTGGCGATGCACGGTACAGGATGATGCGCGGTGGCTCATGGTATGATTCACCACAGCAATGCCGATCTACTCAGAGAAACTCTGGTGCAACAGGATTACGTTATCAGACTGTAGGTTTCAGGCTGGTACGCAGTGGACCGGCGCCGATATATTAGTTTCCCGATAGAGTGCCGTCAGACTTCCTCGTCTGACGGAAGAATAAAGACTTATGCGTCAGGCGAGGACGCCTGACGCCACTTCTATGATATTTCAAGTGG
>JAIPJL010000153.1 GCA_021734165.1 bacterium | reverse complement strand
CGATAAGCTACGATTGCAGCGGCAAGAATCTTATGGTCAATACCCCCAATGCTCTCCTCCAGGAAACGATCAAATATCTCCTGGTACTCTATTCCTTCCGTTTTATAAATCTTCATAACATGTTCATAGGCGTCATCAAAACTCATTTCCAGACCGGCGTCAAGCATTGAAATAACAGCAGCTTTAACAGCAGATCGCTTCATGCGAAAGAAATCGACGAGGGTATTATCAAGATCAAAAAATACAGCTTTTATCATTATCCGCCAAACCTCCTGTGTTTTTTGCATGTGGCTCTCGGTACAGCATCCTGCCTGAAAACTTCCTTCATTTTTTCCGGGCAGTAGGGTGTAGCAATTTGTTTGGTTTCAGTGCAAACTGTCGCTTCTACAATACCTGGAGGTCTTGTAAACGGTTCATCCGTCCATCCAAGTGTATCACTGAGGGAGTCACAGGTCATCTTCATGAAATTCGCCCAGATGGGTAAAGCGGCTACAGCTCCGGAATAACCGGAGCCGAGTGACGCCTGCGGGTCATCGAGTCCTACCCAGACTCCACAACAAAGATTTGGCGTGAATCCGATAAACCAGGCGTCGGTGAAATCATTGGTTGTACCGGTTTTCCCAGCAGCAGGTCTGAAAAAGTTGTATTTCCAGCGAGCTGAACCGCCTGTTCCATGGTTGATTACGGTGCTCAACATCGAGGTCATGATATATGCTGTCTCAGCGGAGATGGCAACCCTTGGCTGGGTTTCATATTTCACTATCTGCTCACCAAACCTGTCATCAAGAGCAAGTAAAGATCGAGGCTTACTATAGATCCCTCCGGCGGCAAATACTGAAAAGGCTGAGACTGCTTCAATCGGTATCACACCGGATGTGCCAAGCGCAATTGCATCGACGGCTGCTATCGGTGTCGTAAAACCCATCTGACGAGCGTATTTAACCACCATTGAAGGTGGAACAACTTCCTGAACAAGTCTTGCAGCTATCAGATTCAACGAGCGTCTGAGTCCTTCACGAAGTGTGGTCATTCCCCCTCGCGAATGGTCATAATTCTGAGGAACCCATCTTGTGCCGTCCGCCATGGTTAACACCACGTCCTGATTAAGCAGTTCAAACGTCGGTGAATAGCCATTATCGATAGCTGTCATATAAGCCATTGGTTTGAACACCGAACCCGGTTGGCGTATTGCCTGTACAGCGCGATTAAACTTATAGCGAGTGAAATCACGCCCACCCACCATGGCGAGAATATCGCCTGTGTGTGGATCAAGCGCTACGAGAGCAACCTGCAGAATAGCGCGATCTGAAAATACTGAATCAATTAAAGCGCTGTCTTTCAAAGCCTTAGTAAAATTTGGCGCTTTATCTTTTCCATAGAGAGTTGTGCAGATTTCAGTGAGAGCGCGTTTTATAAACCTTTCCCTGTAAGCCGGCTGCAATTCGGCAAGGTGAGAATCAACTGCCGCCTCAGCAAAATGCTGCACCTTGAGATCAAGTGAAGTATGAACTGTCAGACCGTCGGTCAGATAATCAAGCCCTAATCTCTTTCCCTCTTTTGAAAGTTCCTGGCGGATCATCTCGGTGTAATAGGGAGCTTCGCCAAGCAGCACACCACAGGTTCTCGGTTTAACTATAATTGATTCAGCAATAGCGGTATGATACTGATCAAGCGATATAATTTCACGTTTCAGCATCTCATGCAGCACAAGATTACGCCGCTGTAATGCTTTATCAGGGTGATCATAAGGTGTATAATGAGAGGGCGCTTTAGGCAGAGCAGCAAGTAATGCGGATTCGGCAATAGTTAATTCAGATGGTGTTTTACCAAAATATAGTTTAGCTGCCGAACCTACTCCATAAGCGCCGTGTCCAAGATTGATCTGGGTAAGGTACATCTCAAGAATTTCACTTTTTGAGTAGTTCCTCTCTATCTGTATCGACGCCAGGGTTTCCTGAATTTTGCGTCCGAATGTGCGTCTTTTATGCAGATATAAATCTCTGGCAAGCTGCTGAGTAACGGTTGAGGCGCCCTGTTTGAGACTGAAGGTCATCACGTCAACAGCAGCAGCACGTAGAATGCCGATAAAATCGAGCCCCCAGTGGTCATAGAAACGTGTGTCTTCAATCGACAGAATTGCGTCAATAGTGTATTGAGGAATGTCCTTTAAAGGAACCATAATACGTCGCTGACTGTACAGCTCAAGAAGCAATTCGTCGTTGCGGTCAAGGATACGGGTTGTGAGACGAGGTTCGTAGGCTTTCAGTTTTTCAAGATCAGGAAGATTGGATGACAGCGAATAGAGTAAGGTACCTATACCGGATAAACCAAGTATTGTTACAATAATACAGGCGATTATACAGCGAACAAAATTATTCGGTCCTAAACGCAGCCATATTTTTTTGATAAATTTCAGCAATTATTATTTTGCTCCATCCTGCTCGATCTCGTTTTTGAAATAATCAAGTCTTAGTTCGTTATCGGAATATATACCATAGCTTTTCTTTTCCATCCAGTCACCTATAGCCATAAAGCCACCTTTTTCGTGAGGTACATACCTTGCAGTATGGATATGACCCATTATAACGTAATTAAAGCCGTAATCGAGTTTATTTAATGCATATTTTTGGTAATCATCAAACAACCGCGCTGCTTTATTTCCTCCGGTTGAATGCGATAGCGAAGATACCTTGTCTGCGAACCAAATCCCGAAATCAGGATGCACGTATTTATAGATTTTTTCTGTAGGTCCCCATCTGACAAGCGAGCGCAGAATACGATAACCTCTGTCGCGGGGAGCCAGACCATCGCCGTGTATTATATGAAATTTTTTATTATTAATTAAAACATCAATGGGCTTGCGATAAACCGATAATCCAACTTCATTCTCAAGAAAACTGCCAAGATGCCCATCGTGATTTCCGGAAAGATAGACTATATCAACACCTGCTTCGACAAGCCTGCTGAGTTCGCTAAGAACCGGAAATGCTTTACCCGGAACGGAATGCTTCCATTCAAACCAGAAATCAAAAAGGTCGCCAACGAGAAAGAGTGTTGCATTTTGAGAAGCTACTTCCCGAAGAAAGCTAACCACATCCGGCATCCAGTTCTCCTGACCTTTTTTGGGGATCAAGGGAAGGTGACAATCGGACAGAAAACAGGCTGGAGCTCTGTAAACCAGCAGCGGCGTATTATTTTCGTCTATTCCTATTCTTCTCTCCTGACATGATACGGGGAAGCCTGATCTGTAGGTAAAACAACCATTTCACTTATATTAACATGTTTTGGTCGAGTAGCGCAAAAGAGCACACTATCAGCGATATCCTCAGCAACCAGTGGAGTCATATTTGCATAAACGGCGTCAGCTTTTTCCACATCACCACTGAAGCGAACCTTTGAAAATTCCGTTTCCACCAGACCTGGATCAACAGTTGAAACCCTTACCGGTGTATTAACCAAATCTATCAACATGCTCTGATTAAGCGCCCGTACAGCAAATTTCGTTGCGCAATAGACGTTGCCGTTCGGATAAGGCTGCCTGCCGGCAATTGAGCCAATGTTAATAATATGACCGTCTTTTCGCTCAATCATACCGGGAATAATCGCTCTGCTGACATACAGTAATCCCTTCAGGTTGGTATCGATCATTTCATCCCAGTCAGAAACCGATCCCTCCTGCAAAGTACTCCATCCGCGCGCCAGACCGGCATTATTAATTAGTATATTGATATTTCTGAAATCATCAGGTAGATTATTCACAACTGTATCGACTTCAATCTGGTTACGTACATCAAGCAGCGCTATATGGCTGGAGATATTTAATTCGCTTTGGAGCCATTCTTTAAGAGCTTCAAGCCTCTCCTGTCGGCGAGCCGTCAGTATGAGTTTTGCTCCCTGATGGGCGAAAGCCTCTGCACATGCCATTCCGATGCCGGAAGAGGCGCCTGTTATGAAAACTACTTTGTCTTTTAAACTAATCATTATTCAAAATACTCCTTAAAGCGGTATATTCCCATGCTTCTTCTTCGGGTTGCTGTCAACCTTGTTCTCCAGCATCATCAAAGCCGCAATCAATTTCGGTCTGGTGTTGCGCGGGATGATAACCTCGTCAACATAGCCGCGCTCAGCGGCGATGTACGGATTGGCGAATTTGGTTTTATAATCCTCTATGAGTTGAGCTTCCATATCTTCAGGGTTTTCCGCGTTTGCCATTTGCTTTGAGAAGATGATCTCAACAGCGCCCTTTGGACCCATAACCGCAATCTCAGCAGAGGGCCAGGCGTAGTTTATATCACCGCGCACATGCTTGGAGTTCATAACATCATAAGCTCCGCCATAAGCTTTGCGGGTAATTACCGTAATCTTGGGGACGGTCGCTTCGCAGTAAGCGTAAAGTAATTTTGCGCCGTTGACGATAATACCCCGCCATTCCTGATCTGTTCCCGGCAGAAATCCCGGTACGTCTTCAAATGTAATAATCGGTATATTGAAAGCGTCACAGAAGCGGATGAAACGACCTCCCTTGCGGGAAGAGTTGATGTCCAGAACTCCAGCAAGTACAGCGGGTTGATTTGCAATTATCCCAATCGGTCTGCCAGCCAGCCTTGCAAATCCGACAACGATGTTCTGGGCAAAATCAGCGTGCACTTCCATGAAATCACCGTCATCGACCACGCTGGTAATAACCTTTTTAATGTCATAAGGTTTGTTAGGATTATCAGGTATTATTGTGTCAAGTTCTTCATCTATGCGATCAGCAGGATCGCTGCATTCTTTAACCGGAGGATCTTCCATGTTGTTCTGAGGAATGAAGGACATCAGTCTGCGAATGGCTTCGATAGCTTCCGCTTCACCGTCCATAGCGAAGTGAGCGACGCCACTTTTAGAAGCATGGGTATCTGCTCCGCCAAGCTCCTCAGAAGAGATTTCTTCATGTGTAACGGTTTTAACTACCTTCGGTCCAGTCACAAACATATAGCTGGTATTTCGAACCATGAAGATAAAATCCGTTATGGCAGGCGAATAAACAGCGCCTCCCGCACAGGGACCCATAACAGCAGAAATCTGTGGAACAACGCCGGACGTCAGCGTATTTCTCAGGAATATATCTGCGTAAGCTCCGAGCGACACAACTCCCTCCTGCACGCGCGCGCCGCCTGAGTCATTGATACCGATTACAGGAGCGCCCATTTTCAGCGCCATTTCCATGATCTTACATATCTTAGCGCCGTGAGCTTCGGCGAGCGAACCACCAAGCACAGTGAAATCCTGCGAGAATACAAAGACCAGTCTGCCATTGATTTTACCGTAACCGGTAATAACGCCATCTCCGGGATAGCGGTGTTTTTCGAGTCCGAAATCCCGGCTGCGATGCTTGACCAGCATATCGATTTCCGAGAAACTGCCTTTATCAAGCAGCAGGTCAAGACGCTCGCGAGCGGTAAGTTTACCTTTGGCATGTTGTGCGTCGATGCGTTTTCTGCCGCCACCGAGAAACGCTTCCTCACGATGCCTGGCAAGTTCATCAAGTTTTTCTTTTGACACTTCTAAACTTCCATCCGGTTGATGATTGCAAAAATATTGTGTATAATAAGATGTTAATATATAACAATTACACTACCGATTTCAAATATTTAAGCTATTGAGAATAAATTTAGGGAAATGAAAAGCTACTTTAGAATGTCATTCCGGGCTTGACCCGGAATCCAAAAAAGGAGAATAGCATGAATTTGCAGCGTTTTATGACGATTTTGATAATTTCGTTAATCCTAACATCGGTAACAGGAATGACTCAGGAAAATCAGGAAATAAAGCTGCCGGCGCCGCGCATGGACAGCGACTTCTCGCTCGAAAAAGCCATGCAAATGCGACGCTCGGTACGGGAGTATTCACCGGAAGCAATCAAGCTTGATGAACTGTCTCAACTGCTCTGGGCTTGCCAGGGAATCAGTGGCTCAGTCAGCTTCCAGAACGAAGGCAAGACAGTAACAATTGATTTAAGAACTGCTCCTTCAGCAGGCGCGCTCTACCCGCTGGAGGTTTTCATAGTGGTCAGTCGCGTTGAAGGACTCGAAGCAGGCATTTACCATTATCAACCGGACGGTAAAACACAAGACCATTCACTTGTCAGGATTCAATCAGGTGATAAGGGCTATGAATTATCACAAGCCGCTCTCGGACAGGACTGCATTAAAAATGCCGCCGTCAGCTTTGTGATAGGCGCTTATGTTGAACGTACTTCCAAGAAATACGGCGAACGCGCCGAGCAGTATGTCTTAATCGAAGCGGGACACGCCGGGCAGAACATCTGCCTAGAAGCGCAGGCTTTCGGGATTGGAACGGTGACCGTCGGAGCGTTCCACGAGGATAAAGTTGCCAAGCTTCTCAACACCGACTCCCGACCGGTATATATGATCTGCTGTGGGAAGAAGAAATAAAAATATCAACTTAGATTTTCACCGCAGTTTTCGGGAAAGCATCTGGGCAGTGAAAATTATCGTCACATCGTCACAGAATCGCCGGAAAGCCATACCGGGTAAGGGTTAGAGGGTGTGACGGAAATGTGACGGAAAGTGACGAAACAATTACGAATTAAGAATTACGAATTAAGAATTATAAAATATAGTAGCGAGTTACGAGTTGCGAGTTACGAGTGGAGAGCCGATTCCGTCATTCCCT
>JAIPJL010000152.1 GCA_021734165.1 bacterium | reverse complement strand
ATTCGCAGTCGATATATACACTATGCCAGGTATCAATTGAACCTGAGACAAAACACCGCTCCAGTCTGATTGAGTCAAGATTTAAACCATCACAGTAAAAATTACAATCAGAAGCTTCCATACGTGAGAACGAGAGAAAGATTCCTGCGCCATCAGATATTAGATTGCTGTGTGTTACTATTAAATAAATAGCATGAGCGTCCTCACTTAGTAAACCTCTAATGACTACGCTTGAACACAGCATGTTGCTGTGATTAACAAAAATTCTCTGTGAACTGTTCACCTGAATACAAATTCTGTCAATGGTTTGTAACAAGCAGTAATCGAAGTGATGTTCCGTTCTCTCTGTATGTAGCCTTATCCCCTTCCATGTTAGATCTTCATTTTGTGGTAAGAACCTCACCGAGTCCTCTTCCGTACCTTCAGCAGTTAGAGTACCAAATACATCGAGCCCAATATTCTCTCCAAAGAGCACATCCACACCAGGACCAATCCTCAGCTCTTCATCTTCCGGCACCCACGTCGAGTCCACGACGATGTACGGGCTGTCTTCCGCAGTCCATTCACCCGACACTTCACCTGAAACCTCAGTCTGGGCGAAGGTGGTGATGGGTAAAAAGGCAAGTATGATAGTTAAAACGCTCAATACAAGCCTCGTGCTATGTGATGAAGGTTTGTGCATGTTCATCTCTTTTAAGTCCTTAGATGTCCGTATGCCATTACGGAAGTTAAAGCATTTCTTTCATTATTACAAGTTTTTCGGAAAACTGGATTCTCAAAATACCAGATTTAAGTCATTATTATTCCATCACGTGACGGCGCTGTAGTCACCTTTCAGTTCGTCAGGTTAGATCCAATTTTCATTAATAAAACATCAGATCCTCCCGAACCTGAGGATTCGGTTGAGCCTGTTATCACGTAGCCGCCATCGATCGTTGGCAGAGAATGTAATCCCTCATCCTTACCATTGCCACCATAAGCAGCATTCCATAGCTCGCTGCCTCGTCCATCGGTTTTAATCACCCAAACATCGGTTTCGCCTGCTCCATAGGATTCGGTTGATCCAATTACAATATATCCACCATCAGAGGTTTTATGACAGCTATACCCTTTATCAGCTCCATTACCACCTAAATCAATTTCCCATTCTATATTACCGGCATAATCAGTATTTACAAAGTGAAGGTTATAATCGCTTGTGTTCTCAACCACAGTATATCCGGCAATTATACTACCCATATTATGCGCTGAATTGACGCCACAACCTTTACTGAAGGCTCCAAGTCCATAAGAACGATACCATTGCAAGCGACCGTAATCATCAATCCTGATAAGCCAGGCATTGCTTACACCAGAGTCGTGAGATTGAGTGGAACCGATAATGTCAAAACCATCGTCAGATGCAGCTTCGATGCTATAAACCTCCTCCCTGTCACCCTCACCAATAGTCCTGTCTTCCACCTTTTCACCCACAATATCAGTCCGTATCAACCAGGCATCATAATCCCCAACCCCAAAGGATCTGGTTGATCCGACAATAATATAACCTCCATAAGGACTTTTCACCACGCCATTTCCCTTGTCACGTCCGGTCCCGCCATAAGTCTGATTCCAGACTTCACCACCGGAGCCGTCAACCTTTATCAGCCAGGCGTCATAATCACCTTCACCAAACGAAGCCGTATATCCTGCGATGATATAACCACCATCCCCAGTGCAGCGGACGTCACAGCCATAGTCCAAATATGCTCCACCGTAAGTTCTATTCCATATTTCATTACCCTCAATGTCTGTTTTGATCAACCATATATCACTGTCACCGGAGCCAAAGGACTTGGTGTTTCCGACTATAATATAACCTCCATCACCGGTCTGGCGCACTTTGCGTCCTTCATCATCAAGAGAGCCTCCGAAGGTTAGTCTCCACTCCTCAGCAAGTATTGTTGTTGCAACTACTTCATTGGAATAGTCAGAGAATTCATTACCCAAACAAGCTCTGACGCGGAAAAAGTACATTGTTCCCGGAGATCTATTGTCTAAAATCACTCGTGTTGTGTCACATCCGGTTTTACAGGCAAGTTGGTAATCAGTATTATTGCCTACCGACTGCTCGATTTCAAATCCTTCTTCGTTATCAGAAACATCACACCAACACAGGCTTATTTCACTTTCGGTAACATATACTACTTCCAGGTTTTCAGGGGCTATCGGCACATGGGGTGTGGCAGCGAAAGCGGTATTTGAGTAATCTGAGGTGTCCATGCTATTCATTGATCTTACCCGGAAGTAGTAGGTTAAATCAGATTGCAGGTTAGAAATTTCCATCGATGTAATATTTGTATCGGTATCCATAAGATGCGTAAAACTGCTGTCATTATTGACACTTTCCTCGATCTCAAAACCGATTTCGTTTTCGGAATTGTCAATCCATGACAGACGAATCACGCTTGAGGATATGGCTTCAGCGGTCAGATCGGTCGGCGGATTAAGTTCCTCAACCGGAGCAACACCACCGTCTTTATCACAACCGACAGTCAGAAGAGTAAAAATTAAAATCATTAAAATTAATGAAATTGGGAAGTAGAGTGTTTTATAGAGCATCATATTTCCTTATCTAAGCAAAACCATCCGCGATGATTTGAATCCATCAGGATGCCTGTAGTGAACGATATACACACCGGACGCCATATTTTTCGCATCGAATAATACTTGGTAGTTACCAGCTTGATGTGATCCCTCAGTTAGTTTTTTAATAAGGCGACCGTTCAAATCATATATACTCAGTTGAATATCACTTTCTCTCGCAACAGAGTAGAATATTAATGCTTGCTGATTGAACGGATTCGGGTGACTTCCGGAAAGCGTCCATTCAATTGGAATCTCGTCATTCATAAGGGTTACGCCGCAATTACTCCAGTACAACTCTATCTCATTGGAAGGATTGCTTTCACCGTTTGAATAAACGGCGTTAACCATGTAATAATAATCACCGGGAGGCATTCCGGTTAGCTTATCAAAATACCGGATGTCTGTTATAACTGTGTCCAGCGGATATTCTTCACGAAACACCCGATAGCCAATAAGTTCGTTGGTAACCGGATTATCACGTCGAGGCAGGGGTGTTGTCCAGGTTAAATAAGCTCCACTGCCTTCTATCTCACCTTCAAGCTCTAAAGGAACCTCCATCTCCCTTGGTAATCTGAATCTTATATCATCGATCATCCAACCCCTCTTACCTGTCGAACGGTCTGAAGCAAAATGAAAGCGTATTTTAACAACTTCACCGGTAAATTCTGTCAGGCCAAATATTGCCTGATTCCAATGATACTCATCCGAATAACAAGGCATCTCATTAATAGGGCTCTCACGAGGTCCTTCATCGATATAGTAGGGATATCCCTGCCCATCATCAGTTTCAGGGAAAAGTTGCTCCCATTCACCATTATTAACTGAAATCTCAACAAAACCACCGTCAAAGGCTCGATTGCCTGCTCCATAGTAACATTCCGCAGATATCTTGTGCCAGAACACGAGTTCGGCTGGATTGTTAATTCGAAATTCCGGGATTTCAACAGCACAATTCAGATTGTCTCTATATAGTCCGCTTCTCTCATCCGGTCCAAGCTTCAAGCATGCCGAGCCGTTTTGTGTACAGTTGTAACTGGTTGATATACACCATTGATCTCCCCATCCATCACCAATGCTGTAATGCTCCCATTCCTCTTCCCCATTATCAAAGTTGTAATATCTACCACCAATATCAAAATCTTTCAACAAAGGATAATAGAAACCAAGATCACTGTTAATCCGTAAGTAGAGAACAACTCTGCCCGGATCTGGACATTCATCCGATACTCGAATTCGAAATGTTTCATTGAAAACGGAAAATTGTCCGGCATCCAGAGCGGGAAGTCTTACTTCATCATCAATCACCGTGATCAAGTCGTTGTCACATACTAACTGTACAACGATATCTTCAGCGCAGCCAGATCCCATATTCGCGAGTGATAGTCTCATATCAACCTCTTCACCGGGATCAATTCTGCC
This sequence comes from bacterium, assembly GCA_021734165.1. Taxonomy (GTDB): domain Bacteria; phylum Electryoneota; class AABM5-125-24; order Hatepunaeales; family Hatepunaeaceae; genus JAIPJL01. The sequence continues at coordinate 2,736 of JAIPJL010000152.1, read as the reverse complement.
GTTATTGTTTTCTTTTTGGTCAAGAATCTCAATCGTCCAATCGGTAATTTTAGGCGCATGAATTTTAAATGTTGTATTCTGAGACCATTTCTCTCCAGAGCCATCTTCTATTTCAACTCGAACCGTAACATCATGATCATCGCCACAATGTGGAGATACTATAATTCCGTAACCATTTTCGCTAACAACTTCACCCTCAAGTCCAATCGGGGGGTAATTGTTGGTTGTATTCAATTGATCGATCATCTCGTCTTCGATGGTAATTGTAACTGTAACATCTTCAAGATACTCTGAACCAAGATTTCGAATCGCTGGATTAATTGAAATGGTCTCTCCGGCGTCAATAATCTCATTACCGTTTCCTTCGATTTCGTGAATTTCCAGACCACTTACCCAGGGATATGGTTCGGTAATTCTTGCTACGGTTATTTCTGATCTGAAAGGTATATAATTATGTGCTATAATTGAGAGTTCTATTGGAATATCATCTAAAACAGGCTCATCAAGTACTAACCGGACATAACCATCATTGCTGGTTAAACCCGAAGTCAATATTTCCGGTTCATCACCTGTGTGTATCAAACTCGCGATTGCATTTCTGATTCCAGGCGCAGTAACATCATACTGATTATGACCTCTGATTAATATGCCAGAATATTCAGGTATAATTGGTCTTGGTGTTTTCGTCCAAATATCTAATGCAGGATCAGCAAAAAGATTTACAGTATAATAACACCATGTCATCGTTCCATATACCCATGTTGACAGATCTTCTTTAGCGTCTTGTATAGCTTCTCCAATATTATAAATATCCTCGCCAAATATTGCATCAATGAACTGCCTGTGAATATGTTGCGAGGATCCATTTGTATTCCTAGTGTGCCCCCATCCGCTTCTGGAATTGCTTATATATCCAACAAAACCGGTCTCAAGATTACAAATATGCACTTCCGAAATACAATCATCAACATCAAAAGCGCCTGCATGACAACCTTGTGTGAATCCTATATTATGACCGTTATTCACGCCATTGTTCGTGATAAGTTCTTCATTTAAACTTCCTGAACTGAACTTCATATTCGAACTTGAACTTGAATGACCAAGGTGATTAACCAGATGATACCCTTGTGAGATCAACGGCGCCAGATCTTGTGCAGCGCTCCATACCCTATCACGATCATAGAGATTGCATCTTCTGAAGAAATTTGATATTCCGACTGTGCGATAACCACAAGAACGTGAACTATAATATAATTCGTCCATATAATCACCACCCATGATCTGCCATCCTAAGTCCTCACCTACCATGAGAGCACTCTGAGCATCATCTACTACCGGATTATCGGAGTAATTCATAGTTTTTGTCATTATCCTTCTAACATCATCTTCTGAATCAGCGGGTAGTCTGCCGAGAGCAACCTCCGCAAGCAAATCTGCTTCATCTAATTCACCCCAATATTCATCCCCGTCACGATTCCAACTTCCATCAAGAGCTGCGTAATAAAGATCTGCAGGTAAATGTTCAGCTCCATGACCTTGAACCTCTGGATCCACATAGAACGCTCGAAAAGGTATATACTGAGTATCACCCATTAGTATTACATAACTAATGTTGTATTCAGTATATAATTCCGAAATCCCCGTCCTGATTTTTTCCTGGTCATCCCTGCCTCTATACTCATCACACAATTCAGATACTGTAGCTATATGTGTTTGGACGCCACGACAACGCCACCAATTGGCATAATCTTCAGAAGCATTAATTAATTCATTATCTGTGATGATCAAGATTGATTCTAAATAGTATTCATCGCGCCGCGGATACCGATCCAGCATTTCATCATTACGAACCCGGTCAGCTATCGATTTTCTTGTCTTTTCATCACTGCGATAGAAACGCTCATAACCTGATTGCTCTCTTTCACTGGGAGCGGTTTCGATTATCAGTTCTGCTTCTGCGAGATATTCTAATGATCTATCGACCGGATTCCACCGGACAGGCCAGACAAGGCAGCCTGCCATTGCATAGCCCCGCTTCAGGTGAGTATTCAGGTTGCTGATTGGATTGTCTGGAAAGATTTTTGTTCCAGCATAGATTGCCGGATCAGGCGGTGTAAATTCAGGAGGCGAAGAATCGCTTATCGGTTTCATAGCCTGAACCGGGAAAGGCAGGTATTCTCCTTTCAAGGTGTGCCAGGTTTCGGATTTCAATTCCACCGATACTGCTTTATGACCCGGAGAAAGCAGCAACCATACCGCTGACGACGGCAGGGATGGTGAGCCTGAAGGTCCAATGTTAAGCGCTTCCGGGACGGTGATCTGATCGTAGTTATTAATCTGGGAGATATCCGGTGGATCAAAGTTCAATGTAGTTGTAAGCTGTTCTGCAACAGTCACATGCGTGAAGCTGAGAAGTGTAAGAGTTGTGATTAGCAGTAATCTGAACAAGGAGTACAGTTTCATAAACACCTCTTTGAGGATGATATGGTCAAACTTACAGGTATTATAATAAAGATTTAACAAACTAAAAGTGATAATAATCACATTTTGTAAATATTAGAAAAATTCTTCATATTTTGGGTATCGTTTTAAAATTAAATCACTACTGTCCCGTTAAAAGTCAAATAAAAACAATTGTTTAGAATTTATAATGCTAAAGGTATCGCAACAAAAATCTGTAAGTACTTGATAAAACGGAACTTTCTCAAATAGTGAAATGCTCAGAATTTGCAATAT
>JAIPJL010000151.1 GCA_021734165.1 bacterium | reverse complement strand
TCTGTGATGTGAGGGATAACCTGCACAGTACCACCGAGGTAATCACCTTTACGCTCTTTCAGGATAACGTTCTCATAGATCTGACCGGTAGTGCTGTTGTTCACTCTGCCCATTGAGATATGCAGGAAACGCTCATAATGCCCAAGGTCAAGATCCGTTTCAGCCCCGTCGTCGGTCACGTAAACCTCGCCATGCTGATAGGGATTCATCGTGCCTGGATCGACGTTGATGTAAGGATCGAGCTTCATAATTGTCACATGCAGCCCTCTCGCCTTCAGCAGCATACCGAGGGACGACGCTGCGATGCCTTTACCGAGCGATGATACAACGCCGCCGGTGAAAAATATAAACTTTGTCTTATGTTTGGTTGTACGGGGCACTACTCTCTCCGATGGGTTTGGATTTTTTAGTTAAATCTGCTATTGGTATGTTTTAAGTTAAGTTGATCATTGGAAACTAAGTATTAATTACTCTTTAAAATCCTTTGAACAATCATCAAATCATCCTCCGTATCTACACCAACTCCACTCGATTCAACAATCACCGTCGCAATCGTAACATCATGATATAACAACCTTAGTTGTTCTAACTTCTCAAGTTTCTCAAGCTCGCAAGCCTGCCAGTTTACAAAATCTGTCAATACCTGCCTGCGGTAAACATAAAGCCCGATGTGTTTATAAGCTGAACAGGACGTAAATTCCGTAACAAAGGGAATCGGCGCTCGTGAAAAGTAAAGCGCATGTCCTTTTTTATCGATCACCGCCTTAACTAACGATAACTCATAGAATTGACGCTCTTCATCGATTGGCGCTATCAAGGTAGTTACACCAGCTTCAGAATCGGATTGAAGGCGTTTAACTGCCAAATCAATATGCTCAGGATTCAAAAGCGGCTCATCACCCTGGATGTTTACAACAATATCGAAACTGTCTCCAGAAGTTTCAAGTTGCTGAACCGCATCAGCGATCCTGTCACTACCGCTTGCATAGTCCTTAAAAACCTCAACCACTTCCACGCCTAATCTGGTGGCAGCATTCGCTATTTTCTCATCACCGGCAGCTATAACAACTTTGTCAAGTGATTCAGCCTTACAAGCCTGCTCCCAGGTCCACTGTAAAACAGGCTTTCCGTGCAGATCCGCAAGCAGTTTCCCTGGAAAACGAGTTGACGCATAACGGGCAGGAATTACACCGATTATCAATTATCTTGCCGCTTCGAGTATGACAACTTCGCAGGGAGCCAGTTTCGCAAAACGCTCGGCGTCATCCCTTGTTCCAACAACATCAGCATCGCCCCAATGTATGGGAATTGCTAACTGTGGTTTCAGCATCTCACAGGCGTCAACAGCTTCAAGCGGACTCATCACGTAAGTCCCTGACACCGGCAGCAAGGCTATGTCGCAGGAAATATCCGTCATGTGCGGAAAAGCGTCGCAGTCACCGGCGTGATATATCTTTACTCCATCCAACTCGATGACGTAACCCACATGCCCCAGTTCCTTGGGATGAAACTTTTTATTGATGTTGTAAGCTGCAGTAACATAAACATTAATATCATTCAACTTCTGCTTCATCCAGGGAAGCGTAAACACATCAGCCTTGGGATATTTCGCTCGGCAACACTCAGCAGCGAGTACTTTTCCTCCGGATCCAAGCGCCTTTTTAATATCGGGCGGAGAACAATGATCGTAATGATCATGGGTTACTAAAATTAGATCACCATCACTACCTTCACCATCCGGCAGTTTCCATGGATCGATATAAACAGTTTTCGTGTCGGCAATCTTAAAACTGGAATGACCTAACCATTTTATTTTACCGATAAAATTCTGTACTTTTTCATTCAAAGTACTATCCTCTGTTAAATTTACCTCGATGCGCTGTTTACAATATTGCAAATAATATTGTTTTGTAATCGGAAGCATTCGGATCTGTGTAACGATAATAAATTGAACGCGGCGCCATCCCACGTCTGGATGCAACTATCACAGAAAGCTCTTTCATTCCTTTTGATAATCCACCCGGTGAACCACGATAGACAGATGTATATGCCATCGTTTGATCCTCAAAGCTTAATATCTGTGCATCCATTATTTCCTTTTTTTCAACTTCAATCATGACCTTTCCACTGAAAAGCCCTGCATTGACAAGTATCGAAGTATCAATTATCTTATATCCTGCCTGTCTGACGTCTCGATTTAGTTGCTCCATCTTTGATCCAAGACCTAAAGGAATGGAAAAGATACAGGTAATATTTACAAAATAGAAAGCTTTTCCAGTCCAGTCATGCTCTCTTTGATCCCATTCAGCGTAGTTAATTGAACGGCTTACTGCCATTTGTTACTCCTCTTTTTACAATTTAATTTTCTATTACGCTCAGCAATGGTTCAGTTCTTGTATGACGCCCTCAAGTGAGCTGAAAAACCGCCTGTTTTCATCAGGCAGTCCGATCGACACCCTTATATATTCAGGTAGCCCATACCCATCGACAGGACGCACAACTACTCCTTTCTTAAGCAGCAATTTAAATAAATCCCTGCCCGGGATAGGCACCTTTATCAAAATAAAATTAGCAGCAGTAGGTCGATATTCCAAACCAAGCCTTTCAAGTTCTTTATAAAAAAATAACTTACCTTCTTCATTCATCTTAATGCTTTTCTGCAAAAACTCATCATCATCGAGAGCAGCGGTTGCTGCAACCTGTGCGAGACTATTTACATTGAAAGCCTCACGGACACCATTCATCGAGTGCGCAATCCCTTCATTTGTAATTGCGTAACCGATGCGAAGTCCAGCCAGTCCGTAAGACTTGGAGAATGTCCTCAAAATAATAACGCTGAGTCCCCGCTGCAAATATTCTATTGTATCAGGATAGTCATTACCACTCTGATAATCATAATAAGCTTCATCGAAAACTACTATTACATCATCTGGCAGTCTATCCATTAAATAAGCTACCTGATTTTTATCCATTAATGTACCGGTTGGATTATTGGGATTGGCAATGAACAATACTTTGGTTTTTCCCGAAACCTTTGCGAGGATTTCATCTGCATCATAAGTATTACCAGGCATCTCCGCCCAGTTTATAACGCCGTTCATAATTTGAACTGCAATGCGGTACTTGAAAAACGCCTGATATCCGATTACGGCTTCATCCCCCTCACCGATGAATGCTTCACAAATAAGCTCTATTAACTCGGCGGATCCGTTACCGATAACAAGCTGTGATGTTTGGACATTCAACTTTTCGGACAGCTTCTTTCTCAAAAGATAACAACCGCCATCGGGATATAAATTCAACTCCTGTAACGCCGCTTTAATAGCATCCACAGCCTTTGGAGAAGGTCCAAGCGGATTCTCATTGGATGCAAGCTTAATTACGTCGGTCAATCCGTATTCCCGTTGTACTTCGGAAATCGGTTTACCGGGTTCATAAGGAATTATATCTTTAATTGCATTTCGAGTAAACGGGTGTATTTTTGGCATTTATTTCCTTTAAAGTTTACAAATTTGCACGTTTATTCTTTTACACTTCTTTTTCCGCTTCCCCACCAGTAGATTAATGATACTATCACGATCAGAGTTATAAACAGTCCATCAAGCATTTTATTGTCTTCAGTATCATTTTGCATCGTAACTGCATCACCGCTGAATACCTGTAAATCCCAGCCCTCCTGCATAGCGACAATCGGTTTAGGATACCATTTTGATTCTGAGTAGATCATCTTGTCTTCAGTGAAAGTTCTGCCTCGTTGAAAATAGGTATTTCCTCTTTCATCAAGGATACGAAAGCTGATCTTTCCATCATTCTCGCCATGCATCGGTGGATCATTAAGCTGGAATGACACTAATGGAAATCTGGCGCGGGACGCCATGTCGTCTATCAGCCTCGGCACATAATTACCAAGATATCGATCCATGCTGAAAAACACTCCCACCATCTGAGTCGGATCATCAACATGCTTTGGTACTTTTAAGAATCCCAACCAGTAATTCTCTGCCTCCACACGAAATGTATAAATATACAATAAACCATGTGGATTGTCATGCACGATTCCTTCACGAAGCTTCTCTGCAACTATCTCCAGCGCCCATGGTGAAGCTCCCTGACTGAGTAAAAATTTTGTGCCGTCGGTATCCCATACAAAGCAGGTTGGCAATTCGTCATCAACGCTCCACCTCTGCATCTGCTCAATCGTTATCATATCACATTCTGGATTCTCATTTAAATAATCGGCGAGTTTTTCCAGCGGTCTGAAGTACGGATCCGTAACTGTCTGATGAATCGCTGTTGCTATCGCTTTACCCAGCGCAGGTGAAGGAGTATCAAGCGCAACACTCCCTTCCTCACCTTTAACTGAAATCCTTGCCGTATAGTAATAGAAACCAACCAGCAGGATCAGCATCAGGATATATGCAGTTATTCTTTTAAGCGTAGGTAACTCCGGTTTGATCTCAGAGTGCGATACAAACAAACATACTTCAACATCTATATATTAAAACTTATTACTGTCCAGTTCAATTGCTTATCGACGCTTTTGAAAGTAATTGCAAAAAATATTAAAAGTGTAACAACTCGTTATTTTTAATCGTAGGGGTAATGTCAGGTGGGGCGGACATCCTTGTCTGTGGTGGGTAGTGAACAAGTGAAAATTCACGGATACAGCAGTTCACGTAGATCGCTTATACGGCTGCCATTCCAGCCGAAAGTAAGTGTTGCTCCGAAATGTGTCTGATGCAGTCCGTATTGATTTAGAGAAATCCAACCGGCAATCTGGAATTTTTCCATAAAACCGATTGAACCAAGCAACGCCTGATAATTTCCAGAATCAAATATAGGAGATATATACCTATCCGAGACATAAGTAAATAAATATCCTGTGTTCACCTGGAGTTGTAATATACAGTTATGTATTAAATTTCTGTTTAACAAATCGAGTTTAACGCCTGTTCTTAGACTGCTCGGACCCGAACCTACTTTCAAGGAATTACGCAGAAAACAACCCAAAATGGAATATTCACCTTCATTCAGTCTGTATTCATACCCGGTTAATAAGATAAATCCGAACCTGTTTCCTCCTATGTACGGCAATTCCACCGGATCTAAATGCACTATTCTGTGGTAAGTGGATTGAATGAACTCCCCTCCGTAGTTGCCACGGGCAATTAATCCGGCTCCCAGCGTAAGCTGACCATTTCCAAATTTCTGTTCGATGGATGGATAAACAGACAGCAGGTCTGTTCTATATCCTTCTTGCTTATTAGTTATTATTGTCTGGTAGATATTCAGCATCAACCATCTTGCTTCAGTTTCTAGCGCAATTTGCAGCAGGAAACTTGCGGTCACATTATCATCTTTTCCGAAATTCAAAATCGGTTCAAAATTTGTTGTTGCAATGAAATTATCGTTCACATATTCGAAAGTCACCTGGTAGTTTTCCAAATCCCTGAATACAGCGGATCTGTCTGTTTCTGCAGCGATATGGGAAATCGGAAATGAATGATTCGTCTGAGTTGCAATAGCATTGGAATGGATACCGATTAAGAGCGGAATACTCAGAATGAAAATGAAAAACGGGGTTTTAAACAATTTGGTTTTAGACTCTTTTTATCACAAGTGTATAATATAAAATAAGATTTGATGTTTTCAAAGTGAAGATTATGATAGGAATGTTTGTCCATTGAAGAAATATACCTTGATATTATCAATCAATCAATGCATCCAGCCATTACAAAATTATAACAGAATCGGTTGCACAGACTCTTGTCCGATCTCTGGCGAATCCCATCTTCGAGTCTGTCAGACACTAGTAGATTAGTGGCATCTTTCCACCCTTGCTGGATGACACGTATGTTCTCTTTATCTGTCCATCGCCCATTGATAAACTTCAAGTCTTCTGCGTACACGAGCTTTCGATGAAAACATATTTATAGCCCTTTTATGCGCACGACTACCCCATGTGCTACGGTCATCATCCGTCATGTTAATAAAAAAGGACAGGCTATCAGCAAGAGCTTTTGCATCACCAACAGGAAATAAAATACCTGTCTCCTGATCACCCACAGACTCATCAAATCCGGGCATCCGGCTGGCTACCGCAGGAATCCCCATCGCCTGCGAGTTCAATAGCGCTCCTGACAGACTCTCGTTGCCTGTGGACGAGTTCACCAGAATATCCGTTATTTTAAGCACCCTTTGAGGATCACGACGGTATGGTGATAATGTAACACTGTCTTCCAGTTTTAATTCCGAAACCAACGGATGCAGTAATTCCGTTTCCTTACCACAGAATAAGAGATGAAAATCGAATCCGTTGTCCTTTAACAACTTCACCGCTCTTAAAGTAATATCCTGCCCGCGCCATTCGGAATAATTACCAAGATTAGTTATTAAAAGTTTATCTTCTGGGATGTTTAGCTCAGCGCGTAATCCGGTAGCATCAACAGCATCAGGATTGCTGCAAACAGGGTCTATCTCGTCGTATATAACTTTAACTTTTTCGGGATCCACTCTGCCTGATTTGCAGATAATATCATGTAATGCTTGACAATTTGGTACCACTACATCAACTCTTTTAAGGCGGTATTTCAGCTCCTGCCAGTAATCCATCTGACGACTGATGCCGCGATAAAACGTCAGAATATGCCGATTATGCCCAATTCCACCGTACAATGAATGATATTGGGCTCCGGCTTTGAAAGTTTCTACAACATCGGGATCGAAGCTTTTCAGAATCTGACGAAATTCCTGTATGCTGCTCCAGGTAGGGCGTTTATTTATTTTCATTACATGGACATTAGGGCATACTTCATGCAGTCTAACAAGTCCGACTTTATCATCAGTCTCGCTTTCTCC
>JAIPJL010000019.1 GCA_021734165.1 bacterium | reverse complement strand
GGATACAAGGGTGTTGGACGATACCTACCTAAGAATATTCTAACTAATGCTCACCTTGAGCATATTGTTGATACATCTGACGAGTGGATTCGTCAGCGTACCGGCATTCAAAAACGTCACATAATGGATAGCAGTGATTCACTTACTTCAATGGCAATCAAAGCCTCGAAAGATGCTATTGATCACGCAGGTATAGATCCTTCGGAAATTAGCGTAATCAGAATTGGTGTCAATACACATTTAAGTTTTCCCAGTCTGGCGGCGTTAGTCCAGGAAGGTCTCGGCATTCCTGACGCCAGCGCTTCCGATATATCTGCAGGATGTGCAGGTTTTATTTATGCAGCTGAGGATATTTACTCGCGGTTAAATGCTGAATGGATGATGTCAGGACAGAAATCTTACGGACTTGCCATTGGTATAGATGCTTTATCGCTGGTAACGGATTATACTGATCGTCAAACATGTGTTTTGTTTGGTGACGGCGCTGGAGCCGCCATAATAGGTCCTGTGGATTCAGGTGAAATACTTGCGACTTATACCAGAACACAGGGAAAATATGGAGATTTACTTTACTTGCAGGAATTCCTTTCGGAACCCTTAAACGATACTGAAAGAATGACTTTTAGACATAAAACTACGACTAATTATCCATACCTTCAAATGGCGGGACCAAAGGTTTTCGTCGTTGCAGTTAGAACTATGGTCGAAGATGCAAAACGTGTGATTTCTAAATATAATCAGGTAAATGGCAGCAAGATTAATTTAAGTGATATTGAATATGTAATCCCACACCAAGCGAATTTGCGTATTGTATCGGCTGTGGGCGACGCTTTGAAATTACCTCAGGATAAAGTCTATCGCGATGGGGTTATTAACTTTGGAAATACATCAGCAGCAACTATCGTTTTAGCTTATGTTGATGAATGGGGAAAGCGCCCTGGGGCTCTTGAGGTTGATGTGGCTTTCGGCGCTGGATTCGCTTCCGGCGCTATATTACGAAGGGTTGCAAATTCCAATAACTAATGGAGTTTGGAGTGCCGCCACGTGTCCCCACGTGAAGAAAAAACAACGATTTAAGTATCATGCGAGAACACATGATACCACAATATAGTTATTATCTGACAAAATATTATAAAGACCTAACTTAATTGCTATAATGGTTTCCTGACAGAAAAAACAATACTAAAAATTTTACCCGATATTGCCTCAATTATACTTTCAGTTGAACGATCATGTTCAGCTTTATATATACCTATATTATTGATACTTTCATCAATATAATTACTAATGATGCTATTGATCTCAGCAGAACTAAGTATTTGCCTCTCACGTTCTAATATGGTTACAAAACCAGCTTGTCTAAATCCTTCAATATATTCTTTTTCACCAATTGCGCCGGTAATATAACTTCCATTCAATTGCTCAGTACTAAGAGTCCACTCGGGTAATTCCTCTACAGTAATATCTGCTATAAAAGCTGTTCCACCTGGTTTGAGTACTCTTCTAATTTCAGCAAAAACATTAGCTAAAGACGATGTAATATTTATAGGACGATTTGAAACCAAATAATCAAATGTTGATACATCAAAAGGTAAGTTTTCAATAAATCCTTTTCTGACGTCCACATTTGTCAAACCTTCTTCATACAATTCATTTTTTGTATTTTTTACGAACTCATCGGTGTTTTCAATATTGTCAACATGGCCTTTATGACCGACCTTCTTAGCAATTAATTTCAGATCATCAACGGCATTATAATCGAGATCAAGCACAATATCACCTGATCCGATTGTGCCTGTCGCTACAGGTAATTCACCTCCAAATGCATGAAACAAAGCCCTTGCGGATCTCTTTGATAATTTTAATCCCTGATTTACAGTCGAACATGTTGGTAATCCTCCGATTTCACTTACTGACAATAGATCAGAATGTACTAAATTTGTATTTTTAGCATTAAAGCTTATCGGAAAAGAGGCGCGGATTTTATCAGTGTCGCTTATACTCTTTTCCTTAAAATGTAATTGCTCCAAGTATGTTTGTGATTCCTGAAACGATTCAATAGTTTCAATAATTGATCGTAGATTGTATAGTAATTCATCAAAGCGAATCGAGTAATAGACCTCTTTCCCGCATTTTCTTGCTTCGAGAATTCCAGCATCTCGCAGTGTTGCAAGGTGTCGAGAGACTACAGACAGATTTATCGGACTTTTCCTGCCAATTTCGGTTACGGTAACCGGCTCACCGCTTTTTGCCAGATTTAACAGAACCGAAAGCCTGCTGGGATCACATAACGCCTTGAAAAAACGCGGATTAAAACTTTCGTTGAAATCTTGCTTCATCTCAATATGGTTTGCGTAAATTATATTTGCATATTTGCATTATAATGCAAATATATATTATATTAACTTATATGTCAAGTTTTTTATTTTCTTAATACGAACATTTACTAATAATCACTATGATTCCATAAAGATTTTCTTATTATAATTCCATAATCAACTTTTTAACTAATGATTGTTAAGATAAATTTCATAGAAAGAGTAGTTTTGACAAACCAGGTAAAATCCTATTTATATACAGTAATTGCAATACTGTTGTGGTCAACGGTAGCAACTGCTTTCAAGTTGACCCTACAGGAAACTAATTATATGCAATTACTGTTAATTGCATCACTTGCGTCTTTGCTTTCGGTTTTTCTTGTCATCTTATTTACAAGAAAGTTATATCTCCTGTTCAGATTTACAAGATATAATTTTCTAAATTCAGCCCTGCTTGGTTTGATCAACCCTACTCTTTACTATCTTGTTCTCTTTAAAGCATATAGTTTGCTGCCTGCACAGGAAGCTCAGCCGTTAAACTGGATATGGCCCATTACACTTTCCTTGCTTTCAGTTCCATTATTGAAGCAGAGCATGAGTAGCGGAACTGTAATTGCGTTGATACTCGGTTTCGCCGGCGTAGTTGTTATCTCAACCAAAGGCAGCTTTACGGCAATGCAACTGACTAATTTGACAGGAGATTTGCTCGCGGTTGGAAGTTCGATATTGTGGGCGTTTTACTGGATATTAAGTCTTAAGGATAAACGCGATCCGGTGATTAGACTCTTTTATTGTTTCTTATTTGGAAGCATTTACAATCTAATAATTGTAACGGTTTTTACAGGCTTTCAGCCGGTTTCTATGAAGGGTTTGATATTGGCAGGATATGTGGGAATGTTTGAGATGGGTTTCACGTTTGTAATCTGGTTCAAAGCGCTGAGCCTTGCCAGGGATAATGCCTCAGTGGGAATATTTGCTTATTTAACTCCATTTATTTCTTTGATATTCATACATTTTGTTTTAAAGGAAAGGATACTTTTGTCATCTATAGCTGGTTTGGCGCTAATTGTAGGAGGCATCCTGATACAGACATTCCTGGGAAATAAACGGATTAATGTTAATCAGTAATAACCCTGTCCAGCAATCTGGACAGGGCATTATACTGATTTCAATGTTCAGGTATTCAACTCACCCGATACTTTTAATCAATGACTAACTTTTACATACCTCCACGGCAGTCGCCGCGTCCACCTTTTTTACCGTGGTGTGGCATTTTTCCATGTCCACCTTTTCCGCCGAATGGAGGTCCATCGAAACCCATTCTACCGGATAAGATTCTATGATCAAATAATACTTTCTGATCGTCATTCAGAAGATCACGCACTTTACGTAAATGATTGACGTGCATCTTCATTTTATTCTGTTTTGCTTCAGCAATCTTAGCTATGATTTTATCTGCTTCTTTGGAATTGTACTTGTCACCAATAATCAGCAGGTTAAGTTTACCTTGCAGACCGGCGTTTTCGGTTTGCATCTCAACCATTTTCTTCTGATGCTCAAGACGCAGGTCTCTGATCGCTAAGCGTTGTTCATCGCTCAGTTTCAGATCATCAAGGTCACCACACATCCCGCCACCCATCATGCCTGGACGCGGTCCCATCTGCTGACCATCTCCACCTTGACCAGCCATCATTCCCCTACCAGGCTGCGCAGATGTGACTGTTACTGTAAGCAGCAGAATAATTACTGCGGTTGTCCAATGTTTCCAGTTCATTACTTACTCCATTTTTTTAATGTTAGAAATTTTGTTTTTCTTGTTTGTTGGGTTTGAAATGCTTTGAATAATGTCTCCGAGAGTCTCTATCACAAGGCATTCTCTGTAAATGATTCTCCATCATCCCATACAACCTTTTTGATAGACGTTGTCTGACTTCTGGAGGAATGTTGCCATGATTACGGCAGAGATTCGCAATAAGCGTGCGTTGGAGGTCACTGCGGATGCTGTTGAGTGAATCGCTCAATGCATAAACCCGCACAGTATCAAGTGTATCCGCTGAAAATTCCAGAGAAATCTGACCGATTAGTCGAGATAATTCCCTGTGCATCGGCTCAGCTTCCTCTCGCATATTATCCCTGAAATTATCAGGAAATCTGAACCTATCATCCTTTAAAGGCGATGGAATTACTGGACACGGGACTGGAAATCTCGGAGCAGCACAAGCTCTGAAATAAACAGTCACAAAGAATGCCACATTCAATGTCCAGGATATAACGAGGATTATGATCAACCAGCGTGTTTTACTCATTGTTCACCTCATTACCGTTACTCATTTCCCAAATCAACAGATCAAATTCATCAGTAAGCTCGACAAGGACTTCATCGCTTGTACTCGCTGCATCAGTATAAATCACAGCATCAGACTGGGATGTCTGCTGTATCAAACTGCTTTCCGGAATTGTGTAGGTCAGAAATATGCCTAATACCATACCCGCAAAGCTTGAAGCAAGTCCCCAGGCGAAACCGCGTCTTTTCAATCTGATTATGTCCTCGTCGGATTGACGAATACTCTGCATTACAGAAGCGGCAATTCGAGCAGGTCCCGGATCATGAAGCGATCTGACAGCACGTCCAAGATCGTCATTCTGATCATCCCAATTAGTTTGATTGTTGTTTGACATCCGTTTCATTTTAACCCTTTCTAACATTGAAACACACCAAATCTATTTTTCACGCGCTTAAGAGTATGAAAAATAAAATTTAATTAAACGGTAACACTTCCATTAAGATTATGCAATAATGATATTGTCTATATCTGCACACAAATTTTAATATTTACTCACACCTGTCCAAAATAAAAAAAAAAATGATAATATTCAACTCCGGTATTGGGATTTAGGTTGCAATCTCATCAAATATTGTGTATATTGCGCACGAGTGTATATGGAATTTGCGTCACATCGTCACACAATCGCCGGAAAGCCTTTGTCAATAGGAGATAGAGGGTGTGACGGAAATGTGACGGAACGTGACGAATGATTTTAACACAAAGCACACAAAGAACACGAAGGTTCGAAAGAAGTTTTGAATTATTTAGCATGATTCAAAGTGAATGAAAAGAATTATGCAGATAGGAACATATAAAGATGACAGTGAGTAAATGCTATTATAAAATCAACAATAATTCAGGGAGGTTTCTTTGACAGGACAAATGACAAATAAGGTTGCTATAGTTACCGGAGGAAGTTCAGGGATCGGTAAAGCCACCGCCTTTGCATTTGTAAATGAAGGTGCTAAGGTCGTGATTGCCGGTCGAACAGAAGAGACAGGCGAACAGGTTATCCGTACGATTAAAGAGACCGGCGGAGAGGCAATGTGGGTCAAGACAGACGTCACCCAAGCCAGCCAGGTCGAAGCGATGGTGAGTGAAACGGTGGATAAATACGGACGCCTGGACTATGCATTTAACAATGCAGGAAGCGGAGGAAAAGGCGGCTGGATAGCGGAGCTTCAGGAGGAAGACTGGAACGCGACAATTGATGGATTCCTCAAAAGCGTCTGGCTCTGCATGAAGTATGAGATTCCCGCGATGCTTGAAACAGGAACCGGGGCAATCGTCAACAATTCCTCCGTCGATGGACAGCGGGGATTTCCCTGTGACCCGGTCTATTCGGCTGCCAAACACGGAGTTATAGGATTAACCAAATCGTCGGCAATGCAGTACGCTGAAAAAAACATCCGCATAAACGCCGTGTGTCCCGGATGGATTCAAACGCCACCCGTAGAGCAAATCCTGGAGCACAATCCTGACGCGATAAAAGGTATGCTTCAGCATCAGCCCATCAGGCGGCTTGGCAAACCGGAAGAGGTAGCGCAGGCGGTGATGTGGCTATGTTCGGATAAAGCTTCCTTAGTAATCGGAACCGCAATGGCAGTTGATGGTGGTTATCTCGTGGTATGAACTGTCGTACAACCTATCATTAAAACGGATTAGGGGATTTTTAAGAAATTTTGAATTGGCAGTTACGAGTGGCGAGTGGCGAGTTACGAGTGGAGAATAGAGTTTGTCATTCCTGTGCAGGCTTGCCCTCGCGAAGGTGGGGGAGAAATCCAGAATCACGAATCAAAAATCACGAATCATAATTCACCGACACTATGACATCAGTATTCTTTTCATTGGTAAGTGCAGTATTGTACGGTGAAAACTTGCAGAATGCAAAAGTTGAGGTTTATATTAATGATAATTTGGTGGATGTCGGCGTCTTACACTGAAGCCAAATAAATATACTTGGACCAATTTTAAGTACTGGAGTGATATACCATTATATCGCAACTCAAAAGTATTAGAAGATACCCTATTAGTTTTTAACCAAGAGAGAAAGTAAAGTAAAAAGATGACATATGAATCAGTAGATGCCCTTCAACGAGCGCTGACAAATGATGTATTTCACTACGCAAAAGACGCAAAGAAGGCTGCAGGACGAGCACTCGGTACGCTGGTAGAAATTATTACATTCTACCTAATTAAAAGCTGGGGATATGAGAAACACACAGCAATTGAACGGCGACTTCCTGAATACGCTAATCCGGAAATAACTCATAATGTTGAGTTTAGCTTGCATCCGTCGGAGGAAATCAAGTCTATTAGAATCCTGAAGACAGAGCTTCCTTTGACGTCAAAGAAAATCCTAAAGGTTATTAACTCGACTGAGTATATCTCTTCTGACTCGAAATCAACTCAACTTCTTTCCTCGGATGAGATTCTCCGAAATGCATGTACACTTTATGAAGACGATTCTCAAATCATCATTGCTTATCTTGGCAAAGTTACTCATAAAAATTACAGAATGACTGTAAACAAGCTAAGGAGTCATCCATTTGCTGTACTTGAATGCAAGCGTGTTGGCGTAGAGGAGGGAGTGAAGAAAGGTCCACAGACAATCGAAAAAGCAAAACAAGGGGCATATGTTGCAAGGGCAGTATCTTCCCTTCAGAAAATCAGAATGAGTAACGGTTCAATATACGGTATATTACACCTTGATAATGGAGAGCTTCGTTACGAACCATACGAGGATTTTCTTCGTTGCGTAGTAGAGTCTGATGATGTTTCTCTTCTTCGTGATTTCACATTGACTGTAGGTGTTGTTAGCAATCACGGTAATTGGTTCACTTCAAACGATCCAAACAAGGAGCTTAAGGTGCTTGCCCAGTCGTATGATTGGCTTTTATTCCTAACTGATATTGGGCTGTCCGATTTCGTTGAATCACTTTTAGTTAAACCAGCAAAGAAATATCAACATATTCGTGATGCATTTATTGGGAGCTATACTGGTAGACCAGGTGTGAACAGATTTACGAAGGTCAAGATCGCCCTTGAAGCAGATCTTGCTTTACAGAAGTATTTCGTCTCAAATATAGAAAAAGTTGAGAACTGGTTCAATGTTATTTCTCCGTCAGGATATTCGATTAAAAAGCTGAAAAAAGAATTAGCTCTCCTTTCTGAAAAAAACTGGAAGGAGATTTTGAGGTGACTGCTGGTCGGACAGTTAATTCGCAGAGCGTCAACTGGTGTACACCACCGAAGTACGTTGAAGCAGTACGTAAAGTTTTTGGTGGTTATATCGCACTCGATCCTTGTTCTAACGAATGGTCTATCGTTAATGCTGAGGTAGAATACTGCCTTCCTAAGCTTGATGGACTGAGGGAAACGTGGAATTTCCCAACTATTTATGTAAATCCACCGTACGGCTCAGATAAAGAGCGTCATACCACAATAAAGCACTGGCTCTACAGATGCGCTTACGCACATAAACACTATAAATCAGAGGTGTTAGCATTAGTACCTGTCGCAACCAATACTAGTCATTGGAAGGAGTACGTTTGGGGGCGAGCAACTGCTGTATGCTTTCTCTACGACACGAGATTGCGTTTTTTAGTTGAGGGAAAGGATAAAGGTAAAGGAGCCCCTATGTCCTGCGCTATGATTTACTGGAACAGAAACATTGACAGGTTCCTTGAAGTCTTCAACGAGTTCGGGGCAGTTGTTGATCTTCGACCACTAAAAGGAAAAGCAATAGGTAGAAAAAACATTCTACATCAACCGAGACTCTTTGAAAATATGTAATAATTCCTATTTCTAATTAATTTAGATATCACTTTTCTAAGTCTTTTCGTTAAGCTGGAATTAAGACAATTTTTGATCAAATAAAGGTCCCCAACCATGCCCAAAACCATCCTTTTAATCACAATCGTTTGCTGCGTTCTGATTGTTTGATTCTTGATTTTTATAGTAGCTGAAAACTATATCATCAGCATTATTAAGTACTTAACATGACTGGTTCCCCGCCTTCGCGGGGATGACAGTGGGGGGTGGTTTGTGATTCTGGATTATGGTTTTCCACTAGAGGCGGACAAGTCCCCGGAATGACACTTTGCATTTTTAGATTCCCGCCTGCGCGGGAATGACGGTTTGGGCGTTACTCTCATTGTTTTTCTGTCACGTGGGGACCGCTGACAGCACTCGGAATTGAAAATTATGAATTGTGGATTCCGTGTCAAGCACGGAATGACATGGAGGGGGGTGGTTTGTGATTCTGGATTATGGTTTTCCACTAGAGGCGGACAAGTAACCTGAATATTCTTATATAGAGCTGCATAACAGTACTTTAAAATAACTTAACACCCCCCCCTTTATCCCCCTCCCTGCCTTCGCAGGGATATGACGGGCTTCGTTTTCTGAATGTTTCAAAGGACTCGAGGACACATAACGGCAATCTTGACATAGCATTGTTACATTCCCTCATAGACCGGCAAGCTAAGGGGATGGGTGTATGGTGTATTCCTGCAAAGCTGGGGAAAGGACTTCGCAGGTTTCACCCATCCCCTAACTGCCCGATAATATGATCAGTGGTAGTAACCTGCGCGAAACCAAAACCAAGGTTCGTCAGGCTCGCCAGGTGCATCTCTTCACACACGGAGCCTGTCCCATCCGCCAGGAAAAACACCCGCTGATCGCGGTAATAGGCGTCACGGGCTGTCGATTCACAGCACAAGTTAGTCATTATACCACTGAAAACCAAGTCCTCGATCTTTAACACCCGCAGTACTGTTTCAAGATCGGTGTTGTAAAACGCCGAATAACGGTGTTTGAGTATGACTTTCTCGCTTGGGAGTGGCGCTATTTCATCATGAACTTCGCTTTCGGGACTTCCTTCAAGGCACATTCCTTCCCACCACCAGCCCATGATCCCGGCGTCGGACAGGTTAGGGTTGTGAACGTGTTTAGTGTAAATAACCGGACGATTTACCGCTCTGAAAGTGTCAATCAGACGTTTGATATTCGGCAGGATTGCCATGCCGCCGCAAGTGTAAGTTGGTGAAGCTGGATCAAGGAAGAATTTCTGCATATCTATAACAAGCAGCGCTGCTTTATCGGTCGCAAGCTGCATTTTATGCTGGTTGAAAGGGCTTATTCGTTCTAACCATGAATTGGTTTTTTCATTGATGTTCTCTGCCGTTACATAAGGTTCCAAGGTGTTTTCCTATGTTTAATGGTTGTTTTCTGTCGGACTTGGGGACAAGCCCGACTACGCAAGTGTTACCTGTCTTTTCATCCTTTGTACTTTACCATTTTATCATTTTCCATTGCAGCAACCGTATCAATAATATTCATCCTTGCCGAATAGTTAACATCATGCCCAAACCCTGAAGATCTGAGTTCGCGTCCGCTGATCGAGTCCCAGATCATCTCGTCGATGAAATGCTCAATAGCTCCGAAGGCGGCTTCGCAAACCTGTGCTTCAGGGGATTTGTCTTTGAGTATATATGAGAGAATTGCTCCGACAGCGAGCATATCTTCAATAGCAAACCTGATACCCGGATTGTCTAATCCTGACTGTAATTGTTCTCCACATGCAATTAAAGTAACGTTACTACCGGTTAAGTCCATGATCCTTTCGAGTGTTTTACCCATAGCTTCAGCATTAATAAGTGATGCAACAAATACGTTTGAAGCAGATTTCGCTGCACGGCAGCAGGATGCGCCGTTTGGTGAAGCAAGTATAACAGATGTTTCGGCTTCAAGTTCGATAAAGGTTTCTGGAGATAAAGAGAACCTGCCCTCCGAAGGAACTTTGCTGCGTTGAACAGCTTTAACGGCATCAATTCGACCTGCTATTTCAAGCAGATCATCCTGATCAACCGCAGGATAGATAATACCGCCATTATGCACAGCAGTAACCACTGAGGTAGAAAACGAGAGTGTATCAACAATTACAATGATATCTCCGCGTTCCGCTGCGGACGCAGCGCCTTCAGAACCCCAGTCAAAACGGCATTTGTAGTCAATCTGCCCGTGGATTTCCGCAGAATAGCATTCTGTATCACTTAAATCTGTTTGCAGGTTGGAAAGCATGTTCTTTTCGTTATATTGTTAATGTTAAAGATTGATTCCCGGCGTCGGAGTAATCAGGTTACTTCATTTAATGCTCTACTTCAGTTACACCTTTCATGGTCCATAAATGCGTTGTCATTTCTCTCAAGTTTTGAGGTTCTTCCGGGGCCTGTATAGTAAGTCTTACTCCATGAGGAACCTTTTCCGATCTAAAGCTGTCAGCTTTGATGTCGTGTCGATTAAGTATATCCTGAAGTATATTTCTAAGTTCAGGAGTATCTTCTCGAATTGTTAATTTAAGCAGCAATGGACGAGGTTTCTTTCTGAAATATCTCTCCATTCCTGTGGCTATAATTAATATAAGCAGCGTTAAACTGGTCATCAGCAAACCGAGAAGCGGATTGCCTGTTCCTATTATCAGCCCGATAGCAGCTACAACCCAGATTGTTACAGCATCTGCAAAACCTCCTTGATCAATTAAGTTGTTTTTCTCGATATTTTTTCTAACAACTACACCAAGTCCCAACAGCGAGATTCCGATTATAATACCTGTTACAATGATCTCAGAATGCTCCGGAATCGGTGGTGGAGGTTGTTGTATTGCATCAGTAGTATCTTGATTTGCGATGTGGTTAATTATCATGTACTGCTCTCCGGGAGCAGTCTCAATAGGTATGTTTTCTTTTACAGAATTAGTACTGATCAGTTCACCCGTAATTAAAACAAGCACAACTCCTATGCAAACCAGGATATTATCTCTGAAAAGAATACTTTTTTGACGCATTGCACGTTCAAGGCTGATCAAACCACCGCAGATTATAGCTGTTACTATTTCTGTGATAAATCGCGGTAATACCCAGCCGAGATGTGAGAAATTTTCCATAATCTAATCGTTAATGTATTGTTATTATCATCTTCTGATTGAAATGCCGAGAAGCCGTCTGACGGCATATTTTGTTAAGCGGTAAGCTCTAACAAGATTATGTCCGATGACAGCAAGCTGAAACCAGAATCCGAGTTCTGCTCTACCATACAAAGCAGGCGCTGAAGGCATATCATGTTCCATTAAAACCACGTCATAAGCGCGTAGATAACGGCTACTTGTCTTTTTTACACGAATTGGATCAAGAGCGGCAACGCCATTTTTGGTGCGAATGAAATTTGCCGGATGCGGATCACGGTGTACCCATCCGAATTCATGCATTTGCTTTACGAAAGTAACTATTTCAGGGGCGTCAAGACTCGTCATTGCCTGACCTTCAAGAAACCTGTAAACCATCCAACTCTCAATAACAACATGATTGCGGGTTTGCTGCAACAACAACACTGGTTCTGGTGTATTAATTCCATCTGAAATTAAATTAATGCTCTTACGGCAGGCTATCTCGCCAAGCGCCGGAAATAGCAAAGACGTCAACCGAAACCAGAGTCTTGTTCCCTGTAGTGTAAATTTTTTAACTACATACTTAACATTTCCAATGTTAAAAGTCCCAACAACAGAGCGATGATCATGCTTAAGAATGGTTTGTGGATTCTTTAATATCTTAATCAGATTTTCAAATTCATTCTGCCAGTCGGGACCCGGAGGTTTTGAACCGTTTTCATGAACTGAAACCTGCCAGTTGAGGTAATTGAATTTGACTTTCTTTTGGTGTTCATTCACTATTCACCCATGACCTTAACGATTATCCGTTTAGATCTTTGTCCGTCAAATTCAGCATAATAAACCTCCTGCCAGGGTCCTAAATCAAGTGAACCGTTTGTAACGGGCAGGATGACCTGATTGTGTACTAAAAGGCTTTTTAAGTGGGCGTCACCGTTAGTTTCTCCGGTGCGATGATGTCTGTAATTACCAAATGGCGCCAGTTTCTCAAGCCATTCATCAATGTCCTGCAACAAACCGTCTTCGGCATCGTTTATCCAGACGCCTGCTGTAATGTGCATTGCAGAAACCAGTATCATACCTTCATTGATACCGCTCTCAGAAAGTACTTCCCGCACGAAAGATGTTATATTTATAAACTCGCGCTTACGGTTTGTTTTAAATGTTTTGTATCGCGTATGAAATTTCATGCAGTCTGCCTTACTAATGATAAGAATCTTTCTTCATCACTCAAAGTTGAAAATACCATATCAGGATTGTATTGTTTGAGTTCATCTACGCTATAGTTACCTGTTGCTACAGCAATTGTCTTGACTTTGATTGCTTTTCCGCACTCAATATCTAACGGTGTGTCACCGATTATCCAGGTAAACTGTTTTTTAAAATCAACTTTGTAATAATTAATTGCACGGTTATAAGCGGTTTCAACTATTTTGATTCTGTCTTCATCATCGCAGCCGAAACCTCCTACGGGGAAATAACCACCTATGCCATGCAGGTCAAGTTTGATATATGAATTGATCTTCGTATTGCCTGTCCCAAGCGCCAGAAAAATATCATCCTCGGTTGCGAGTCTTTCAAGAAGAGAACGAATACCCTTATGTAATTTTGGAAGTTTTGACGCCTTTAATCCTTTTTCGAGATATATTGCTGATAATCTACTCATATTGTCAAACTGAGTCCTGAAATCTGTTGTAGTAATTCCATTATTTACCAGTATCTCTCTGAAGATTCCCTGATCTGTCTTTCCATAAGGCGCAATTCCTTCCGACGAGTTTGGAATGCTGTAGATATCCTCGATTGCTTTTTCAAAAGCGCTTCTTGTCAGACTTGCAGAATCCGTTAAAGTACCATCGACGTCAAAGATCAGCAGAGCAGGTTTTTCTGCCATAATTTAGTATTCCCTTATAGATCGGTCTCAAAGAAACCGAAGTTACGCTAAAAAACTATTCTGAAGCCATCATACTTACCTGTGGCATTAGCCCAAGTTACATCACAGGAATCAACTCGGCTGATTCCGTTACCACTCTCTAATGTGACGATCAACGTTTTGATAGTCTCACGCAGACCCTCAGTATATATTTCAACTCTACCGTCCGGAAGGTTACGAACGACGCCTGTCAATCTGAACATCTCCGCTTCGCGCTGTACAAACCACCTAAAACCTACTCCCTGGACACTACCGCTTACGAGTATATGCGCAGAAACCATGTTAGTATCTTATTCTGATATATGATAGTTTATTATCTTTATCATAGGCAAACTCATGAGGCTGAAGTTTGATCTCAGCTTTAGCAAGCAGAAAGTATTCTTCATTTTTATAAATTATCAGAATGTCGTTGTCACAGTTGGTATATTTGGCTTTAATATTCTTGAAAAACAATCCACAATCAACCTCTGATGGGATGATTTTATACTGTGTTATGAAACCTGCAGGCACATCACTTAACTTCTGATTACAGGTTTCAATAGTCAGTTCGACCGGAGCTTCACTAAACTTGAAATCAATACGGTAATGAGGATCATTCCACCAATTGGTAAGGCGCTCACAGTTTATACCTGTCAACTTATTGTCACTCTTAGTGATATAGACAATTTTATCGACAAATACAGTATCGTGAACGACTCTGATTATTGTATCATGCACTGTTTTTTCAATAAAAACAGTATCTGCAGCAGTACTGTCAATAACTGTTAAAGGTGGACTCGTTACTACAGGTTTATTAAGCGCCACAGTTTTAACTTCAGGCGTTTCTTCCTTTGGTTTTTCCGGTTTTTTAATGCGTCTGATAATATCAATATCCACATAAGATACTTTTGTAGTCGGAACATAATTGAAGTTGTTACCTCGCATCTCATATTTTTCTGCAATAGAGATATGCATTATGTTCGATATTATCCGCACATTTATTAACTCTTTAGTATTACCATATTTATAATCAACATTGCCTGTAATATCAAGGGGAGTACCATT
The DNA here is from genome assembly GCA_021734165.1 of bacterium. Taxonomy (GTDB): domain Bacteria; phylum Electryoneota; class AABM5-125-24; order Hatepunaeales; family Hatepunaeaceae; genus JAIPJL01. The sequence continues at coordinate 23,051 of JAIPJL010000019.1, read as the reverse complement.
CTCTTTAAGAGCAATGTAATCCTCAATAAATCCCTGGAGTGAATTTTTGTAAGGCTCCTGGGATTTTCTGAGTATCATCTTTTCCGGCTGCATTTGGAAGTCGAGCGCTAATCTGAGTCTGACAGGTCTGTCATCATCAAAATACATGTGACAACGCACCTGCTTCAGGTTATTGTCAACAGCTTGAGCGCTGTTTGGCAGGATAGCTAATCCAAGCAGAAATATTGACGTTATTAAGTTTTTGTACATTTCTCTCTGTATCAGTAGGACAAACATTTTTCCGGCATTCGACAGATTCCTGTTTGTCAGAAAATAACTGCTTTAGTGGCGTCATCCCGCTGTACTGCTGATCGCCTGATGCTTAAGTCATTTTTATTCCAATAGATTTCAAACGATGCTTAATCTATCGGTAACCTAAATTGTTTTATTATAACTTGCCGTCAGGTCACACTGCGACTTTGTCGCAGCAAGACCTGACGGAGCATGTGGATTCATTCCGGCAACAGAACCAGTCCCTGCATAACCGGTGGAATGCTTGTCCTACTTTATTTGCTTTTACTTTATTTCAGCAACCTTAGTGTTACAATATGGTTATAATCATCGTATTGTGCTTTAGTTGCTTTTAAACTATAGCCATCTTTGGCAAGAATATAGCATTTATTGTTTCTCTGGACGATCAGAATTTTCCCGCTTGTGCGAGCGTACTTTACTATTGCATTGTTAAATATTTCCGGAGCCTTGCTATTCTCCTGAGTGATTACATAATGCGGAGTATAACCTTCGGGAATATTTGGCAAACTGCGTTTTTGTTCGGAAAGTGTTAGCTTCTCTGCCATTCTCGTAAACCTGAACTCAAGTTTAAAAAGCGGTTTACTCCACAAATTATCGAAATACTTAGCGCTTATATAGCGAAGTTTGTTCGGCTTTTCACCCTTTTCAATATAGACAATCTTCTCCACAAAAACTGTATCATAAACTATCTTCTCAATGTAAACCGTATCTTTAGCTGCTTTAGCGAGAGGTTTTACTTGAGTCTTTACGGGCGTTGCTGCGACCATCGGAGTTGGTACAGGTACCGGAGCAACAATTGGGACAGGCGCTACTTTTGGAGTAGTTTTTTCTACAATCGGTTTAGGTTTAACGGCAGCAGTATCAACCATAGCAGAAGTAGTATCTTTTACAACAGGCTTAGGCTCAGGTTTTGGTTCCGGCGCTTTTTTAGGCTCAGGTTTGACTGTTCGCTTGATGATTTTCATATCCGTATAGGCAACCGTTTCAAGGTAGTTGAATCTAGCGGATTGAAGCTCATAGCCTTCGGTAATAGCTACTCTGATCTGATCAGATTCGGTTATTACATTTAGCATACCTCTTGAATTACCAGCGCTTATAGTTGCTTTTCTAATACCATCTTTATCCGCATCATTTGTAGCAACAATAAGGAAATCTTCGATAAATCCTTTGGGCGCTTTACCGTAAGGATCGTCGGATTTGACGAGGTTAAGTTTAATCGGACTGCCATCGAAATCAATAGCCAACCTTACTTTGACAGGCTTGCCGCCTTCATCGTACATGTGGCATCTGACTTTTGTGATATTACTGCTGGCAGCATAGAGATATTGACATGAGGATTGGAGGACAAATGCGAGAAGCAGTAATACGCCAATTGTGATCAGACTGTATGATCTGTTACTATGGAACATGTTGTTCCTCCTGATTTATGACGAGAACACACTTGAATAGTGTGATGTATTTTTGACAATTAATTACAGACTACCTAAAGACTGAGATACCACGACACCACGACACTACAAAACTATACCCGATCGGGTATTTCGCCTGTTAACGCTGTATGAGCCGCAACTGTTGGACTTGCGAGATAGACTTCAGCTTCCGTTGATCCCATTCTTCCCTTAAAGTTACGGTTAGTGGTGGCAAGACAACGTTCACCGGGAGCAAGGATTCCCTGATGAGCACCGAGGCATGGACCACAACCTGGATTTAAAACAACTGCTCCTGCTTCAAGCAACGTTTCCAATATACCGTTTTTCAGAGCCTGAATATAAATCGAACGCGAGCCTGGAATTACAAGCAGTCTTACCTTCTTAGATACTTTCTTTGAGCGTAATATATCAGCGGCAATCTGAAGATCATCGATTCTGCCGTTTGTGCAGGAACCAATTACAACCTGATTAATTTTAATACCAGCAGCTTCTGAAAGCGGGACAACGTTATCAACACGATGCGGCATGGCGATCTGTGGAGTCAAATCTGTAACATCATATTCATATTTTTCACAATAATCAGCATCCGGATCAGCGTAAACGGGAGTGTAATCATTTTCTACTCTTCCCTGTAAATACTTCTCGGTTTCTTCATCATAGGAAATTATTCCGAACTTGGCTCCCATTTCCATTGTCATATTAGCGATAGTAAATCTCCCTGACACAGGCATATTGCTGATTGTATTACCGTAATATTCGACCGATTTATAATCAGCGCCTCTCGCTCCAAGTTGACCTAATATATATAATATCAGATCTTTAGGTGTAACACCAGATTTGAACTTGCCGTTGACTTCGATACGGATAGTCTCGGGAACTCTCAGCCATAACTCACCTGTAGCCCAAACGGCAGCCATTTCAGTGGCGCCTATACCGGAAGATGCAGCGGCGAGGCAGCCGTAAGATGTAGTGTGAGAGTCTGTTCCCAGTATAAGTTCGCCCGGTTTTACATGTCCGTTTTCAATCATCACCTGATGGCAGATGCCTTCTCGAATATCATAGAAAGCTTCAATACCTTGTTCTTCGACAAATTCCCGAATAGATTTATGAGCTATGGCGGTTTTTTCTGATTCAGCAGGCACTCGATGATCGAGCGGAATGATTATCTTACCAGGATTAAACACCTTTGAGGATCCGATAGAGCGAAAATGTCTGATTACCAGTCCAGCATTATCATGTGACATTACTTTATCAGGGCGTGCAGTAACAAGCTCGCCGGAGCTAACGGACTTAAGTCCCGATTTTTCAGCGAGTATCTTTTCTGCTATTGTATGTGACATAACTCGAAATCCTGCAAGTTCAGGTGAAGATATTAAGAAAATCTTGGATTTTCTGCAATATATTACTCTATAGCTGTTAAGTCAAGTAAATGAAGGATCATTGTTGCTTTGAAAATCATCAGCAAGTAAAAGAGCAGTTATCGCTCAGGGGCTTGCATATCATTAGATAGGTAGTTAAATTGACTTTCTGTAAACACACTTTAAGGAAATCTTATGAGAAGGTCGAATTACCTTGTTCCAACATTAAAAGAAACACCTGCTGATGCAACCGCATCATCGCATCGGCTGATGCTCAGAGCCGGACTGATTAAAATGCTTTCAGCAGGCATTTATTCATATCTGCCATCCGGATATAATTCTATGAAAAAAGCGATGGAAATAATTCGTGAGGAAATGGATCTAATTGATGGTCAGGAATTGCTTTTACCATGTCTGACGCCGCTTGAAATATGGGATGAAACGGGTCGTAGCGTAGAATACGGCGATGATATGTTCAAGCTAAAGGATCGCAGGGGACATGCATGTTGTCTTGCGCCAACTCACGAAGAAATCATTTGCTCGATTGCCCGTAATCAAATCAGAAGCTGGCGCGATCTGCCACAGACATGGTTTCAAATACAGACCAAATTTCGCGATGAACCGCGTCCGCGCGGAGGCGTTTTACGCATGAGACAGTTCCTGATGAAGGATTCATACAGTCTTGATCGTGATGAAGACGGATTAGATGTAAACTATCAGAAACACCGTGCGGCGTATCAGCGCATCTTTCAACGCTGCGGATTGGACTACTTCATAGTCGGCGCATATTCAGGACTGATGGGAGGTTCGGCGTCTGAAGAATTTATGTACGAGTCCCAGTCCGGCGAGGATGAGGTTGCGCGCTGTGAAGCATGTGGTTATGCTGCCAATATCGAAGTTGCAACTTCCAATGTGGATCCGGTTTCTGACGGCGATTCTATGACACTGACGGAGGTTGAAACGCCTAACCAGCGAACCGTTGAAGAAGTATCTGCCTATTTAAAAATCCCGATCAACCGGTTAGTCAAGACATTGATCTACATGGGACCTACAGGTCTGGTCATGGCATTGGTATCCGGTGAGGATGAACTTAGTGAAGCAAAACTGACTGCTATTGTTGGTGGTCCTGTCAGACCGGCGCTAAGCGATGAAGTATTTCAGTGCATGGGAGCCGACATAGGATTCCTTGGACCACATGGAGATCATAACCTGCCAATATATGCTGATTTAAAATTTCAGGAAAAGAAAGGATTGGTAACCGGCGCTAATCGTAATGGATACCACGTTACAGGACTTGAATTTGAGCGAGATTTTCAACCTGATGAATATGTTGATCTGCGTAAGGTCAAAGCCGATGAAAGCTGTCCGGTGTGCGGTAAAATCCTGCGTATTGCCCGTTCAATCGAGCTTGGACATATTTTTAAGCTTGGGACGAAGTATTCTGAAGCGATGGGCGCAAAATTCCTTGATGAAAACGGGATTGAGAAGCCTATTGTGATGGGAAGTTATGGAATTGGGGTTGAGAGAATTCTCGCAGCGGCTATCGAAGGCAGTGAGGATGAGAACGGCATTCGCTGGAACAGCGCTCTTACACCCTTTGACGCTATTGTAATTCCGCTTAATACATCGGATATTAAAGTTGTCAAACAAGCTGAAAATATTTATAATGAACTTTATTTATCTGGTTTTGAGATAATGATCGATGACAGGGACGCCAGACCTGGCGTCAAGATGAAAGACGCTGATCTTACCGGAATCCCTGTACATATTGTCGTATCTCAACGAAATCTTGATAAAGACTTGGTTGAAGTTAAAAACCGCTGGACAGGGGAAAGAAGTTACGTAAAACTGGAAGAAGTAATAGACGTTGTTGAGGATATTCTCGAAGCTTGCACGCCTGAAATAAAGTAATCAATTCCGTAAAGCAGTCCCATTTGGGAGGGTAATTGAAAATACGCGAAAGAGCTGAACGTTTCACCGCAGCGAACGAAGTTCGTAAAATGGGGTTATATCCCTACTTCAGACCCATCGAATCAGATCAGGATACTGAAGTCATCATTCAGGGTAAAAAGGTTCTGATGATGGGATCAAACAATTACCTGGGGCTGACTAATAATCCTGAAGTGAAAAAAGCTGCGATTGACGCAGTAAATATGTACGGTACAGGCTGTGCAGGTTCGAGATTTCTTAACGGCACTTTAAGCATTCATCTTCAGCTTGAAGATGAATTGGCAGAATTTACCGGCAAAGAAGCTGCTCTTCTTTATTCTACCGGTTTTCAGGTTAATCAGGGTGTTATTTCAACTTTGATCGATAGAGGTGGTTTCGTAATTATAGACCGTACCGATCATGCCAGTATTATCGACGGCTGCCGATTGACTTTCGGCAAAACCGTCAAGTATGAACATAACGATCTTGACGCCTTAGAACGCACTCTCAAAGGACTTAATAGCTCGAACGGACTTATTGTTGTTGACGGTGTTTTCTCAATGGAAGGCGATATTGCGGAATTGCCCGGTATTGTTAAACTGGCAAAGAAATATAATTGTGATGTGATGGTTGACGACGCTCACTCACTCGGTGTTCTCGGTGAAGGAGGACGCGGTACAGCGGCTCATTTCGGGCTTGTCGATGAGGTGGATTTGATTATGGCAACCTTCTCTAAATCACTTGCGTCAATTGGTGGATTTGTGGCGGGTGATGAAGTTGTTATCGACTATCTCAGACACCATTCGCGAGCCTTGATATTTTCAGCGAGTCCGCCACCTGCATCGGTCGCATCAGCAAGCGCTGCTCTAAAAATTATGCAGCGCGAACCGGAACGTATTGAGCGATTGTGGGATAACACCAGACATCTCTGGGAAGGCTTGGAATCGATCAATGTTGATATAGGCAGATCTCAGACTCCGATTGTACCTATTCATATAGGCGATGATCTAAATGTATTTAAGGTATGCTGCCGATTGCAGGAGGAGGGTGTTTTCGTAAATCCTGTAATTTCTCCAGCAGTAGCTCAAGGAGAAGCGCTAATCCGGTTGTCCATAATGTCAACCCACAAATTTGAACAGATTGACAAGGCGGTGGAAGCTATTGATAAAGTGTTAAGTGAATTTGAAATACAAAGGAGCAGGTGATACAATTATGAATGAACTGTTTTATGGAGATAACCTTGATATATTGCGTGATCATATTGATGATAAATGCGTTGATATGATCTATATTGATCCGCCATTTAACTCAAAAAAAGACTACAACATTATATATGACGGAGCATCCGCACAAGCGGAAGTATTCAAAGATACCTGGAGCCTGAGCGGCTGGCAGATGGAAAAGAAAATGATTTTCTTTGATGATGCACAAAGGTATCAGAAAATACACAACATTATTTCAGTATTTGAGAAGCTGCTAATAAACACATCACCATCGTTGTTCGCATATTTAGTTCATATGAGTATAAGAATTGTTGAACTCCACAGAGTACTTAAACCAACTGGCACATTGTTTCTCCATTGCGATCCGACTGCCAGCCATTATTTGAAAATTATTTTAGATGAAGTATTTGGCAGGAATAATTTTCTGAATGAAATTGTTTGGTGTTATACTTCAGGAGGTGTGTCAAGCCGATATTTCGGTCGTAAACATGATGTAATTCTCTTTTATGCTAAATCGAATAAATACAAGTTTAACACTCAATACAGGGAATATTCCAAGAAGACAAAACAAAGAGGACTGACAAAAGTCAAGGGCAAGTATTTTGCAAGCGGTTTAAGAGAAGAAGGCGCTGTATTGCAGGATTGGTGGACAATACAACCGGTTCTAAGTCCGACGGCTAAAGAGAGGCTACATTATCCTACGCAAAAACCGGAAATGCTCCTTGAACAAATTATCCGTGCAGGCAGTAATGAAAACGATGTGGTACTTGACGCTTTCTGCGGGTGCGGTACTACTGTTGCTGTGGCTCAACAGCTTAAACGAAAATGGATAGGCATTGACATAACCTTTTTATCAATAGATTTAATTCGTCAAAGACTTCTGGACAGTTTTTATAGAGATATTCAGGGATTAAATGAAAAGAAGGCAAAATCACAGTTTGACAAAGATGTTAAGATATTCGGAATACCACGTGATATTGAAGGCGCACGACAGCTTGCAACGAAAACTAAAGGTGATAGAATTAGAAAGGAATTTGAAAAGTGGGCAATATTCAGTATTGGAGGTGTATTTACAGAAAAAAAGGGGGCTGATCAGGGATTTGACGGATATTTTTATCTTCAGGATCTTAACAAAAAAAAGAATCTTTATAACATTAAGTGTCTGATTCAAGTGAAGAGCGGTAAAGTTGGGGTAAAAGATATTAGAGATTTCAGTCATGTCATGGACAGAGAACAATCACCGACGGGAGTTTTTATTACACTTGAGCCGCCAACCGGACCAATGATGAAAGAAGTGGCTCGCATGAAACCATTCACCACATCACTGGGAAAGGTGTGTGACAGAATATATTTAGTTACAATTCAGGACATTATTGATGGTGTTTTACCACAACTTCCAATACAGAGGATTACAAAACGTGCTCAGCGTGTACTGCCAAAGGTTGAACAAAATAATATTTTTAATCCGTGAATAATACGATGAAGCCGTATTTCAAATCCGGCAATGCAAAGATATTTTGCGGTGATGTATTAAAAACGCTCGCTCATATCGATGAAGATTCAATAGATTTAATCTTTGCTGATCCACCCTACAATCTCTCCAACGGAGGTTTCACCTGTCATGCAGGAAAGCGTGTCAGCGTGAATAAGGGAAAATGGGATGAAAGTCATGGTGTTGACGTCGATTTCGAGTTTCATTATAATTGGATTGAAGCCTGTCGCAGAGTGTTAAAGCCAAGCGGTTCTTTATGGATTTCAGGGACTTATCATTCGATATACGCCTGCGGTTTTGCGCTGCAAAAACAAGGCTGGCATTTAATTAATGATATTTGCTGGTTCAAACCCAACGCAGCGCCGAATTTATCATGCAGGATGTTCACCGCCAGCCATGAAACGCTTCTCTGGGCAAGGAAGGATAAAAAAGCCAAACATACTTTCAATTACGATGCGACAAAACATAGCAATTGGAAGGATGATTTTATTAAAAAACCCGGCAAACAGATGAGAAGCGTCTGGGCAATTGGTGCACCTAAGAAGAGTGAAAAGAAATATGGCAAGCATCCCACTCAGAAACCTGAAGCATTATTAGAACAAGTTATTATCGCCTGCAGTAATGAAAATGATATAATTCTTGATCCTTTTTGTGGAAGCAGCACAACCGGTGTTGTTGCATTAAGAAATAATCGTAAATTTATAGGTATAGATCTGGAAAAGGATTATCTTGATAAATATGCGATTCCGAGATTAATGGATGAGCAGGAACTAAACAGTAGGCATTTTAATTCCGGAGTGACGAAGCTTGCTTCGTTACGGGTTTAGTGCAAGCAAGCTTGTAAAGTCTGGCTAACATCAAAGCTTTATTTAAGAAAGTATAAGTTGTCCGTTAACATAAAATCAGTACAGTCCAAAGTTGACTTAGACGAGTTTATTAAACTTCCTTACCGGCTGCATCGGGGAAATCCAACCTGGGTTCCACCGTTGATGTCGGAAGTAAGGGATGCGCTGAATCGTGATAAAAATCCTTTCTACGAACATGCTTCGATAGAGATGTTTCTCGCATATCAGGATGGTAAAGTTGTCGGACGTATAGCAGCTATTGTTGATCAGAACTACATAAATGTCAGAAAAGATGACGTTGGTTTGTTTGGTTTCTTTGATTGTATAAACGATCAGAATACAGCTTCAACGTTGTTTGCCCGTGCAGAGCATAGTTTGAAAGATAGAAGTATGAAACTAATGTTGGGACCTACCAATCCATCTATGAATGATGAGATCGGAGTTCTTATCGATGCCTTTGATATTCCCCCGGCTGTGAAAATGGTCTGGAATCCCGCTTATTATCCTGCGCTTTACGAGCAGGCTGGATTTGGGAAAGCAATGGATGTATGTGCCTGGACAATGGATGAAGTGGAGGTTTCCGATAAGCTGAAGCGACTCGGTTATATGATACTTAAGCGCACTAATGTAAAGTTTCGCCATCCTGATATGAAGAACTTCGATAAGGAAATAAAGATATTTCGTGAGATATATAATTCAGCCTGGTCTGACAACTGGGGTTTTGTGCCTTGGACAGAGGCAGAGTTTAACCATGTTGCTAAATCACTGAAACAGATTATTGATCCTGAGGTTGTACTGCTTGCTGAAATAGAAGGCAAACCTGTCGGTTTTTCGATGGCGCTGCCGGATTTCAATATGGCTCTTAAGCATATTAACGGTAAACTTTTTCCTTTAGGCTTACCAAAACTGCTATGGTATTCACGTAAGATCGACAGGCTGCGGATAGTAATACTTGGCGTCATAAAGGAGTATCGCGGTAGAGGCATTGATACTGCAATGTATTATGAGACTTTTCGCATCGGCACAGGTAAAGGTTATCATAGCTGTGAGATGTCGTGGATTCTGGAAAATAATAAACAAATGAACCGCGCCTGCGAGATGATGGGAGCGCATAAATATAAAACCTACAGGCTTTATGAACGGAAAATCGGATAAAGCTAGCATATCATCAGTCAAACCTGAAGGGCGCATCCTGCTGACCGGCGCTACAGGTTTCGTTGGCACTCACGCTGTTCACCATCTGGTAGAAAAGGGCTATCAAGTACGTTGCCTGGTGCGTAAAAACAGCGATACAAGTCGTCTGCCTGCTGAGGTGGAGATTGCTGAAGGACATCTGCTGGATTATGAAACCCTGTTAAAAGCTGTTAATGGCTGCTGGGGCGTCATGCATATTGGAGGAGTTGTTCGGGTCACTCAGGTCAGGGATTTTTACCGAATTAACCGCGACGGAACAGCCAATCTTGTTAAAGCAGCTAAAGAGAAGAATATCAAACGGTTTCTGCTCTGTAGCAGTCAGGCGGCATCCGGCCCTTCAATGCCGGATTTAAGACGCAAGTGGAACGATAAACCTGAGCCGGTTACTAATTATGGGAAGAGTAAGTTAGCTGGTGAGAATGTGCTGAAGGAAAATGCAGGAGATATGTGGTTTACAATAGTCAGACCTCCTGCTGTTTATGGACCCTGGGACAGAGCTTTTCTGACGCTTGTAAAATGGGTAAAGCGAGGATTCAAGCTTAGACTTGGCGATGGAAGCATGCCTTTTTCGATCATACATGTTAGTGATCTCGCAAGAGCTATGACTCTGGCGCTTGAGGCAAAAAAACCTTCAGGAGAGATTTACTACGCCACCGATGGAACAGATCATGACCTTAGTGAACTGCTTTCTATAATTGAAGAGGCTATGTTGAAACAAGCTCGCTGGTTGAGCATTCCATTGGTATTTGCTCCGCTGGTTGCACGCGGAATTGAGATATTTGCAGAAATTCACGGTGGTTCAGCGCTTCTTGGACGGGATAAACTAATAGAGTTGACGCAGCCTGCCTGGACTTGCGACGATCAACCTCTGCGCGATGCTACCGGTTATAAAGAAAATTACAGCCTTTCAGAAGGAATGCAAATGACCATAGAATGGTATGGCAACAAAGGCTGGATTTAATATCTGTTAAAACGTTTAAAAAGAGTTATTATTATGAATACGGAAAAACTGCACGAAACAGATTACAGAAATGGCATAATTTATTTAATAGCCATCATTTTACTTGGTTTTGTTCTTGTTCGTAGTTCAAACTGTCAAACGGATAACGATAATAAAAAAGGCCCACTTGATAGTCTGATTGCCTGCTGTCACTATCTCGAAGAGGAAGTTTCCTACATCAGGATATCCTTTACATTTGCAGACAGCGCCAGGAAATTTAACATCAAAGCTTCGGATGATTTCGTTGAAGCGCCTCGAATGGAAAGCTATAAAACGTACAAATTTGAATTTGACGGAATGGAAGATCAGCCTCTTTTTGAAAATCCTGAAGTCCTGAATTTTACCAACTGCTTTTATATTATTGACCTTGTAACTAAAGGAAATAATAATTATCTGTTGTTAAGCGATAATTTTCAGGTTACCGATCACCGGGTCAAGCAGTTTGTTAAAGAGAAAATTTTTGTCGATTTATTTATCGAAATAGATCCTTTTCATATTGTGGACGTCATGCAGGCTGTAGAATTTCAGACTTCAAAAAGGGATACAGTATATTTAGATACGCTGGTTATTAAAAAGATTGTTCATGATACTGTTTACGTTCAGGTAGGCGGAGATACACTTACAGCTCGAAAATATTTTGCTGACACGTTATTTGTTGAAAAGCACGATACTATTTACGTTGAAAGTGTTGTTCACGATACGGTTTTTATAGACGTCCATAAAGATGACAGAATTTTTGTGACAAAGGATGTGCTTGGTGATGTTCCAATTATTAAGAATATTGTTTTTGCTAATAATGGTGATTATGGGTCGGATCTGAATTATATTTTTTACTCGAAATACAGCCATTGGTTTGAAGATCCATATTTTACACTTGACTTTAAGTTTAAAACTCATAGTAAAGAATTGAATGTAATTAAGCCGGACAAAATACTGAACAATGTCCCTGAAGGATGGGCTGTGCAATATGTTATTGCAGCAGATGAAGAAAAGTTGATACCATTTGGTGATTATGTGAGGTTACATCACAAAATTGCAATCAGATTAGAGAATAATCGCTGCTATCTTTTGGCAAGGGAAGGAATAGTTTTAAAACCAGAAAAGATCAAAGATAAAGACGAAAAAACACTGACTTTACGTGTGAATTATTGATTGATACTACGAATTTACTGCCTTATTGTTGAGTTCCTGCCAGATTTCAAGCGAAGAGTAATCTGGCAGGTTTCATTCTTTAATAAGAATGAGACCTGCCGGTTTAAACATCATTTTTTTAAAAGTCGTATTCCCTTTCAGCCATTTCCGACATATCAGGAGGATCTATGCCGCGCCTTTTATCGAAATCCCAGATTGCCTGCATAATAGGTTCGATGATCTCCTGATCGATACGCTCGTAAATAAAATATTTGTTTCCCCAATATCCCACCGGTCTTCCTGATTTCAAAGCCCAGATTACGTCCTTTTCTGATGGAAGTTTACGCTGTACGCGTCCCAGTACTTTCACCATCTGCGAGAACTCATTTCTCCGAATAATGTAATCTGCCCCTGCCAGACTGACATAATCGTTTGGTCGAACAAATATAGGTTGTGGTAGATTTCTTGGTATTTTCATTAATGCTCCAAAGTTCTGTTTTTACCAGTAATAATTATCCCACTTGAAAGGGATCTGAATGTTAGCGTTCTTAAGCATGTATTTCACATGATCAACATTCGTATCACCAAGATGTATCTCATATTTTTTGTTCATGAAATACCATGAATATTCAAAATTACTCTGGTCAAGAAGATCAATCATCTTCTGAAGATCTTTCATATTTGTGAAAATCATTTTTTTCACTATCAACCTCTTTGTAATGTTTACGAGATGCTGCTAACGTAAAAAAAATTTAAAGTAGAGTTTCAGCAGCAATATAATCAGTTTTGAGCTGCTTTTTGTTTATCCGGTACTGTTGTGCTCTTATCGTCTTTCAGTGTTGATTCACTCTTTGTTTCAGCATCAACACCGTGAGGTCGATGAGGCGTTTTATTATTCTTAAGATTACCCTCTTTCTTCTTATAATCGGTAATATAAAAGCCTGTACCTTTAAAAATCAAACCGGTTCCACTTGAAACAAGCCGGACTAATCTACCGCCACACCGCGGGCATTTGGTGCGTGGCTCCTCCTTCATCCATTGAAAATATTCAACTTTATGCTTACAATCAAGACATTTATATTCATAAGTGGGCATAAAAATGATCTCCAGCTTTTCCTACTGCCCTTGAATGGCAGTTATTGCAATGGTGTAAACAATGTCTTCAACGAGGCAGCCGCGAGACAAATCATTTACAGGTTTATTCAATCCTTGCAGCACAGGTCCGACAGCTATGGCTTTTGATGAGCGCTGCACTGCTTTATAGGCCATATTACCCGCATCGAGGTCGGGGAAGATGAAGATATTTGCGCGTCCGGCAACGGGGCTGCCGGGCATTTTTGAGCGTGCCGTTGATTCTGAAACGGCTGCGTCATATTGCATAGGTCCGTCAACCTTTAACTCAGGCGCTCGCTTTCTTACCAACTCAGTTGCCTCCTTTACAAATTCCACTTCTGGTCCGACACCTGAACTGCCTGTTGAATAGGAAAGCATTGCGACCATGGGATCAAATCCGAATGCCTTAGCCGTTTGAGCGGACGATATGGCAATATCAGCCAATTGGCTTGCATCGGGATGCGGATTTACCGCACAATCACCGTACACATAGACTCTATCGGGAAGACACATAAAGAATACGCTCGAAACCAGAGAAACATTTGGTATGGTTTTTATGATCTGGAAAGCGGGTGAAATTGTATGTCGCGTAGTATGCACAGCGCCTGAAACCAGACCGTCTGCATCGTTGAGATGAACCATCATGGTGCCGAAATAGATGGGATCGGTAATCACGTCTTTCGCATGGACGGCGTCGATGCCTTTATGTTTGCGGAGTTCGTAATATTCTTTCCCATATTTTTCGAGAAGGTCGCTTTTTACGGGATTAATAATGGTTGCTTTATCAATTTTAGCATTGGCGCGGTTTGCGGCTTCTCTGATGTCGTCTTCGCTTCCGAGTAAAATTATATCTGCTACATCATCAGCGAGAACACGTGAAACAGCCTTCAATGTTCTTTCTTCATCACCTTCAGGCAACACAATCCTTTTTTTGTCACTCCGCGCCCGTTCAAGCAATCCGTTCAGGAAAACCAGTGGCGTCGTCTTTGGCGCTCGTTTCAGATCAAGGAGCTTGTAAACCTCATCCCGTGATACGTGATCCCGCATTGCTTGAAATACGATGTTGATTTTCTGCTCATCACCTGCATAGAGCGAGACAGGCATCTGGTGTACTTTCACCGTAGTATTGAACGTATCATCATCCATCTGCAATATTGGAATGTTAAATCCGCTAAGTCCACCTATAAGTCTTTTAACGGAATCATGCGGTTCCAAACCACCGCATAAGATCATACCGGAAATATTTGGATAGGTTACCGCTACACGCGAAACCATTGCCGATAAGATCATATCTTCACGGTCACCCGGCATTATTAATAACATTCCATCTTCAAACCTTGCCAAGGCATTACCGATTGACATAGCAGCAACACGTGGACTTCCAGCCAGGTTATGTAAATACTCTTCTCCATACATGACTTTGGCTTTGAGTTTCCTTGCAATTTCACCCAACCGTGGTGATCTAAGTATGTCGATTAAGGGAATTACACCTAACAGCGTAATTCCATGTTTTGGGAATTCTTTCTCTAATCCCTTTGTGATGCGTTTATGTTCTTTTTCGGCAACTTTAGTTACGATTACACCGATAAAATCGCAGCCTTTTTCATCGAAGGACTCCTTAGCAACCGTAACCTGAGAGATAATTTCTTCAATGGTACGGTTTTCACCACTCGCAACCATAAGCACCGGCGCGTCGAGTGTTTTGGAAATATCTGCATTTATGTCAAGCTCAAGCGCTGACAAGGTTCCCGAATAATCAGTACCTTCTATGACAACTATATCTTTATCCTTGCAAACCTGATCGTAAGCTCTGAGTAATTTTGTTAATAATTCATCTTCACCACTATCAGATAAAATGGTTCTGGCTTCATCTATGCTGAGTGGATTTATTACCTCAGGTTTACAGTCTAACTTAAAAAGAATTCGAATAAGCTCAACATCTTCATCGGGCATATTCCCAATAGCATTGCCAATTGGTTTAATATACCCAAGTTTATCAACCCGACGTTGGAGGAGTTTCATCAAGCCCACTGCAACAACACTCTTACCGCTCCTTGGTTCAGTCGAAGAAATGAATAGACTTTTCATTGTTGTTCCTTAATATGTATGTGAATTAGGATGTAAGAATTAAAGTCCACTAATCCTTAAACCCTATTGTAGTGTATTAACGTATTTAGTCACTCCGATATACTTTTTGGAAATTTCTTCATCAGCATCTCCATTACAAACGAAGGCACTAATTGACGAACTTCACCGCCATGCCTGGCAACTTCCTTAATAATGCTGGAGCTTAAATATGTATATCTTGCGTCAGGCATTAAATAAACCGTATCAATCTCTGGTCGCTGCTTACGGTTCATAAGCGCAATCTGAAATTCATATTCGAAATCACTAACAGCTCTTAAACCCCTTATTATAACTTTAGCGCCGCGACTGGAAGCAAAATTCACCACAAGTCCACTGAACTGTGCAACTTCAACACCTTCGATATCTTCTGTCGAACGTCGTAACATCTCAAGTCTTTCCTCAATGCTGAATAGTGGATCTTTGTCGATGTTCAGAGCAAGTGTTATTATAACCTTGTCAAACAGCGGAGCTGCTCTTTTTACAATATCAAGATGACCGTTGGTAATAGGGTCAAATGTGCCGGGATAAATCGCCGTTATGGCTTGTTTTTGTGCCATGAAAATCCAGTACTGATTATTTGCAGTTTAAACTGAACATTAAATTTACAAAAGGCTTCTTTCTAATGCAAGCCGATAACTACTGTTTAATTTCTCAAATCCTTTGAAAGTGATATATAATTTTGTCGATTTTTTCTGTAACGCATATCTCTATACATTTAACATCTATGTAATTTATGTTTTCATCTTGAATAAACAATGTTTACTCCCTATATTATCTTTTGTGATTCATTATCTTTTGTCTCTTTGTAAAAATGAATGATCAAATAACCAGACGCAATTTTCTTAAATCATCTGCTCAATACAGCCTGTTGCTTGGATGCGCCGGAGTATTTCTATCCACTCCGGCATTAATGCGATGTTTTTTCAGGGATTCTTACGGTGATGCTGTCGCTGCCGGAAAGCTGGATAAGTTAATTCGCAATGCCCCCCGCGCCAGATTCTGGGCAACAACTGCAGAAGCGGCAGGCAACTGCGCTAAATGTCATGGCGAAGGTCCGTCGTTGTTTCCCAATTATCAGCACAGCGAGGTGATGATTAAATGCCTGCTCTGCGCTCAAGGCTGTACGATAAGAATAGGTGAACGGGGAAAATGTCGGACACGAATTAACATCGATGGTGAACTGCGAACGCTTTCCTATGGACATCCGATATCCGCGCATGTTGACCCTATCGAGAAAAAACCTTTCTATCATTTCCTGCCCGGTTCTATGGCGTTTTCAATAGCCACAGCGGGTTGTCCGCTGCACTGCAAGTTTTGCCAGAACTGGGAGCTTTCTCAGTCAAATCCTGAAGATTTCCCTGACGATTTTGTTCCCCCACTTAGTATTGTTAAAAGCGCTGAAAATAGCGCTGCTCCGGTAATCGCTTACACTTACAATGAACCGACAGTTTTTACCGAATATCTGCTTGATATTGCAGAGCTTGGCAGAGCGCAGGGAATACGATCGGTATTGATAAGCTGTGGTTTCATGACAAAAGAACCGTTGAGTGAGATGTGCAAAACGCTGGATGCGATCAAGATCGATCTGAAAGGTTTCAGCAGGGATTTTTACCGTAATGTCTGTAATGCTGAGTTGGAACCAGTGCTAAGGAGCATCAAGCAGGTGGCAAAGAGCGGTACTCATCTGGAGATCGTCAATCTTGTGGTGCCGACACTCAACGATTCCGAAAAAATGCTGACCAATCTTTGCGATTGGGTGATGGGTGAAGTCGGGCCCGACGTACCGATTCATTTCACCCGCTTTCATCCTGATTATCAGATGTTGAATCTGCCGCCCACACCCATTGCTACTCTCGTGCGTGCACGTGAGATTGCGCTTGATAAGGGAATTCATTATCCATTTGTTGGTAACGTACCAGGACATCCCGGCAACAACACATTCTGTCCTAAATGCGGAAAAGTAGTCATTGAACGACAGGGATATTTTGTCCAATCAAATAATATTGTTAATGGAAAATGTCGTTACTGTAAAGAACCAATTGCTGGAGTATGGCAATGAAAAGAAACTATTTTTACAAGGATAACCATTATATTCATGATAAGAATATAAAATATCCCGTCCATCCTGTTCATCCTGTCTATCTAAGATTGATAATTCTGATTCTTCTGCTGACCCAAGGCTGTCAATCTCAACCGTCAAATGACAGGATTAATGAGCGTAGCATCCGCCCTCCGGCAGTTGCCGGGCAGTTTTACCCGGATGATTCGGATAAACTGAAGCTTGCTATTGAAAGCTATCTCAAGGATTCATTCAAAACAAACCCAACAAGGATAGTATATAAATCTCCTCCGGTTGCGATTGTCGTTCCTCACGCAGGATATATCTATTCAGCTCAGATTGCGGCTGACGCTTATAATCAAGTCAAGGATTTTAACTACGATCTTATAATCATTCTTGGCATTAACCACACAACCGCCGGATTTAACGGTATTTCTGTTTACCCGGAAGGAGCATACCGGACGCCGCTTGGATTGGTTGAAATAGACTCAAAAATAGCAAATAAGATCACTCAGTCAGATAAAAATATCTTGTTCAATCCTGCTGTCCACAGACAGGAGCACTCCGTAGAAGTGCAGGTTCCTTTCATCCAGTATCTCTTTCCCAAAGCGAAAATTGTCCCATTCATTGTTGGAACCACTGATCTGAGAGGTTGCAGGAAGTTCGGTGAGAATCTGGCTGAAATTATTAAAGACCGAAAAGCGTTAATCGTTGCCAGCACCGACTTGTCGCATTATCCGAATTATGAAGATGCTAAAGTTGTTGACGGGAAAACGCTTAACGCGATTATATCGGGAGAGCCTCAAAAAGTGCAGTCAACTATAGCTGATCAGATGCGTCGAGACATAAGAAGCCTCTCAACCTGCGCCTGCGGAGAAGGCGCTATCCTGACTGCTATGTATGCGGCAAGATCGCTTAGCGCAAAGGAAGGGTATCTCATCAGTTCCGCCAACTCAGGTGACGCTCTGATCGGCACACCGGATCGAGTTGTAGGGTATGGAGCGGTTGTTTTTGCGCCTCAGAAAAAAGGTTCGCGTGCAATTGAAAATACAACTTTTGATTTTAAAACCAGCGTATATCCAAATTCAACCTTACAGGATGACAAAGCGGCACTATTAAAACTCGCTCGTGAGACCATAACCCGTTATTTGACAACCGAAACTGTGCCTCTGCCGAGGGGATTTAATTATGCCGACTATCATAATCAGGGAGCTTTTGTCACTCTAAACAAACACGGACATCTGCGCGGCTGCATAGGTCACATGGCGGAGGACATGCCACTAAGCCGGGTGATAGGATCAATGGCTATGCAGGCGGCTTTCAACGACCGCAGGTTTTTACCTGTAACGCTCGATGAGCTTGATGATATTGAAATTGAGATCTCGGTATTGACTCCCTTCAAACTGGTTTCAGGGATTGATGACATTGTAATCGGCAGGGACGGTATATTGATTAAGAAACGCGGCAGGCAGGCTGTCTATCTGCCCCAGGTAGCCACCGAGCAGGGCTGGGATTTGGATGAAACTCTCAATAACCTCTGCCTTAAAGCTGGGCTGTCAAGGAATGATTGGCACGAAGGAATGGAATTCTATACTTTTCAGGCGGATGTGTTTGGGGAAGAATAGATTCGTTATGTGCATAAGATTTGTATCAAATTTTGTCAATGAAAGCCCTAAAAACAATTACACATAAACATACAGGGAAGCGAAATTGTGACTCTGGTCAATGACAAACTTGAAGCGGGATATTATAATGTTGCATGGAATGCTGTTAAATTTCCATCCGGTTTGGGAGAATTTAGTCAATCAGTGTAGGCTTGCAAAATAAGCAAGATTATGATATATTTATGACATTAAGTATTGCTTTTTGGAGTATAGTGTTGTATATTCCGCACGAGTGTATGTATAATTTGCGTCACATCGTCACACAATCGCCAGAAAGCCTTTGTGGGTAAGGGATAGAGGGTGTGACGGAAATGTGACGGAAAAAACAAGTTAGCAAGTAAACAAGTTAGCAAGTTTACAAGTTTGAAAGTGTGAAAGCGCTGATAAGAAGGACGTTAAGAACAAGGATAGACAGGATATACAGGATGTTTTATTCTGAGCATCCTGTGCATCCGTGTTAGATATTTAACTTCTCTTTAACATTGAGTACAAAAACAGAAGAATACCTTTGGTGTAGAGATTAACTACTTGTTTTTATTATAGGAAATTAATACTTTACGAAATATTTGATAAACAAGTTTTGAACAATGCCTACAGTTTTAAGAGTTGGACAATATAGATTTTTCTTTTACGCAGGTGATCGTGATGAACCATATCATGTTCATGTCGAGCATGACGAAAGTGTAGCCAAATTCTGGTTGATTCCTGTGAGACTTCAGAGTAACAAGGGATTCAGCAGGCCTGAAATCAACAATATACAAAAGATTGTGAAGAGCAATACCGAAGGAGCTGGGATGAATACTTCAGTGATTGAGACTGGAACAGCAATAGCAAAACATGTAAGTATCAACGAAGATACATTAATCATTGATCTTATTGATGGTCGTACTATTTCAGCGCCTCTCTTATGGTATCCACGGCTTCTGCACAGTGATCCAAAGGAGCGAAATAACTGGCGACTAATTGGCAGGGGAGAGGGTATTCATTGGATAGACCTTGACGAAGATATAAGTGTTGAGAATGTGCTTCTCGGTAAACCATCCGGTGAAAGTCAGAGTTCTCTAATGAAGTGGTTAAAGAAACGTTCAGAGCATATAAGACAATCTAACTGAGGAAAAGCGCTCTAATAAGAACAAGGATAGACAGGATTTTATCCTGATCATCCTGTGCATCCGTGTTAGAAAAGGCAAACAGAGAGTATTTAGTAAAACCTAATGGATTTTTTTAAACTGGCTGAATATTTACAAACAGGAAATTATGCAGGACAGTAGTGTAAAAGATATTAATACAAACGATTTGGATGTTATACTGGAACGCATCGTTGCTCAGGCTAATATGGAAAACATCCGTATTACACATCACGCCCAACAGGAAATGGATGAAGAAGATATTAGACTCGATGAAGTTCTTGAAGCAATTTCAAATGGTAGAATATTAGAGAACTACTCTGAACATCTTAGGGGAGCTTGTTGTTTAGTCAACGGTTCAACCAAAGACAATCGACCTTTGCATATAGTGTGCACAACAGAACAACCGGTACTCATCATTATAACTGTTTACAGCCCAAAACAACCAAAATGGATTACACCGACACGAAGGAGAAAATAAAAATGAAATGCAGTATCAAAGGATGCCCAGGTGAGTATGAAGAGCGTTTTATTGTTCACACCACCCGATATAAGGGGGAAGTCGTTGTCATTGATAATGTCCCTGCGGAGGTGTGTTCTTTTTGCGGTGATGTGCTTCTGAAGCCGGAAACTGTGCGTCAGATTGAAGAGTTATTAAGAACGACAAAAAAGCCGGCAAGCACAGTTCCTCTGTACGAGTTTGCGTAGAGATAAACAGACAAACAGGATTTATTTTTATCCTGATCATCCTGTGCATCCGTGTTAAAAAAGAGAATAATAAACAACTAAGACTCAAAGACACCAAGTGTTAATTGCTGTAATTCTTTGTGCCTTGGCGCCTTGGTGGTGAGAAAAGGGGAATTATTATGAAACGCTCAACAATTATCTTAATCCTTATTATGAATGCAGCGCTGGCTGCGGGCGCCTTCGCTGTTGATGAATTTAAAATCACCGCCGATGATGCAGAAGCAGGTGATCAATTCGGCATTTCAGTTTCAATTGACGGTGATTATGCTATTATTGGAGCTTATCTCAACGATGATAATGGAAACAACTCAGGTTCGGCATATATCTTTGTTCGGGATGGTGAGGAGTGGACTCAACAACAAAAGCTGACTGCTGACGATGCGGAAATGGGGGATGTTTTCGGTTTTTCTGTTTCAATTAGTGGTGATTATGCGATCATTGGGGCTTACCGTAGCGATGATGGTGGAAATATGTCTGGTTCAGCATACATCTTTTCACGAGATGGTAATGAATGGACACAACAAGCGAAACTGACTGCCAATGATGCTGATACATGTAACTATTTTGGATATTCTGTTTTTATTGCAGGTGATTACGCTATTGCCGGCGCCGCTGGAAACGATGAAAACGGGAATCTTTCGGGTTCAGCCTATATCTTTGTACGCGATGGTAATGAATGGACGCAACAGCAAAAGTTAACCGCCGATGATGGAGAAGCAAGAGACCAGTTTGGCTGGTCTGTTTCAATTAACGGTGATTATGTTATAATTGGCGCTCCGTGGAGTGATGATGCAGGAGATGGTTCTGGCTCTGCTTATGTCTTTGTATGCGATGGTGATGAATGGACACAACAACAGAAATTAACTGCAGATGATGCAGAAGCAGACGAAGAGTTCGGCTATTCAGTATCTATTGACGCTAATTATGTTATTATAGGAGCAAGGACGGACGATGATAATGGATGGGAATCTGGTTCAGCCTACATCTTTGTACGTGATGGTGATGAATGGACGCAACAACAAAAATTGATTGCTGCGGATACTGCAGCAGATGACTACTTTGGTATGTTTGTCTCTAATAGTGGTGATTATACTATTATTAGCGCTCCGAAGAATAATGACGATGGCGACGATTCTGGTTCAATCTACCTCTTTGTCCGCGATGATGATGAATGGATTGAAAAACAAAAGTTAACTGCAAGCGATGCAGCATCAAACGATTGGTTCGGTAGCTTTGTTTCTTTAAACGGTGATCATGTTATTGTTGGAGCTCGCTATAATGATGACAACGGAGAAAATTACGGCTCAGCTTATATTTATTCTTTAGCTTGCAAAATTGACGTTTCATCTGTTGAATTAGATTTCGGCGAAATCCCTGTTGACAGTAGTAGGGAATTAACTATTACAATTTATAATAAAGGTATTCTTGACCTAACCGTATCCGATATTTCTGTTGTAGGTGACTATTTCAGTAATGATTTTGAAGATGAAACAGTCATTGACAACGAAGATTCCCTCGTTGTAACTGTTACTTTTACACCGGAGGAAATAGGTGAATATAGTGGTTCATTGACCATCACATCCAACGATATTGTCAACGATTCACTGACCGTTGCGCTAATCGGTATTGGTCCTGATGCTGTTGGTAATGATACACATAATACTATTCCAACGGAGTTCAGTCTAAGTCAACCATACCCTAATCCATTTAATTCGACAACACAGTTATCGTTTGATCTGCCTATGACATCAAATGTTTCGCTGCAGGTATTCGATCTGAAGGGGCAGTTAATCTGTACATTGGTTAACGGTAAAAAATCGGCAGGCAGTTATACTGTGATTTGGAATGGACAGGATGCTCCGGCGGGGATATATCTCGCGCGAATGGAGACTGATGCGTTCAGCGCTGTGCGGAAGATGGTTTTGGTAAGGTAATCCCCTTAATCCCCCTCCCTGCCTTCGCAGGGACAGGCTCTGCAATAGTAGGGGGGGAGGGTTTAGATGAATTGTACAACGGTGAAAGTGTGGCTTGCGCAACGTAATCTGCCAGGTTACGCTTCGCTTGAAACCTGGCAGTAACTCATCAAAGGAAGGCAAGTGAAATCACAGGCGGGTATCTATCTTGTGAGAATGGAAGCTGATGCGTTTAGCGCATTACGGAAGGTGATTTTGATAAGGTACCCCCCCCTTAATCCCCCCCTACTCTGTAGGGGGGGAGGGATTAGACGAATTGTGAAACGGTGAAAGTGTGGCTTGCGAAACGTAATCTGCCAGGTTACGCTTCGCTTGAAACCTGGCAGTAACTCATCAAAGGAAGGCAAG
>JAIPJL010000150.1 GCA_021734165.1 bacterium | reverse complement strand
ATAATTTCATACAGATCCCTTCCGATGTATTTACACAAAAGCAGGGATTTGAATGTTAATAAGGGGTGATTAAAGGCAACGGGTGATCGTACTACTTGTCTGTAATCAACTGCTTTAATCCCACGGGTCAAATTATTTACATTTCAGGTGCCTGTGTCCTCACATGACGCCACTCAGAACGGTAATTTTGCGTCGAAAGTGTCGAAAATGCTCTTAATTTGGATTTACATCCCCTTCAAAACCTTCTCAGCCGTCTCAACAGTCTTTTCAATCGTCCCTTCATCATGGGCTGCGGAAATAAACCAAGCCTCATAACCGCTCGGTGGGAGGTGGACGCCCTCGTCTATCATACCGTTGAATAAATGTGCAAAGCGTTTGTGATCCGAGGCTTTAGCGTCCTGCATGTTCCTGACGGGTCTATCGGTGAAGAACAACGTCAGCATAGATCCCACGCGCTGAACTACCACTTGGATGCCTGCGCTTTCTGCAGCGGATTTTAAACCTGCTGTAAGTTTTGCTGAGCTTTCTTCAAGGTTTTGATAGATATAGTCTTCCAATAATTGCAGCGTCTTCAGTCCGGCTGCCATTGCGAGCGGATTGCCTGATAAAGTACCTGCCTGATAGACATTTCCTTCAGGCGCAATCATTTTCATTAGCTCATCTGAGCCGCCGTAAGCGCCGACCGGCAGTCCGCCTCCGATGATCTTGCCGAGAGTTGTCATATCCGGTTTTATTCCGTAAAGCTGCTGTGCGCCTCCCGCATCAACCCGAAAGCCGGTCATAACTTCATCGAAGATCAGTAAAGCCTCATGTTTATCGCACAGTTTCCTCAGACCCATTAAAAAACCATCTTCAGGTGGGACTACTCCCATATTTCCGGCAACCGGCTCTACGATTACTGCTGCTACGTTAGCGCCTTCTGCATCAAAAACTGCCTTGACTTCATCGAGGCTGTTATACTCAACCGAGCGGGTGTCTCTGGCTGAGCCTTCAGTTACACCCGGGCTGTCCGGCAGTCCCAGCGTAGCAACTCCTGAACCGGCTTGGATGAGGAAGTAATCGGCGTGACCATGGTAGCAGCCGTTGAATTTGAGGATCACGTTCCTGCCTGTGGCAGCACGCGCCAGCCTGATAGCGCTCATGGTGGCTTCACTGCCTGAGTTCACAAAGCGTATTTTCTCAACCGACGGCATACGCTCGACAATTAATTCGGCGAGCTGTACTTCCGCAGGGCAGGGAGCGCCATAGCTTGTGCCCAGCATGGCAGCCCTTTGAACGGCTTGTATGACTTCGAGATGGGCGTGACCGAGTATCATAGGACCCCATGATCCGATGTAATCGATGTAAGAATTACCATCCACATCAGTCAGTGTACAACCCTTTGCTCTGGCGATGAAACGAGGACTGCCTCCAACGGATCGGAATGCTCTGACCGGGGAATTAACTCCACCGGGGAGGACTTCCTTTGCGCGTTCAAATAATTTATCTGAGATTGTCATTTTTCATTTTGTTATGTGTGCTTATGATTTTTAAGCTTCTTAAAGAATAGAATATAACCTGTTGATGGTGGTAAATAAACACTGTAACGGATTATATCGGCGTATAATTTTAAAACTGAAATCCCCCTGCTTCCATCTAAATGGAAACTGAAGGGGATTTTATATTTCTAAGCAGGCAAAACCTATTTTTCGACTTTTCCAAGTACCTTTACGAAGCTCTCAAAAATATGTTTACTGATCTTTGTTCCTACCATTTCTTTCATAATTGAAAGCGCTGGGAAGGTTTTAAGCGCCGGTCTGTAAACACGCCTTGTTGTCAGAGCGCTGTATATATCGGCACAGGTAATAATCTGGGTATTAAGATTAATCTGATCTCCGCTGAGTTTCTTTGGATAACCGGTGCCATTGAGATATTCATGGTGATGTCTGACGCTGTGCAAAACATTCTCCGAGATCGCATTTGTAGAAGCAAGCGCTGAATAGCCAAGATCAGGATGTTCCTGCATTTCAATCCATTCGTGCTCGTTAAGTTTTCCTGTTTTTTTAATAATTTTAGGATTTATGTAGGATTTCCCAACATCGTGCAGCATAGCGCTTTGTCCAAGATCAAGCAACTCTTCTGCAGAATTCAAGTTCAACTCCTTGCCAATTGTCACAGCATGAACCATAACATCAATCTGATGAGTATATGTATAATAATCATAAGAGCTTAGTTGAACTAAAAAACTATGTATTTTGGCGTTTGATAGAATAAAATCGACAGTGTTTTCAACAAGTCTTCTTGATTGAACAACACCTTCTTTAGAACGAGGATCCGACATTAGTTCGCGCGTTAGCCAGGTTGTCGTTTCATAAAGCACAGAAGCTTTCTCTTTGTTTTCGATTTTATTATTGGCGAGCACATTAATGAGATTTGTCTCGAGATAGTTATTCATAGAATTACTATCTTTGCCTGTAACATAGATATGTGAATGACCGCTTTCATTTAGTCTATGTCTTATGTCATCGTCAAATATAATATTTACTTCACGATATTTGACAAATTTGTCTGCTCCAATTTTAATGTATAATTGGGTATTGATGATAGCGTCAGTGCGTAAACTGCTAAGCGCTATAGGAATAAAGTCAGGTTTCTCGTATGTTTCAGCGAGAAATGAAGGTGTTCTGTCGTCTTTTGTGATTTCCATTATTCAATCGTAATAAGTGATTTTACCACCCAGGCGTCTCTAAAGCCGTTTTTTCGCATATCTATTCCAAAGCGAGCGGCGGAGTTTCTATCTTCAAAATTGCCAATTCTAACCTTGTAGAATGGCGCTTCGTAGAGAAAATAGACATTTATATCGTAGATGTTTTTAAGTTTATTTTCAATATTTCTGGCAACAGCTTGGTCTTTACCGCTGTAAATCTGAACGCGAAAGCCATCAACAATTCTGGAAACATGTTCTGATTCATCGAAATTACCATCCGAAGTGTGTAATTCGATAGCATAAGGTTCAGCGAGAAGGGGAGTGTGCGGTTTAAAAAACCATGGTAAATCCAAAGGTTGATAGTTGATATCTTCAACTTGAGGCTGGAGTTGCGTAACAAACGCGTCCGCTTGCGGAGGTTCTATTGCTGCATCTATCTGTTCAGTTCTTTGGATAGTCTGAGATGTACAACTTGCAAACAATAAAACAAGGAATATAATATAATTCTTGTTTTGTTTATTATTCATAATCTACCAAGATAAATCACCTTGAAGTGTTTTTCAAGTATATTTTCTTGTTAAATAAAATATTATACGTAAAATTATGTTTTCTTAAGCAATTTTTACAATTATTTTACTCTAAAATGATAATTTTGAGATAAATAACGATATTTATCGGTGAAGAATGTAACATTATATGGGTAATCTATGAGGATTGGCACACGCGGGAGTGAACTCGCGCTGATTCAAACAAAGACAGTAGCAGCTTTTATTGAACGTGAGTTAGGTGATACACCTGAAATCATGACAATATCAACTCAGGGTGATCGGGTTATTGATCGTCCTTTCAGCGATATGGACGGTAGAGGTTTCTTCACAAGCGAGATCGAGCAGGCGCTTCTGACATATAAAATCGATTTGGCTGTTCATTCGTTTAAAGATGTACCCTCAGTTTCACCGGAAGGATTGATTATAGCTGCTGTTACAGAGCGGGAAGATCCTGCGGATTTACTTATTATAAAACCTGAGGTTTATAGCGAAGGACAGGAAATACCTCTGGAATTGGGAGTAACTGTTGGCACAAGCGCCGTTAGACGTTCAGTTCAATTAAAGGCGTTAAGACCTGATATTGAAATTAAAAATCTACGCGGAAACGTTACAACAAGACTTCAAAAGTTGCGCGATGGTGAATATAATGCGATTTTTCTTGCTGCTGCCGGAGTCAGCAGGTTAGGATTATCTGTTGATGAATTTATCGTAGAGCGATTATTACCAACAACTTTCGTGTCTTCACCAGGACAAGGCGCATTGGCTATTCAGATGAGAGATGATGATAAAAATTTTTCCCAGGTGCGTTCTATTCTGAATGACGAAACGACTGAAGCAGCAACTACAATTGAAAGAGCGGTCATGACTCGCTTTGGGGGAGGATGTGGTTTACCGTTAGGTGTTTATGCTTTATTTAAAGACAATGAATGGAGTTTATATGGCTTCTGGGGAGGAGAAGCTGATAGTCATAGATGGGCTCATGTTAAAGGAGATAATGTTGATAAACTTATCAACGAACTTTCTAATAAACTGAAAGCAGGATAATATAATGTCATTTCCAATAGACAGACCGCGTCGTTTGCGCAGGAATGAGGCAATCAGACGCTTAGTACGCGAACATCATTTAACAGTTAACGATCTTGTCCAGCCGTTGTTTGTCGTTCCGGGTAGTAACATACGAAACGAGATTAGCAGTATGCCCGGACAGTTTCATTTATCAATTGATAAGGTTGTTGAAGAATCCAAGCGAATTTTTGAACTTAATATACCTGCAATTATACTCTTTGGAATCCCTGAATTCAAAGATCCGCATGGTAGTAATGCTTATAACATGGACGGAATTATCCAGAGAGCAGTCAGGATGATTAAAAGAGCAGTTCCGAATTTATTGATCATTACTGATGTCTGTTTATGTGAATACACCAGTCATGGGCATTGTGGTATATTGATCAATGAGACTGTTGAGAATGACGCCACGCTTGAACTGCTTGCTAAAACCGCAGTGAGTCAGGTTCGTGCCGGCGCGGACATAGTTGCGCCTTCCGATATGATGGACGGCAGAGTTGCAGCTATTAGAAAAGGTCTTGATGAAGCAGGTTTCCTAGACACAACGATTCTTTCTTATGCCGTAAAGTATGCATCATCATATTACGGACCATTTCGTGAAGCTGCCGGTTCTGCTCCACAGTTCGGAGATCGTCGCGGTTATCAGATGGATCCCGCAAACATTGAGGAAGCACTGAGAGAGGCTGAGCTTGATCTTGAAGAAGGCGCAGATATGCTGATGGTCAAACCCGGTGTGGCGTTTCTCGATGTTCTTGCTGCCGTTAAGCAGAAATTTGGAAGAATAACCGCATCCTACCAGGTTTCAGGTGAATATGCCATGATAGAAGCAGCCGCGCGCAACGGCTGGATTGACCGAAAGAAGATCGTTATGGAAACACTGACGTCATTCAAAAGAGCAGGCGCTGATTTTATACTGACCTATTACGCAACTGAAGTGGCGGAGTGGTTGAAGGGGGATGGGGAATAAAATAGCCTTTAGTATTGGAGTTAAAAGTGACGCAGGGTGTCCTCACCCTGTGGAAGAAACTCAACAATTATGCAGGATGAGGACATCCTGCATAATACACTATTAATCAACCAAATCCTTCTCCACCATTTCACATATAATATGCCAGGCAGCGATGTGCAGTTCCTGGATTCGGGCGGTTCTGTCTGCCGGGGCGATGAAGCAGATATCGCAGATGCCGGGCATAGCGCCTCCCCGACCTCCGGTGAAGCCGATGCAGATCGCTCCCATTTCCTTAGCCTTTTCTAATCCTTTAATTACATTCTCAGAACTTCCGCTGGTTGAAATACCAACCGCCACGTCACCCTTGTTAGCGAGAGCCTCCAGTTGACGAGAAAAGACCTGCTCGAACCCGTAATCATTACCGACAGCAGTTAGTATCGAAGTATCCGTCGTAAGCGCAATTGCCGGAAAGGCTTTACGTTCCGCTTCGAAGCGTCCGACGATTTCAGCAGCCACATGCTGAGCGTCCGCAGCGGATCCTCCGTTGCCGAACAGCAGCAACTTATGACCGTTCTTAAGCGTTTCTGCAATTGTCTCTGAAATTTTGAGCAGCGCCTTTGCGGATTCGTCCAAAAACCGCTGATGTGCCTGCTGCTGCTCGTGCATGACGGCTGTAAGGTAGTTAATGTCCATCTTTTATCTCTTTTAAATTCTCTTATTAAGTGGTATCAGACGTCCTCGTCTAACGTATAATCACTGAATAATCTCACTGCTGTCTAAAATAATTCACAAACACGTTGAAAATTATAATATTGTTATACCATGAGTTTTTTCAGCGATAATTAATATGTAACTTTGTATTAGTGTGCCACTGCCAGCCCTTAGTATGCTGTTAAGGTTATGCGAACTGGAGAACCTAAGGAAATCACATCTGCTGATTTTGTTCGCTGGCAGTGAATCCGATGAAACACGGTCAGCGAGTTAATCCAGCGTTAAAGATGTTTGCTAAATACAGGTCAGTCGGAATATCAATCGACATAATGGCTGACCGTGCCACACTGTTATTGTTTTAGTATTTTTTATTTTGGATAGGTGCTGCATAATCTATCTAACTCTTCCTTGAACTTGGTGAGTAATTCATTTTCTGCCACCGAATGGACGATCTCGCCTTTGCGGATGACGAGACCCTTTCCCTTGCCTCCAACAAGCCCTATATCTGCTTCACGCGCTTCACCCGGTCCGTTGACGACACAGCCCATGACAGCGACTTTGATCGGGATGTCAATGTCTTTAAGCATCTCCTGAACGTCCTTTGTCAATCCGATCAGATCGATTTCAACGCGACCACACGTGGGGCATGAAACAAGCTCCGGACTCCGGCGGCGGACTCCGGTTGCTTCGAGTATCCACCAGGCGATGCGGATTTCCTCTTCAGGCTCGGCAGTCAGCGATACGCGGATGGTTTCACCGATGCCGTCTATCAGCAACGAACCGATGCCGATTGCGGATTTGATTGAGCCGTATTCCGTTAGTCCCGCTTCTGTCACTCCGAGGTGCAGCGGAATGTCGCTGAGCTTATGGAAGGCGCGGTTAGCCTCGACCATCACATTCACATCGGAGGCTTTCATTGCGATGACGATGTCCCTGAATCCCTCCCGCTCCAGAGCCTCGACTTCGCGAAAGGCAGCATCAACCATACCCTGGGCGGTGACTTTCATGCCGTCGCGTTCTAGTATATCCTGGGGCAGTG
>JAIPJL010000018.1 GCA_021734165.1 bacterium | reverse complement strand
CACAAGCGCTTCCAACTCCGCTCGTTCCTCGGCTGACAAGGTTACAATGTACTTCTTCATATTCCGTCCCGTTTAAGTTGAATATGAAGGTAATATAATACTTTTTATACGACATTACAAGCATGACATGACACTAGTACTAAATAAAATACACTTTTAACACAATCAACCTTCAAATCTAAGGACAGTATTCATCTTGTATCAAGGCTTCTTTGAAATCGGGCTAATCTTCAAGACCTGGTATCTCAACACGTTGATCTGAAACAAGGTAGTTATTAACACCAATTTCATCAAGAAATAGTTTTATTACATTTACAGGGTAACTTATTCCGAATTCAACAACTCTATTTATTGTTTCTTTGTATTCCTTTTCTGTATCGCGATATTCAAGTATTTCATTTACCTGTATTATTTGTTGTTTGTTACCAATACAAATTCCAGCTATCTTTGGACCTTCATAATAGTGAATTACTGGACTTCCTGACATTCCCTCCAATACTGGAAACGGTAAAACCATTTCCTGAACACCATCTACATGTCGTACATTTACGATTGTGCCTGAGAAAAATCCCCGTGATAAATCAGAAATAGATTTTCCTATTGAATAAAATCCAAATGAAGAGATTTTTGATCCTATAATCAGTTTATTTACTGGTATCATGGGGATATATTCATGCTTATTATTAATTGTGTTTGATAAGAAAGCCAAATCATAATTGATAGTATCAGAAATTTGATATTCTTTAATAACTATTACTGAAGAAGTTTTGAAATCAATTATTGCAATGTAATTTCCATCAGTAAGAACTGCTTGTTCAAGGACATGTTTGCATGATAACATTCCTCCGTTGGGGGTAATTGGAAATGCAACACCAAGAAATTGAATTGGTATGTGATCTTTATTTATTAAAAATAATGGATAAATATATGATTTGATCTCCATATCTTACCTTTCTTGAATTGATATGATGCTTAGTATTATCAAAATCAGGGAAATCATTAAATCAATCAACATTCACTAAGGCTTACGAGAAACAGGGGCTATGTCATCCTCTTTTTCCAAGGTGAACCATTCTAAATATTAACACAGAGATAATAAAAAGTCAAGTAATTACAATCTCTTTTAATCGTCGACTAAACACTCGACGCTCCCCCAGCGTTTCCCAAATCCCCTTCCATCCATTCGTAATATCTTGATTCAGTGTTCCTTGCGTGATATGCACAGGCTGGATCTGCCAGAGGCGGACAAGTCCTCCGGAATGCGGGCAAGCGCCTGCGCCACTTAATTTGATTCGTGATTCTGGATTCCGGATCATACTCTTTCGCTGCAGCTTCAGCGTCATTGAAAGTCCGGAACGACAATGGTGAACGATCACGCGGTTTCCGTAAATTGGGGGATTTTCTTGTCCAGTTCTGCCAGGGTTGACTGAATGGCTTCGACCTCCGCTTCTTCGAAATAAGGCTCGCCGCACTGTCCGCAAACCCAGGCTGGAACACGCTCCAGACTCAAGTGAACTCCATTATGATCAACCTGGATCGGTGCAGTCCCGCGCTTCATTTCTCCTTTACAATACAGGCATTTCATGCCATTCTCCTTGTCTTGAAATCCGGCAACCATTCTCGCTTGAGGGGGATGTAGGCGGTGATGATTGCCAGGTAATCTTTCTTGGGCGCACATACAACGTGAAGAGGACGATTATTCCTTCCCTTTCCGAGCATCAAAGCGCTGTGACCACGCTGGTCTTCCGGATATTCTTCGATTATCTCCCCCGATTCTATGACAGACCTGACTTCCATCCGGCTTATCATACGGTCATACCGGGACATCTGACGGATGGCATGGGGTAGAAACAGAAGCTTCTTTTCCGCAGACTGCCTGATCATTGAATGGAAATCTGTCCCTGTCTTCATCCTTTTTGTTGTCGTTTTTTACTTTTCATTGTCACATAACTCCTTTCTAAATATATGTACGGTAAGAGGGGATGTCAATAGCAAGTATCAGGTTATAAGTGGCAAGGTTAATGCACAGCAGATTTATGTGATTCGTGATTTTTGATTCGTGATTCTGGATTCACGCCTGCCGATTCACCGACTGAAGCTTGTCCCTGCGACTTGTCCGCCTATGGTGGAAGGCAGGGATCAGCGCTCCCCTCCACAAATCCCGGCTGAGCTTCGCAGATTGACGCTTCGCTTAGTGGAGGGCAAGTCGGACTATGATACTGTAATCCTTTACCCATACAAAATAGCGAAGAACCATAAAAGCTAAGTGGTGTATTCTGCGTTTATTCTCACATAATCATAAGATAGATCCGAACCCCAACCAATGGCGTTACCCTTTCCCTGCTTCAGGTCAAGTGTAATGCATATATCAGTCATACGCATGTTTTTCTTCAAAGCAGTTGTACTGAAATCCAACGGTTGACTGTCTTTTAAAATCTGAACGTCTCTATTTTTACCAATAAAAAGATCCATCTTATTTACATCGAAATTTACACCGGATCGTCCTGCGGCAGCAATTATTCTTCCCCAGTTTGGATCTTGTCCGAAAATAGCCGTTTTAACAAGGTTTGAGTTTGATATTGTACGCAATATTTGTCGTGCATCCTGGTTCGTTTTTGCTCCTCTAACCTTGTATTCGATAATCTTTGTTGCTCCTTCACCATCTGAAACGATAAGCTTTGCTAAAAACATACACATCTCTTCAAGCTTATTCCTAAACTTTAAATAATTTCTATCCTCTTCCGTAATTAGTGTATTACCGGCTCTACCGTTACACATAATTGCAACAGTATCATTCGTAGAAGTGTCTCCGTCCACAGTAATCATGTTAAAAGTATTATTTACTGCTTCTTTAAGCGCTTTATCGAGAAGCTCCTGTTTAATAGCTATATCACAGGCAATAAATCCTAACATCGTCGCCATATCGGGATGAATCATTCCTGATCCCTTGGCAATTCCTCCCATATTAATCTCTTTGTCGTCAATCTGAAAATTAAGAAATCCCTCTTTTGCAAATGTATCTGTCGTTAGAATTGCATTAGCCGCAAAAGTACCGGCAACGGGTCGGTCAGAAAGTTTCATGATGTTATTTCGAATACCTTTCACGACTTTTGCAGTAGGAAAGGTTTGACCAATAATTCCAGTACAAGCGATGAACACCAAATCCTTTTCAATGTTAAGCATGTCAGCAGTCGCATTGACCATAGCCTTTGCGCCCTCTAATCCCTGTTCGCCGGTGCAGGCATTAGCATTTCCTGAAACAACAACAATCGCCTGTATTTTCCCGCATTTTATATGATCCTCGCTTATTTGAACAGGCGCTGCTTTTATCAGGTTTTGTGTAAATACCGCTGCGCCTGTAGCTTCATTTTCTGAATAGATCATTGCCAGGTCACGACGATTGGTCTTGATCCCAATATGCGCGCCCCAGCATTTGATATCTTTTACGTCACAAATATTCTTATGCATTATTTGACCTCCTGATAACTAAATTCCTTTTGATTACGGACATAAAGGCAACTGCCTTAATCCTTTGTTTTCTATAAGGTTGAACATGATATTCATGTTTTGAACAGCTTGACCCGCAGCTCCCTTTACAAGATTATCTATCACTGAAATCACAATAATCCTTTTGGTACGTTTATCATAAGTAACAAAAAGATCACAGTAGTTCGAACCCCTTACGTTCTTTACTGCTGGGGGATCACTCACAATTCTAATAAAATGTTCAGTAGCATAGAATTTTGTAAATATCTCTATCAGTTGCTCGCTGCATACTTCCACTTTAGGTGAAGCATAGACGGTCGAAAGAATCCCTCTGTCAATTGGGATTAAATGAGGTGTAAAAAGAACCTCGATCTTTTGCTTTGAAAACAGAGATAATTGAGTTTGAATCTCAGGTGTGTGTCGGTGGTTTAACAATCCATATACACTGAAGTTGTCTGTAACTTCAGGAAAGTGTGTACTAGGTTTTGCCGTTGCACCGGCTCCAGTCATACCTGATTTAGAATCTATAATTATCTCCTTAGATTTAATTAATTTGTTTTTCAGTAACGGCGCCAGAGCCAGAATAGCGCTGGTTGCATAACAACCCGGATTAGCAACCAAATCAGCATTTCTGATTTGAGTTCGGAATATTTCGGGTAATCCGAAAACAGCTTTTTTAAGGTCATTTTTTGCTACATGACTCAGTTTATACCACTCTTCATAAGTTTGAGCGGATTTTAGTCTAAAATCACCGGATAGGTCTATAATTCGGAATCTCTTATATCCGTGATCTCGAACGAAATTCATTGAAATTCCGTGTGGCAAAGCGAGGAAAACGAGATCTAAATCGGCTTCAACTAATTCCTTAGCAGTGGATAGTCTGATATCAACTAATCCACTGAATTGAGGATGTATTTTAGAAAACCTTTCTCCGGCATGATGCTCAGAAGTTACAACCTTGATACTAACATCCGGATGTGTGAAAAGAATTCGGATCAACTCAGACCCTGTGTAACCGCTGGCGCCAACAATCCCAACTTTAAATTTTCCTTTTTTACCTTTACTCAGATCTTGATATTTAACCATTATTCTGAACTTCCTCTATTGACAGGATTAATGCATTAAAAACTTGGTTTAGTTCTTCTTTTGTAATCAATAACGGGGGAACCAGACGAATGATTGTCTCTTCAGTACAGTTTGCTAATACACCTTTCTCCATCATTTTATTAACCACCTCAGCTCCATTAAACTCGAGTTCAACGCCGATCATTAAACCCAGACCTCTAACTTCCTTAATACCGCTTACTTTTTTCGCCGCATCTTTAAGTTTTTCAATCAAATATTCTCCCTTTTGCTGAGCCTGGTCAGACAGGTTTTCAGAAATAATTGTATTTACGGTTGCGAGACTTGCTGCACAAGCTAATGGATTTCCACCAAATGTTGTGCCGTGAATGCCATAATCGAAAGCTTCTGCGATCTCTTGACGCGCAATAACAGCGCCGATAGGAAAGCCTCCTCCAAGCGCTTTTGCCAAGGTTAGAATATCCGGAATTACGCCAAAATGTTGAAAAGCGAACATTTTTCCGGTACGCCCCATTCCACACTGAATTTCATCGAAAATCAGTAATATATCATTTTCTTTACAAATCTCAGAAACCTTTTGGATATACCCGGTATTCGCTATTCTAATTCCACCCTCTCCCTGAACCGGTTCAATTATTACTGCGATTACGTCATTGTGGACGACATTTTCCAAAGTGTTAATATCGTTGAAGGGAATTGAGAGGAATCCGCCCGGAATAGGGTCAAAGCCTTCCTGGTATTTCTTTTTACCCATCGCTGTGGTAGCAAGAGTTCTGCCATGAAAACATCCATGCATGGAAACTATATTACCTTTTCGACCCTTTTTAAAGGCGTATCGACGCGCTAATTTTATTGCGCCTTCGACCGCTTCACCACCACTGTTCGTAAAAAAGATCCGGTCTAAGCCCGATATTTCCGTCATCAACAGCGCTAATTTACTTTGAGGTTCGTTATAATACAGATTAGTGATATGTATCAACTTCTCAGCCTGGTTTTGAATTGCCTTTACAACATTTGGATGACAATGACCTATACTGTTTACCGCAATACCAGCGAGAGCGTCTATATATTCTTTCCCGTTCGTATCTTTTAATCGTGTACCCTTACCTTCAACGAAAGTTACAGGATACCTCTTGTAAAACTGAAAATGATTTTCTTTCTCAAGTCTTTGCGATTCATCCATACTTCTTATCTCCATCTTGTTTAATGATTTCCGTTCCTACCTTTTTTTCTATCAATAATAGATCGAATATTTCCCGTGGTTTCATACCATTAATAATGTAAGCACGTTTAGCTCCCTTTTTTAAAGCGATGAGACATGATTCTAACTTTGGGATCATTCCACCTTGAATCTTATTATGGAGTATGTTATCTACTTCTTCTGTAGTCAATTTAGAAATTAGTGTATTTGGATCATCTATGTTTTTGTATAAACCGTCAACGTCGGTTAATAGGATATAGTGATCTACCTTAAGATTTCCCGCTAAATGTCCTGCAAACATATCCGCGTTTATGTTGTAGTCTTCTGAATCTTCTCCCACTCCAATTGATGCAACCACCGGTATATAATCATGTTCGGTCAGAATATTTATCAATTCCGTATCAATTTGCGTAATATCACCGACATGACCAAGATCAACATTTTCACCATTATCGTTTTGATGAAAACGTTTAATTGCGCGAACCATCTTCTGATCCTTCCCAGACAATCCAACGGCTTTAATATTCATTTGATTCAGCAATTTAATAATTTCACCATTTACCCTTCCCGACAATGCCATTTCTACAAACTTCATAGCGTTTTTATCAGTTTTTCGGTGTCCGCCAATAAATTCTGATTCAATACCAACATCGCTCAGCAATTCGGCGATGTATGGTCCTCCTCCGTGTACTATAACAATTGTTAAACCTGCATTCTTAAGGTCGTGGACAACTTTGATGAACTCTTGTTTTGAGGATTCATCAATCATCGCATTACCACCGTACTTGAAAAGCACAGATTTGTTTTCAAACGTTTTGTTTTTCTCTGAATAAGGCATCAGTAGTCCATTTGGATTTGGATTCGATTCTTCAAATTTTTAAATCTCCTTGTGCTATTCTGCAAAAATTATGCGGAATAGCAGTTTTTTATTTTCCTTTTTATGTTCGTTTTACTGGAATTCACTAATGGCAGTTATTTTGTAAGGGATTTATTTCCGGATTTGTCATTCGGTTGTATGTTTTTCAGTCCACTACAACCCTTGGTATATCCGGCTGCAGGCTGACGAGGACTTCATAATTCAGGTTATCGGTCATATCGCTGAAGGATGCGACTGTTATCTGCATCTTTTTCTGCTTGCCGATTATTACAACTTCATCACCAATGTTAGCATTCGGTACGTCTGTTACGTTGATCATCATCATGTTCATGTTGACCAGTCCGATCACAGGCACACGCTTTCCGTGGATTAAAACACGACCGTAATTGCTGAGGTTTCGCGAGAATCCATGAAAGTAACCTACCGGAACTGATGCTATCTTCTGATTCCTCGGCGCCTGATATGACGTCCCATAGCCAATGAAATCACCGGGTGCTACCTGTTTGATGTTTATAACGTGACTCTTCCATTTCAGAACACGCTTCAGTGGATCTACAAACCTTTTCCCGGATTCACTTTCATTTGAAAGGCTGTAATGTAAAAGTGTTTCTTTAGTTGGCCAGAATCCGTACTGAGCGATCCCTACTCTTACCATGTCCATGATCGTTTCCGGATAGTTAAATACAGCTGCGGAACAGGCGGTGTGTCTTAATCCAAAGCTTACACCTTTCTTCTTCAGATCCTCAACCATTTGGTTATATCGTTTTATCTGTTCAATAATTCGCAGGTAATTATTAATGCTTTCGGCTCCGGCATAATGAGTGGAAACTCCTTCAATCCTGAAATGTTCGGAATTGTTTTCAACAATGCGCATGACATCGTTAAGATTTTCATCATCCAATCCCATCCTGTTGAGCCCCGTCTCAAGCTCCAGATGTATCCTGGCAGGTTTTCCGGTAAGTTTTGAGGCTATCAGCGCAGCATTCAACCTGTCCTGATCGAATGTATAAAACGAGATGCCGTTTTCGATTGCCCATTCAAGCTCATCGTTATCGATAGCGCCCATGATCATAATGTGGCTGTCGCGAGTAATACTCTGGAGTGTTCTAAGTCCCTCGCTGGCGTCGAATACCGAGAAATGCCTGACGCCGCACTCCTCAGCTAACGGTACGAACACTTCTATACCGTGACCATAAGCATTTCCTTTTATAACAGAGGAAAAAAGCGTTTTGCTTCCGATCTGTTTTCTTAAAAATTGCAGATTCTTCTTTAAGGCATTTTTGCTAAGTTCTATGACGGATGAATGTATCACAAGGTTTGACTCAATGTTATTAAATCCTTCATTCTTTTGAGGCGAGAATATTTTGTAAAATTCTCTCAAACATCAGTATTCCTGTTACAATAATCTCGTCCGGAAAATCATATTTGGGATGATGTAAAGGAGGCTGTTTTTCACCGGCGCCCAGTCCGAACATCGCTCCGGTGAAAGCTTCAGTAAAATGCCCAAAATCTTCCGACCATGGGAATGGAATTGTTTGTTGATGTACGGTTAAGTTTAACTCTCGCGCAGCTTCTTCAATTATTTTTACCGCTTTTCCGTTATTCACGGTGACTGGAAATTCCTCCTGCCACCCAATCTTATAATCCAGTTCATAAGTTTTGGCGGTATTCACAATAATCCGTTCACAGTTTTTTTCAGATTTTCCAAAACCTTTGAAGAATGAGAGCGTAATGTTGCCATAACCTTTGCTAATCCGGGCGAAGTCCCAAAGGCTTCTTCACCAAGTCGCGCATGAATAATGGTAACCTGACCTGTCTCATGCAGGGCTTTATTGAACTGCGGTATTGAGCTTAATCCTTGGATTATTTGAGCTAAAGCTAAAGCAGGACTGCGTCCGTTTTGAGGTTCGGAAGCGTGTGATGTAGCTCCAATCAAATCAACAGATAATCCAATCGAAGCGGAAGCAAACGTCTCTTCCCTGACAATAACATGACCAACCGGAAATCCCGGTAGATTATGAAGCGCAAACACATAATCCGGTTTTGGTATATTCTTAATGAAGTTTTTATCTTTAAGTACTAATGCAGCGCCTTCACCGGTTTCCTCTGACGGCTGGAAAAGCAGTACGACATTGCCGCATTCCGGGCGATTCTTAGCAATAGTGTCAGCAAGTCCTACCATAATAGCCATGTGACCGTCATGACCGCATTTATGTGAAACTCCTTCGCATTTTGAACCATACTTTAACTTTACAGTTTCCGGTATGGGTAGCGCATCCAGCTCACACCTGAATAGAACAGTAGGACCTGCTTTTCTGCTGGAATAAATTACAGCAAGACCATTTCCTGCGATGTTATCTACAATACGGTAAGGTTTACTCTTTTTTAATGATGTGAGAATTAATTCCGCTGTTATTTCCTCCGAACCAGATACTTCAGGATTCGTATGCAGTAACTTTCTCAGCCTAACAATTTCGTCGAAGTTCATATATTTGACCTTTTAGAACAATGAAATATAATAACATTACTCCTTTTTCATTTTGTTTAAGCGTTGTATTAAAGTTCCAGCTTTCCAAATCCGAAATCATATGGAGTAGTTTCTTTTTCAGAAAATGATGAATTTGTATTGTCTGTGTTTATTCGGTTAGATTCAAAATCCTGCAGATCTTTCCTCTGCTTATTTAAAAACTGAATGCGACGAGCCTTTATCTCAACCCTGTTTAGAAAATAGCCATCTTCGTTTTTCCATTCGCGACTCTGCAATTCACCTGCGATCAATACTGCGCTACCCTTATGTAAGCTCTCTGCACAGCTTTCACCTAACTTGTCCCAGGCGACTACACCGAAAAAACTCACATCTTCCTTCACTTCCTGAAAATTATCTTTGTATCTTCTGTTTGAAGCAATAGTAAAATTTGAAACCGGAGTACCTCGGCCTGTGTGGCTCAGTTTTGGATCTTTAACCAGATTACCTGCAATCATAATGCTGTTTAAATCGGGAATTTTTAAATCAGCCATTTTAATCTCCTTTCGTTGCTAATTAACATGGAAATTTTAAATATTTACATTCAGCTATCCGGACTTAAATCATCATCCGGGATGTACGCTCGAACGTAAACGTGATTAACATTATCAGATAGTTTGAATCTGTATTGGTGTTTTCCTTTCGGTATTTCTATGTAAAAAGTTTCCGCCTTTGAAGGTATAAACAGTGAGTTATCTCTGAAAGTTGATACTTTTGATCTAGTGAATTGAAGTTCTTCACTGTCTTTCATCTTTTCATTATCGTAAATATCCAACTGCTTCCTGACACAATTTTTCTCATTTAAATCCATCGCAATACGCACGTTAATTTTAAGAATCGCAGGTCCTATGATCTCATAACATAATTTGCCTGAGTTGTCTATCAGGTAATAATCGGAAGTTGTTTCATGTGTCACTATCTCCACCTTAACTTCGTGGTGCGAAGGATCGTAAGAAGTGTATTCAGTTTCATCCGTGAATTCTTTCTTCAGATACTGAACCCGGAAATATACAGGATGTTCAGCGGTATCGTTAAGTTCCAATGTAAGTTTATTGTTATCATGCAAATCTGAGAATTCAACAATCTGACTTTCACCAACACGATATTTAGTACCTTTCAGTCTAACATTTTTGGAGGCACGTATTCCAGCCCGGGCGATTAGATCACCATTTTCATCATTCCAACCCAATCGAAAGTAATAAACCAATTCCTTTTTCCTTGTGTCACGAAAATCCGCACGGGTTATAATACGACATTCCGAATAGTCACTAACATCATAAGTCATCCTTTCACCCGGTTCCAGACGGTAGTATTCCCATTCATTCCCGATTATTTCGAGAACAACTCTCTCACCACCGTCGGGAGTTATTTTCTGCCATTTGCTTGACTTTGTTTCAGATGATGGAAATATTACAGAGAACAAAACAAGCCAGAGGAAAAATCTTGAATTACTTATGCTTCCGTAAATTTTCTTTGTATTTATGAAATGTTTTAAACTTATTTCCAACACAGTACTAAATTATTTGAAGTGTTTGAGCAATTGCTTTCAAAAGAAAATCAACATCTGTTTTACTGATTATTAAAGGAGGCAGGAAACGAACCCATTCACGAGTCGATAAAGAAGTTTTTACTCCGTTTCGTGCAATTTCCTTTTGAAACTCGGCGACTTTTTCCGGAGAAGACAGTTGGAACGATAGCATTAAGCCTAATCCGCGTATTTCGCCTATACTATTGTTTTCATCTCTGATTCTCTTCAATCCATTTATGATTTGCTGAGAACGCTCAATAACATTTTTAGTTATGTTTTTTTCTCTCATTTGTCGGGTAGCTATCATTGCAGCAACCATTGCCATCGGATTTCCACCAAAAGTGCTTCCGTCATATCCTGGTTTCATAGCATTACTGACTTGTTTATTGGTAACAACAGCGGTAACGGGATATCCGCCCCCAAAGCTCTTTCCAATGGTCATAATATCAGGAATAACATCATAAACCATCGAAGCAAACCATTGATTCTCTTTTTCAGCAGTTCTGCCGAATCCTGTCTGGATTTCATCAACTATCATAACTCCATTATATTGATCACAAATATCTCTCAATTTTTTAGGGAATTCTCGCTCTGCCGGTCTGATTCCGGCTTCTTCTCCCTGAACCAACTCCAGTATCACAGTTTTCGCTTTGTTCTTTTCAAAAAGATTCTTAACCGCTTCCGCATCATTAAACTCCACAAA
This sequence comes from bacterium, assembly GCA_021734165.1. Classification (GTDB taxonomy): domain Bacteria; phylum Electryoneota; class AABM5-125-24; order Hatepunaeales; family Hatepunaeaceae; genus JAIPJL01. The sequence continues at coordinate 27,787 of JAIPJL010000018.1, read as the reverse complement.
ATGCACCCAATCCTGATTATGCAGGAAAAATGGCTTCCTGTATTTTTCTTCGTAAGTTACTGACACAGCTCCATGTGTTCGCCCGTGAAATCCTCCTTTCATTGCAACAACACCGGCATTTTTAGTATAAGCTTTAGCAATCTTTAATGCCTTATCAACAGCCTCACCACCGGAATTCTGCCAATAGAACTGCGTTAAACCATCAGGAAGCATTTCATGAATATTTTTTAAGAAACGTGTCCTGGGTATATGAACACGATCCTCTTTCATCGAAATTAACTGAATAGCCTGATTATAAATGCCAAGTGCAATTTCGCGGTTACTCATGCCAAGATTTGTAGCGCTGTAGTTGCTGTCCATATCAAGGAATCTACGGTTTACGTTATCTGTTATCCAGGCGCCATCTCCTGATATGGGGATTATGTCCTTTTCCAGGTGAGAAACCGGGATTTTATATTCTTCGTGTAAAGATATCGCTTCCTTTGTAGAAATTTCCGATAGGAACAACAACTCGGCAATTCTCTTTAGCTCTTTCTCTGTACAAAGAGAGTTGATTGTCTTATAAACATAAACTCCTTCATTATCTGTCAACTGATTTCTGCTATGATCGATTTCTGTTTTGCATTTTTCGATTATTTCATCAGCTTTAACAATCGACAGAATTTGAAGTACTTCCTCAATTCTGTTAAACGAAGCATTAAGTCGTTCCGGATGTTTTTGACGGTTATTAACAATGCTTTCAAAGAATTCATTTTTCTGAATCATTTGATCCTCTATATATTAAATTGGTTGAAAAAAACACGACAACTGAAACTAACACACCGAATACAGCAGGATCAAACGTATCTGCCCATGGGGTTGTCATGTAGATGAATGTTGAGAGAATCGAAATCAGCATAGTAATGAAGATTCTCTTTGTTAATTCGGGTGACCGTTTCTTTGAAATTGCGCCTACTACTACAGGTAATATAATGGCGGGAGCCCAGATATGATATGTAAACAATAATAAGCCAATTATATCAGGCAAGATAATTGCGACCAGCATGGCTGTTATTCCAAGTATCGCAGTACAAATTCTCGCAAGTTTCAGTAAATATTTGTCTCCCTTTTTTGTCCAGCCAAGTTGATGCTCGAACAAGTCCTTTACGAATATTGCTGTTGCTGAGTTTAATGCTGAATCAGCAGAAGACATCACTGCACTCAACAGTGCGGCAATGATTAATCCGGCAACAATAGGATGATTCAACCGCTGAATCACCATCGGAAGAGCTTGTTGTGAATCAATTTCAGGAAAGTGAATTCGCGCATATAAAGCGATGAAAAACAGTATTACCGGAAATGTTAATCCTAAAAAAATACCTACACCGGCTATACCCATTTTGGTTTCTCTGATATTGGTACCGACGCAATACCTTGTGACATACGCAGGACCAAATGTCTCACCCACAAAGAAAGCTAAAAACGTTGTAATCAGAAAAAGCCAGCCCTTACCACCCTCGACCTGAAAAAACTCCGGTCGTATTTTAGTTGTTATTTCACCCCATGAACCGAGAATATCTGGCAGGCAAAGGACAAGAGTTAATACAAAGCCTACAAATAATACAACAAACTGATAGATATCCGTGTGCATGACAGCGAGCAGTCCACCGGCGGTACTGTAAATAATAACCATCATACCACCAATAAAGATAGCCCAACGCAGTACAGTTACATTATCAGCAAATTGCGGCATAATGGTCGAAAGTACTGTACCAAAGGCAGCCATTTGAGCGGCTACGATAAAGATTGAAAACAATATGGAGAGAATTAAAGCAAGAAAACGGGGATTTTCACCAAAACGGTAACCAAAATATCCCGCAACTGTATATAGTTTAGCCTCCCTGAACTGAGGCGCTACTACTAATCCGGAGAAGATGAAATGAAAATAAGCTCCGGCAAACACAAATACCCAAACTAATCCCAGCTCGTATGTCTTACCGACAGCTCCAATCGAATATCCACCTCCAATAATCGTGGCGCCCATAGTTGCAAACAGCAGAAACCAGCGAACACTTCTACCTGCAACGAGATAATCGTCTGAGTGGTGGATACTTTTTACTTTAAATACGCCTTTCAAAAAGATGAAAGACATATATATTACAATAATTCCCCAAAGTATGTAATTTGAATTAATTTCCACCTCCTGTGAATTTTCTGGTTACAAATGTCATATCAAAAAAAGATTGTTGCCTCCATGTTTCAAATGTAGCGTAACATGGAGAGAGTTATAACAGCCGTGGTTAAGTCCCGCTATGCGGAACTTGAAACCAGGCTGTAACTTAATTAGAGACATTAAGTATTTAACAGAACACAAAAACTGGAGTCTATTTCCTTGCATTGAGATTTTCTACTTAGAAGAGGATTCCACCTGGTCTAAAACTGGTGGAACAACCAAACCATCCTTTCTGTGTGAATGGATAAAATCAACGATCTTTGGCTCAACAACTTTATCCAAATACTTACCCGACATCAGTCTAAGTAACGCTCCGTAGTTCAATTTGAATTTAATCGTATCACCAATATTCAAACCATTACGTTCTTCGCCAATATTGACAACAATCAGATCACTGCTCGCGCCTGCTATTTGATAATCTGCTTCAATTGGAGTCAAACCGGACACTTCCGTATCAAGTTGGCCCACGGTGACTAATGCTCTATAACCTCGCTGACCAGGTTGTACATCATCGTCAATTACAGCTTGAAAAGGAGTCCTCGCTGTCGTTTCGCCCATTGGTATAAGACTTTTTTCCTTAATCTCTGCAATTTCTGCTTCGAGAAGAATTGCATCATCACGTAAACCTTCAAGAGTTCCACCGTTGACTAAATCTGTGCCAAGGAAAACTGCCTCACCTATACGAAAGTGATTCATTGATTTTGGGACTTTTCCATTAAGCAAAAGTGGAAGGACAACACTGGAGCCGGCAGAAATCATTGGAAGTTTTCGCTCAAATTTCAATTCAAGCAGTTCACGGTATAGAATAAGCTGTGTTAACTGGTCAATGCTTGGAACTGTACCTGAAAGACACGCAAGATTGGCGCCTATTCCAAGGACCTCAATATTTGAAAGCTGAAAAACATGATTGTAGAATTTCATTAAAGAACCTGGTAAAACACCCTCTCTTAAATCACCAAGCTCAATCATTATGATTACTCGATGTGTTTTATCTTGCTTTTTAGCTTCAGTATTAAGTCCTTCGATTACCTCTATTTCACTATTCAGACTAACATCTGTAAGCGATACAACATCACTAAGCACAGAGATATGAGGTAATCTCAAGTACCATGCTTCGAAGTCGGGAATAATACGTTCGATTGCTTTTATATTGGATAATCGCGAATCTCCCATGGACTGAACTCCCAACTGCTGTAGTGCTTTGAGGGTATCACTGTGTCCACAGAGAACTTTAGTAACAAGTGTCCACGATCCTCCGTGACGTTTTATCCATTTGTTTACACTCTGAAAGTTATGATATAAAGCATCAAGGTTGATGATAACCTTATTCATTTTTCAAACCTCATATCTGCGTATTTATTCTTAAAACCGATTCTTTCATAAAGTGGGTTAGCTGGATTATCATATTCAACATGTAGCTTTACATCGCCATCACATTCATTAATACAATGTTCTATTAGTGTTCGCCCTAATCCTTTTCCTCTTAGTTCTGGTGAAATAGTGACGAACAATAAAATATTCTCAGGTATGTATCCTTTCATTCCTGTCTTCTGCATTAACAAAGCGCCTGCTAATTTTCCACTCTTTTGAGCTAACATTAGAAATCCACCTTTTCCGGGATCTTTCGAAAAAGCGTAATCAAGAGCCCATTGGATGTGTTTTAATTTATCCTCATAAGGTTTCATAGTATCATGAAAAAATTCAGCAACTTCGGTTCTACTCGTCCAGGATGGGAACGAAATTGTCTCTGTTACCTTTATAAATTCGATTTCATTATCTGAATTTGCCAGATCTTTTACGTTGTTTTTTTGCATAGTTTTTGATCCTAAAACTGTTAATTTATTGAAATTACTTACCTTTCTTCTTCCAGATTAACTGGGTCGGAGGCAATTATCGACCCAGGAGATAATACTGGAGACGCCTCAATATCCTGCGCATCCATCATTTCAGCAACACGCTGCAAAGAAGCAATAATTGACAATTGTTCCCATTTTTTTAAATTCTGAAACTGAGAGGTAAACTGATCATGCAGCAATGACGGAGCCTGTTTGATTGTTTCTCTGCCTTTTTCGGTAGTTTTTACCAGAACTCGACGTTTATCGTTTTCACATTGTGTTCGAGTAACATATCCCCTTTGCTCCAGGCGAGTTACAATATTTGTAATCGTAGCCTGGCTCAAACTGACAGAGTTGGCTATCTCACCTACAGTTGGTGAGTCATCGTTCTCAATAGCTTTGAGTACTATGATTTGTGGTACTGTAAGCCCGAAGGACTTGATTAGTTTTCTGGAATGTATATCAATAGCACGCACTATCTTACGTAATTCTATCAGTACTTGATCTATTAATTCATCTTGTTTTAGCATGATGGTCTCCTGAATAATTATAGTATAATATATAGTACTCTATGTAATATCGCAACTTATATTTTAATTAGGAAGTATTCATGCATGGTTTTAGTAAGCATTTTTAGGTCAGATAACATTATCTCACATAAAATCAACTGTCCACATTGGCAATCAACATTAAAGTTTTAATTATAGACTTGCGCAATTGAAAGATGGTGATTATATTTATCGACAAAGAAAATAGTCTTACGAAATTAAGGAGTCAATATGAATCTCGTTACCAGTCTCGATTTTGACGGGCTAGTATGCGCAGCAATGATTCATGATATGGAGAACATTACAAACATAGAATTCTCCAGCCCCAAAACAATGGAAGATGGCGGATTGCTTGGTATTCTGTCACCAGGTGATGTTATCGCTCATCTCCCGCTTCACCCCGACGCAGGAATATGGTTTCATAACCATGATACATCTCATATAGAACCAACTTTGTTGGCTAGGGTAAGGGGTAAATTCGGAGTTGCCCCAAGCGCTTCACGACAGGTTTACGATTATTACAACGACCAGAAACTCGCCAGGTATGAGCCTCTGGTGAATGTTGCTGATATGGTCGGAAATGCAACCATTACCCAAGATGATGTTTTTAACCCGACAGGTTGGTCAATGGTGAGTTGTACACTCGATCACCGATTCTCTCGCGATCACTCCTACGGTATGCTCGTGTTGAATGCCATCAAGGCTGGAAAAACTGCTCAGGACATTCTCGCAATGCAGCCTGTAGCGAGACGTGTGGAACTCTATCAAAAGGATGAAGCTTCCTTTCTTGTTGAGCTTAAAGCTCACACAAAACTCTACGGTAAAGTGATCCTGACGGATTTCCGCGAGCTTATGAGTCCACCACGTGGAAACCGTTTCCGCGCTTTCTTTGAATACCCGGATGGCAATGTTCATGTGCGTGTAGAAGCTCTTCCGGGTTTTCGCACAAAGGTTTCCGTATCCAAGAGCATTACAAATCGAACCTGTAATGTCAACATTGGTAAATTAATGGAAGAATACGGCGGTGGCGGCATGGAAGGAGCCGGTACTTGTATGATGGGTAAAAAAGTCGCTGATGAAAGAATTGCTGAAATTGTAAAAGCTCTTCAAGCTTGACATTCCTAATCACTTCAAAGGATCAATCCCATTCCAGCAATATAATGTTGGGATGGGATTCTCTTTTAAGATAACTAATCAAAATATTCCTCCAAAATTCATAATAACTACCATTTTACTATTGACATCAAGATTCAAACGTAATATATTACGTGTCCAGATTGTTGGCACTCTTTGATGATGAGTGCTAACAAACAGTAAGTTAAACAATAATAACTATATGGAGGAAATATGAATCTGCATCCGGTAGATGAAAGAATCCTGATCAAACCGATTAAGGATGACGAAGAACGAAAAATCGGTAGTATCTATATACCTGATACTGCCATGAAGGAAAAACCTCAAGTAGGCGAAGTTGTTGCGATTGGTGATGATGTGGTAAAGGAAAGCGAAACCCGTAAAAAACTTTCTGAAATCGTCAAAATCGGTGACCGTGTTGTCTATGCGAAGTATGGTGGATCTGAGATAAAGATCGACAATGAGGAATACCTGCTGATTTCACGCAATGATATCCTGGCGGTCTTTGAGTAATATGAAGGATGATGGAATTTAACCACATCCTAAAGCCCAAAGCCTAAAGCTTAAAACCTAAAGTAAAAACACTAAGGAGAAATATACATGCCAGCAAAGGTAATTACATTTGATGTTGACGCCCGTCAGGCACTCAAACGCGGAGTTGACAAATTAACCGACGCGGTTAAAGTAACCCTCGGACCAAAAGGACGTAATGTCCTGATAGATAAGAAATTCGGCGCCCCTACATCGACTAAAGACGGTGTAACGGTTGCTAAAGAAGTCGAACTGGAAGATCCCGTTGAGAATATGGGCGCTCAGATGGTTCGTGAAGTCGCCTCAAAGACATCAGATGTCGCAGGTGACGGAACAACCACAGCAACTGTGCTCGCACAGGCAATTCTCGCGGAAGGTCTGCGCAATGTCGTAGCCGGCGCTAATCCGATGGAAATGAAGCGCGGTATAGATACGGCGGTTAAAACCGTAGTAGCTAACCTGAAAACACTCTCCAAGCCTATTGGCGCTAATTGGGGTGAGATAGCCCAAGTTGGTGCTATCAGCGCAAACAATGATGAAAATATTGGTCGATTGATCGCCGAAGCAATGGAAAAGGTCGGCAAAGACGGCGTTATAACAGTTGAAGAAGCCAAAGGTACAGAAACCACAGTCGAACTCGTTGAAGGTATGCAGTTTGATCGCGGTTATCTTTCACCCTATTTCATAACCGATCCCGATAATATGGAAGCCGTACTTGACGAGCCGATGGTGTTGATTCATGACAAGAAAATATCAGTCATGAAAGACCTCCTCCCGATCCTTGAGAAGGTCGCTCAGATGGGTAAGGGTTTGATCATTATTGCTGAAGACATCGAAGGCGAAGCGTTGGCAACATTAGTTGTAAACAAGCTGCGTGGAACCCTTAAAATTATTGCCGTAAAGGCTCCCGGATTCGGTGATCGTCGCAAGGCTATGCTCGAAGATATCGCTGTCTTAACCGGTGGACGAGTTGTATCCGAAGACATTGGTTTCAAACTTGAAAACGTAGTTGTGGCAGATCTTGGCAGCGCAAAACGCATCGTTGTTGATAAAGACAATACAACTATCGTCGAAGGCGCCGGCTCAACTGATGACATCAAAGGACGCTGTGAGCAGATTCGCAAGCAAATCGACGCGACAACTTCTGACTACGATCGTGAGAAACTGCAGGAACGTCTCGCTAAACTCTCAGGTGGTGTTGCTGTCCTGAACATTGGCGCTGCTACCGAGATTGAAATGAAAGAGACAAAGGCTCGTGTTGAAGACGCTCTTCAGGCAACTCGCGCTGCGGTTGAAGAGGGTATTATACCTGGTGGCGGTATAGCATTTATTCGCTCAATTGCCAAACTTGATGAACTCAAACTTGAAGGTGATATGGCTCTTGGCGTTAAAATCGTTCGACGCGCTATGGAAGAACCTGTTCGTCAGATCGCACGCAACACCGGCATGGACGGCGCTGTTGTGGTTGAAAGAGTCCGCGGTGGAGAGGGTAGCTATGGATTTAACGCTCGCACCGAAGTATTTGAAGATCTGATGGCTGCAGGAGTCATCGATCCAACCAAGGTAGCTCGTTGCGCTTTGGAAAATGCAGCTTCTGTGGTTGGACTATTATTAATGACAGATGCAACTATCCATGATCAACCTGAAGAAGAAAAAATGCCTCCGATGCCTCCAGGTGGTGGTATGGGTGGTATGGGTGGTATGGGTGGTATGTATTAATAAATACCACAAAAACAAATTGAAGTAATTCAAAGGGTTGATGAGTTTTCACTTGTCAACCCTTTTAAATTTTACGACATTATTGTAAATTTAATCAGTATCATTATTAAGCTCAGGATAAAGTATGAATGAAGGTTTAACAAGCAAGAAGAATAACCATTGTCATGTCTGTAAATGGTACTATGCTTATCTGTTTGATAACCCTCTCAGGCGTTTAGTTTACAATACTAACAAACTTTTTTCACCGTATGTTAAACCCGGCATGACAGTTGCGGACATTGGCTGTGGTATGGGATATAATTCCATTGGCATGGCGCGCATAGTTGGAAAAGGAGGCTTGGTTATCGCTGCCGATTTACAGCGTGAAATGCTTAAAATCACCGAAAAACGTGCAAGGCGCAAAGGGTTAAGCGCCATTATCAAAACCCATAAATGCGAATCAGACAAGATTGGGATTACGGATGAAATCGACTTTGCGGTAGCATTCTGGGTAGTGCATGAAACGCCGAGTCCGGAAGCTTTTATATCCGAGATAAGATCAATCCTGAAACCGGACGCCAAATTCCTGCTCGTCGAACCGAGCCATCACGTCACGGAAGCATCTTTCAATCATTACGTTAGCGTAGCGGAGGGTATTGATATGGTGTTATTAGATAAACCAAGGATCGGAGGCAGCAAAGCAGCGCTGTTTGGACGTTAATATAACTGATTAATACACCCCCTTCCAAGGCTTTTTGTATGTATAGAAATCTTAAGTAAGTCTTAAATCTGATTTATGTTTGTCAATTACTGCTTGATCTGTTGTTTGCTTTTCTTATATTGATAGTATTGTTCGGAAAGGAGGCATGCGAAAGCGGAACACTGCCTGTAAAGTTAAACTCTTTACGATAAGAAAGTATCCTTTGAGTATTGAGTACTATGCTTTTCAAATAATCTGTCCAAATGTTTTAAAAACTTCAGCGCTAAAAGTCGGAGATTGAATCCTTAGTGGGAAAATCTCGCAAAACAGAACAGAATCAATCATGCTGTCACTTGGAGTTAAAACCGGATCAAGTTGTTTCTAACCGGTATATTATTGAAAAAACTCTTGGTCACGGCGGTATCGGAGTGGTTTATCTTACTCACGATCGTCAATCTAATGACGAATTGAAAGCGCTGAAACTCATCAGAGAAAACTACCTTAATCTGAACACATCAATAAACTTCTCCAAAGAATTTCAACTATTACATCAGCTTAGGCACCCTGGAATTGTTTATTGTCATGAATACGGACGTTGTGATAATGTCGGTGAATATTTCACAATGGAATATATTCATTGGCGTACTCTCGATGAGGTCAGTCAAAAATTAACTATGGATATGTCACTGCGCGTCCTATATGATCTTGCAGATGTGTTAACCTTTATTCATAATCATCAGATCGCTCATTATGATTTAAAACCGAATAATATCTTTATTGATATTGACACTTTACTAAAACAAAAACCATCAGGTCTGCCGGTAGTTAAAATTTGTGATTTCGGATTAGCTGATAGAAAAAACTCACAGAATATTACCGAGCGTCAGGGTTCATTCACGTATTCAGCGCCTGAGATGTTTTTACCTGGCAAGATTGATCCAAGGGTGGATTTCTTTGCTTTTGGAATGATTGGATATACTCTTCTTACACAAAAACTCCCTTACTCAACTGAATCAAAATTTCCTTTACTCCAACAAAAACAGCAATGGTTGCCCGATCCGGATGCTTGGGATAATGCTGGTGTTCCTCCAGCATTATCGGCATTGTTGACCCGCTGCCTGAATCCAAATCCTGCTGTTCGACCGAGAAATGGATCTGAAATTTTATCTGAATTAGCAAGATTATCACCTGTAAAAAACAGAAATATAGAATGTTTGATGTATGCTCCATTTATTGGACGTTCAAGCGAACTGAGGCATCTCGGCAGTACAATTTATGAAGTAGTAAACGGAGAACAATGGGCATTTCTGATTTATGGAGATTCAGAAATCGGTAAAAGTCGTCTTATTGAAGAGTTCGGACTGAGGACACAGTTAAAAGGTATAGATGTTGTCTATATAGAAGGTAATGATTTGAGACCACTTCTGAACTACTTTAATACTGAAAATACAAATACGATATTTGAAGAAACAAAGAGTAAGTATGACAATATTATCAGACAGATATCTTACCAGTTTGAAGAAGGCAGAAAAATAAAACCACTCGTTATTTGCTGGCAGAGATTTAACAACGCTAACATAGACTTAATACGGGCTTTCAAGGAAAATCTTTTAAATCATCCCAATATTCCAATATTGTGGCTTTTGGAGTCAAAAAATGACCATAATGAGTTAAGCTCTCTCTTTTACTCAGATCATTTGACCAGATGTCACTTGAAAGAATTAAAAATAGAGGAAGTTGAAAAACTGATTGGGAAAGTTTTAGGATTTGCTTATAACCATGAACTTTTGAGTAAAAACCTTTATTCCTATGCCGGCGGAAAACCAGGCTGGTTGATGTATATCATTAGACAGTTAATAAACAAACAGAAAATCATCTATCGAAATGGAAATTGGAGTATAATTGAAACCAATGTGGTCGGAAGCTCTCAAGACGTCAAAGAATTATTAGAAACTGATCTAAGTAAACTTTCATCAACCTCTAGATGGGTTATAGAATGGTTGGCAGTATTAAACAAAGAAGTAGATATTGACGTCATTAGAAAAGCGCTGGAACTGCAACTGAATATCTGGACAAATGTAATACATGAATTATCAACTATAGGCTTAATTGAGGTTGTCGGTAGTCGAGTAAGATTTCCACTTCCTGTTCTTCGCGAATCAATTTATAATAGTATTCCAGTACCAAACCGTCGGCAGTTACACCTTCTGGTCGGTAGATGGCTGGAAGAGAATGATACATCCGAAGGTAATCTTGAAATTCTAATCTCAATAACCCAACACTACCATAATGCGCACGAACCAAGGTCATTTTTAAGGGTTATTGAAAAAGTACTCGATATTATTAAAAATACCAAAATTATTGTTTTTGAGCCGGAAATTCTTGAGGCAGCGCTTGATACTCAAGAGTACTCGTTGAGTCAACTTAACAAATACCGCTGCTATGAATTGCTGGCAAAGGCTTATGAAAGAAACAAGCGCTATCGTGATAGTGTGAAAATTTATCAACTTCTGTTGTCTGATACTTCGCTGAATATTTACAGCCAGATTGGAATCATTCACCTTCAATTGGGGAAATGCCTGTTTTTCACTCAGGAATACGAGGGCGCTAAGTATCATCTTGAAGAAGCGGTTGACCTGTTAGAAAACGAAAACACAGAAGCAGCAGCGCAGGCTATGAGGCGTTTAGCATATTTTCTACACCAGAGGGGAGAAATCAATGAGAGTTTGAGAATTACGATTAAATACAGAAACTGGACAGATAAAATAAGTAATAGAAAATCCAGGTTTCCACATTTAGTAGGATGCGCTAAACTGTTCACATTAAACAAAAAGCTTGATGAAGCACAGCAATGTTATAAAGAAATTATAGACGAATCAGAAAATCCCTGGGAAACTAACACCACTATATGGGCATATCGAGAACTAATACAAATATATATCATCCATCTCGGTGAATGGGAAAGAGCTTTAAATACTTTAGATTTCCTTGAAAAAAATAAACCTTTTACTTATGAACGCAAGGATAATTGGTACAGTTCTTATCTTCGCGCAATGGCGCTGATATCATCAGGACAAATTGATGAAGGAATGGATATATTTGAAAAGATTGAATGTAATATCAAAGTAAATGCAGATCCTATACACCACTGCAGAATATTATTTGATCTTATAAGGATTGATTATTTCAGAGGTCGTTATTGGCAGGGGATGCAGCGGATTCGACAATCAATGGGTATCGCTCAAAGACTTGGCCTGAAGCATTTGCAGGCGGTAATCTTGGCTTTAGCAGTAAAGTTCAGAGATATGTCAGGAAAATCCTCTGATAAATTAGCCAAAAGTACTATTAAATTAATAACCATATTAAAACATCCACTAAGTAATTGTATGGCTTCTTACTTTTTATACCAGCATTTTCTCGAAGAAGACAACTACTCAAGTGCGCTTAGAATGGTATCGCTTGCTAAAGAAAATATTAAAGTGAGTGATTTTATTATACCATTGCCATTGATAGAACTAATAGCTCACAGAATTGAGAAATATTCTAAATCTCAAAAAACAGAATATCAGAAATGGGATATATTATCCAAGCAAATTATTCAAAAGATTGATCGGGGAGACTATTATTATGAATTATTGAAGCTTTCAATCAAAGATGAAGATATAAAACGGTCAAAGATATATTTTCAAAAAGCTTCATCCTGTTTCAATGAGTTAAATGCAGGTTTAATGATTGCGCGCTGTAAAGAACTCTACGGCACCGCCTGTGCAAAGTGGAAGTTGACGGAAGAAGCAAAAAGGCTACTTGATCAATCCGAAAAAATCTATAGAAGTCTTGGACTGCATTATGATATACATAGGACAATCTCATCACAAAGCTCCCTTGAAGGAGAGGATTTAGTGAACACCGAAAAAGTATTACCGGTTCGAGAATTATCTGAGGTTATTGAGTTGCTCAACTCTCTCGAAGATCCAGATAAGCTTACAAGCAGGCTTTTAAACATGGCAGTCAAGGGTGTAGGCGCTAAAAGAGGATTAATAATTTTCCGACGCCAAAAGACACATAACTTGTCAAGTAGAGCCACGATCCAGGTTGGACCTAAGGAAGCGGATGCAATTTCGCATACAATTGCCAAACAGGTTTTTAAGGATAAAACATCTGTCTTCAGCGATAATGCTCTTGATGATAATTATCTAAGTTCCCTTGAAAGCGTAAAACTTCATAAAATACACGCTGTAGCCTGCCTTCCTATCATAAGTAAGGGTGAAACAGCAGGTGTACTGTACTTAGATCATAAAGGCTCAACTGGCACTTTTTCTGAAGATGATCAAAATTACCTGAAACTATTTGCTAATCTGATTGGAACTGTTCTGACCCATAACCATTTTATTGAAGTACTTAAGGATAATGTCAAGACTTTACACCGCAATGCTACACAAATTGAAGGTTATGATGAATTTATTGGGCGATCCAAATCTGTTATAGAAGTATTTCATATACTTAATCTGTTGAGAGAACATGATTTACCAGTGCTCATCCTTGGTGAAAGCGGTACAGGTAAAGAACTGATTTCCAAAATTATACACAGGCAAAGTAAACGATCAATCTTTCTGCGAGAATCACTCAATTGTTCGGGTATTGCAGATTCAATGTTAGAGAGCGAGTTATTCGGTCATAAAAAGGGAGCATTTACAGATGCTAAAGAGGATAAAGACGGATTATTTAAAATTGCCAATGGTGGAACAATTTTTCTGGACGAGATGGATCTCATGAGTCAGGCAATGCAGAAAAAACTGCTAAGAGTATTACAGGAAGGAGAATACAGACCGGTTGGTGATAATGAAGTGTATAAAACAGATGTAAGAATCATCGCAGCAGCTAAAGAATCGTTACCCGAAGAAGTAGAAAAAGGTAATTTTCGTGAAGATCTTTTTTACCGTATCAATGTAGTACAAATCAAACTTCCCCCATTAAGAGAGCGAATTGAAGATATTCCTCTGTTGGTGAATAACTTTATTAATAAGTATAATAGAGAGTTCAATCGTCACATTAAAGGAATTGGATATGAGGCACTATCTGTTCTGCAAAAGTACATTTATCCGGGAAATGTAAGACAACTTGAAAATGCAATCAGAAGAACTTATGTATTTGTTAATGATAATGAACTGATCCATGTAGAACATCTGCCTGATGAAATCCTGGAATGCGATACAGATTTATTACTTCAGCGTAAAAGCCTGAAAAGAATTGTAAAAGATAACGAAAATAAGATAATTCTTAAGGTTCTGAATGAAAGTAACTGGAATAAATCTGAAGCTGCACGAAGGCTTAAAGTTACTTCATCTTATCTATTTCGACGAATAAGAAAATATAATCTAAAGCCTGAATAAACAAAATGATAGAACGCTGTTTTGTTGAAAGCAATTTATGGTTGTTCGAAATCGACCAATTGTAAAAGCATTAATATCAAGTATTTAACAAAAAGTTAGTCGGAATCGACTAACTTTTTGTTTATTCGGAAGGGAGGTTTTGTTAACCTTCCTTCTCTCGTTTTGTAAAAGCATATTTATCATATAGTTAGCTTAAGTGAATTTTTATGGCATAAAATTAGCTTCTTATAACGGCATAAAGAAAAAATCACCGGTTCAAAATTAAAGGGATTTCATTTATGAAAGCAACAAAGTGCAGTTTAGCAATAGTTTTAGTAATGTTTTTGTCATTATTATTTTTTTCAAATGCCGAATGTTGTTGGTTAATGAACGATGGCGCAGAGATACTCATGGGGGATGTTCTCGACGAAGAAATGTTAGATAGAGTTGACGATGACACCGACGCGCCTCTGCATGAGCAGGATGAAGGTGTTTACGGGTTTTACGACGAGAACGAAGTATGGATTACCGTCATTGACTTCGGCACTTCTCAAGGCATCGTTGCGCCTTTCACCTGGGACATGGTTAATTGGGTGCCAGGTCCGATGGATAAAGGCTGGGAAGAGTAAGAACTCCCAAGCTGGATTCTGTGTTATACTTAAGATTTTCCTTAATGTTAGCTTACCGTGTTGGTTAGTTTAGGATAGACCAGCACGGTAATTACTCTAATTCTTTGAATTCTACAAATAACTGCTGCTACAGGTTTTAACTGAGCTTCCTAAAGTGCGCTCTGTCCAACTGAGGCAGCGAATAAATGGAGTGTATTATGCAAATAAAACTTATACCTGAACGCGGACAGGATGGACAGATTGATATTTCAGCTTGTCTATTCGATAAAATCAACGATGAATCCGGATTGCATGGGCAAGAACAGACTATATGCAATCTTGGCTCTCTCGGAAATGGCGGTCTGGAAAAACTGATCGAGCTGAGCAATTCCGTGAATTGTCTCCTGCTTGAATCAGCTCTGGAAAGTTCTCGCGACAGTATTGTATGCAGTCGATCTTATGGAATTATCTACTTGATAAACCAGATAATGGATAAGTGGCACGGTTATTCCGAGCTTCTTAGAGAATCCGGAAGCATGGGGATTCAGATATTACATGAGCTTTTACCAAGCATGTTGGCTGCTCTACTGGATGAAAATACTGATTGTAACTCATCATTAGATGAAATACAGCGGCGTATTTATTTCCCAAAAGGAACCGATCTGAGCGCTGCAACCATCCGAAATCTGATAAGCTCCGTAGATATCTTCTCGGATGATCCGTTTTTCATGGTTTTAAACAATCGTTCTAACCGAATTAACGGAAACGAACTAGAAAGAAAACTTCGGGAGAAACTCCTTGCCTGGGCTACTTCAGATTGTGGACCGTGGCATAATTTCAACGAAGCTGAAGGATTAACGCGAATTATTAAACTCGCAGCCTATTTTCATAAGTCAATAGAAGATAAAACAGCGCTGTCCTGGCAAGTTATTAACGATAACCTATCGGAATTGCAGGCAATTCGTGTAGAGAACGGCGCTAAAACCTTGCTGATGATGACAAGACCTACTTCCATGCAACTGAATATCTTTTATCGATTGAATATCAAACCTCCCCCACTCGTCATAATAGAACAAAATGAACGTCCTATAATTTCGGCTGAAGAAGCCGAATCCGAATTGTACGATACCACCAATTCTATTCATGATCAATTCTTCGAGACTTGTACGCTAAGTGTGCCCAACCACATTTAAAACACTCAATTCATTAGTTGGGATAATATTTACTGCTTGATAGAGATTTCAGTTTCAAGCAGTGAGTATAAAATTTATTCTAAAACAGGATACTCAAGTGATAGCAGAAGACATTACAATCACAGAGAAATTCGACCGGGAAATCATCAATTCTTCTCCGATAGGAATCGCCTACATTAATGCGGACGGTACTATCGTATATGCCAATTCTATGCTGCTTCAGATTATGCAGATCCCGGATGGAAACGGTGATAACAGCTCTATGATGATGTTGCAGGAATTGCTTTGCATTATCGAGACTGATAATAATCGAAGCATCCTTGATCACCTGTTGGCAGGTGAAACTTTTCAGTTAGAAGAAATAGAGTACACTTCGACGTCCGGCTCGAAGAAGTGGATAAACTTGTCAGGCAATCCACACTTTAATTCAGATGGTAAAGTTAGCGGCGCTACGTTGATATGCTCTGATGTTACCCAATACAAAGAGTTACAGGCACAACTGCGACAAGCGCAGAAAATGGAAGCATTGGGGGCAATTGACAAGTGGTGTTGCACATGACTTTAACAACCTTCTGACAATAATAATCGGAAATACTGAGTTAATGCTTATGAATCCGGATCAGGAAAATCTACCCTACAACAATGTTGAGGAAATCAGGCTGGCAGCGGAAAAGGCTTCTAATCTCACTAATAAATTACTGGCTTTCAGTCGCAAACAACCTTTGAAACTATCTGTTATTAACTTAAACACAGTTATCAACGATATGAACCGGATGTTAAAACGCACTTTAAGGGAAAACATCCAACTGTTTGTAATTGGTGAGCCTAACTTATGGAATGTTAAGGTTGATACAGGTCAAATAGAGCATGTTATAATTAACCTTGCAGCAAACGCTCGCGATACTATGCCAAACGGAGGCAGGTTGATCATAGAGACCGCAAACGCAAGACTAAACAAAGACTACGCTGGTGGTAAGCCGGATGTTATTCCAGGCAAATACGTCATGCTCGCTGTCACCGATACAGGCTGTGGTATGACCAATGAAGTCAAATCAAGGCTGTTTGATTCATTTTTCACCACAAAGGAGATCGGAAAAGGCACCGGTCTTGGGCTTTCAACAGCATACAACTTTATCAAGCAGGCTGGCGGATATATCTGGGTTTTCTCGGAACCGGGTCAGGGAACTACATTCAAGATTTTCCTTCCGTTTGTGGAGAATAAAGTTGATATGGCAAACCTTGAAGGAAAAAACAACAATAACGGTAAAGGCAGCGAGAGCATATTAGTTGTTGAAGACGAAGACGAAGTACGAAAAACAGTAGTTAAGATGTTAACCAGACACGGTTATAAAATCAAAGCAGTCCGAAGCGGTGAGGAAGCGATAGAAATCTGCAGTAATATTGAAGAGCCGATTCATTTACTCCTTACCGACCTCGTCATGCCGCGCATGTTCGGCGACGAGCTTGCCGATAAATTACGGACACAATTGCCTGATTTGAAAGTGCTGGTGACATCCGGTTACTCGAACAACAGCATCAGCCATCAGAGGGCGTTAAAAATAGACTACCCGTACATCCAGAAACCGTTTAATTTCGACAAGTTAATCAACATGGTGAGGAGCGTTTTGGATTCAAAATAAGCAGGATATAAGAAATTCTGTTATCTTCATTCTAACCACCACACCTCGTTATCCCACCCCCTCTGCGAAGTAGGAAGGACTAAGGGGGATTACATCAAGTTGATAGGAGTGCCGTCAGCGATCCTCACGTGACGGAAAAACAAGAACTTAAACCATACTATTCGATAGCACGAGTTTTCCGAAAGACTTGTAATAATGAAAGAAATACTTTAACTTTAGTAATATTCTACTGACCTCGTTAAAATGCGGAAACCGTCAGTCAGTTGGAAATGTGGTTTTAATGCGTTAATTTACTCATTATCAGGAAACGAAAAGAATTCACAAAGGAAACATCATGCGTTACACAATTATCACGGTTTTAAGTATCTTCGCTCTCATGGCTGCGGGAGCTGCAAACAACCTCACCGCTCAAGATTGGTCGGATGAAGTGAGGATGACCTACTTTGGAGAGGGTGGCATGAGTAAGTTCTTCTCTGTAAAGGACTCTGATGACAATCTTCACTTTCTCTACACAATCTACAAATGGGGAGAAGACGAAAGAGGACAAGCCATATATCAGAAATTCAACCGTATTGGAGAACCTCTAACGGATCCGATACAAGTATCTGAAGTCACAAACGTTCCCGACACTACAGAAGCAGGTACAAGAGCGGTGGATTTGTTCATCAGCTCAGACAATGTTGTCCACATCATGTCCTGCACACGTCACGCCGACACAAATTATCGTTTTTATTATTCAAGACTTGATATTGACGGTAATGCCATAGCTGATGCTGTCTTACTCGAAGGACTTGGTGACATACCTTATTATCCCAATGATCAACCATACAATATCGTCGTAGATTCAAGAGAAAATGTGATTATTGGAGGATGCTCTTTTCATTTTTTCGGTGACACAACAAGGAGTTGTCGTGTTTTCTATCAGAAGTTTAACTTTAATGGGGAACCGGTCGATGAAATGCGATTTATTGACCAAAGAGGAACAGAGCGTTCAAATAGCATGAAAATTACTTCAAACGATACACTTGTGTTTGTTTGGACTGAGAACCATGAATCAATTAACTATGTTTATTACTGTAAGGTCACACTGGATGACAGCGTCATTGTTGATAATTTTAGTGTTATTGCCGACGATGGATGGGGCAGCGTGAGTTATTCAGATTTTGAGTTGGATAGTAAAAACAGACTTGTTATACTTCTTTGGGATGCTTATTCAAATCTATTTATAAGAAAATACAATAATAATATGGAAAGACAGTTTCAGGTTGCAATTGGAGAATACTATAACAGACGAGGGGATATATATATTGATTCCCAAGGCAATATTCATGTAGCAATAGGACTTGAACCTATAGAAGGCAGACGGTATATTGGCTATTCGAAAATTGATTTTGAAGGAAACCTGTTGGATTCAGCAATCGTCATTTACGACGGAGAAAATCAGCAAAGAATCTACTGGACACAGGTGAAGACTTTTGCTTGTGATGACGGATTTACCGGTGTTTTCTGGAGTGATGAAAGATGGGGACCGTACGAAGAAGAAATAATATTAAGGTATAGACAATCACAACATATTGATTTTGAAAATGATCTGAACATATTTCCTGAAAATCTAATTATTAACTCCATTTATCCTAACCCATTTAACAGTTCAACCTGTATAATGTTCACACTGCCTTATATGAGTATAGCAGAATTTGAAATATTAGATATTTGTGGAAGAAATGTGTACAATCAACGCATTTATAGTATTGTAGGAGGTAATAAGTCATACATCTGGAATGGAACAAATAATAACGGCATTCCTCTGCCAAGTGGGAATTACTGTATAAGGTTAAAATGCGGGAATAGTCAGTTAGTTGGTAATGTTGTTTTAATGCGTTAATTACTCATTATCAGGAAACGAAAAGAATTCAAAGGAAACATCATGCGTTACACAATTATCACGGTTTTAAGTATCATCGCTCTCATCGCTTCAGGGCTTGAGGGAAATCTCCACGCCAGAGAGTGGTCGAACGAAGTGAGGATGACGTATGTGGAAGAGGATTTCCTTTACACGGCGAATTCGATAGTAATGGATGCAGATGATATCATCCATATATTTTACGGAATATTGAGATGTCAAAACGAGGATTATAATAGGACGCAACCGGTTTATCAGAAATTCAATAATCATGGCGAACCTCTATCCGATCCTTTGCTGATTGAAGATATTGTAGATCTGCCCGATTCAATAATATTCAGAGGCTATGATCTATTCATTGATAACAATGAGAATACTTACCTGCTTTGGGGTGAGAATTTACATAGTGATAAGGACGCACATGTAACAATATTTGATTCCGGTGGTGAATTAGTTAACAGTGATATAGCTCTTGAGGGAGTTACAGCATATAGCATAAATTCCACACCGAAGATAGCAGTTGATTCACAGGGAAACATCATATACGCAGGTGAATTAATCAATTTTAATCTTCCTGGTTATGGAATTTTTTACTCCCGATATACATCGGAAGGTGATATGATAGACACTGTGCATGTAATTGCCGATAATTGGGCGCGGGATTTCTATTTGGAGATAGATAGTCAGGACAATCTGCATATTGTCTGGAAAGTCCACGGCGTTAATCAGCATTACTCCGTACACTATACAAAAGTTTCGCCTGATGATGAACTGTTAATCGACAACTATAGTCTTCCAAGTATAGTTGGCAGAGAAGACGAACTTCATATCATTGATTTCAAACTTAATAATACGGACTCACCGCTTTTCTTGCTAATGGACGTTGAGGATGGTGATAGTAAAACATATTTGACTGAATATGGAGATGATATGGATACATGTTTTGTTAAATATATTGGTTTAACAGGGTATTTGACAAATGGATTTATAGATGTTGATTCACTAAATAATATTCATACAATAGCAACATTTGATGATGAAGAGCTTGATCATGACCGGATATTTATAGGTTATGAAGAATTAGACGAGAATGGAGAAATAATCGACTCACTGCAAATCGTACACGATGCATCAATGAGCGGCAATGCGGGAAGACGAGCTGACTGGGCAGGTGTTATGTTTGTATTTGTATCTAATAACGGAACAATATCTGTAATATGGGTTGATGAGAGACACTATGAAGGAGGTTACAACGAAGCAGGTCATGAATACTATATGCGATATTCCGAAAATGATAATTATATAATTAACCAACCTCAAATCAATCCACCATCATCTCTGTTTTTATTGAGCCCAAACTATCCCAATCCTTTTAATAATATGACTTATATACCGTTTTATACGAATATGCCTGGTAATTATAGTCTCAGTATTTTCAATATTCAGGGAAGATTTATCTATTCTAACATGGTTAATGTGCAAAAAACAGGTCAATACTTGTTTTCATGGAATGGTCTGGATTACTGCGGTAGGTTTGCGCCGAACGGAACGTACCTCGCATTAATAGAAAGTACATTTTTCAAGGATTCGCAAAAGATTGTCTATTTGCGGTAAATTACTGTAAAAGGAAAAGAAAAGACTAAAAAAGGAAAACATCATGCGTTACACAATTATCACGGTTTTAAGTATCATCGCTCTCTTAGCTGCGGGGATAGAGGTGGAACTATATGCTCAGGACTGGAGCGAGCCTGTTGAACTAACTGATGTATTTGGACAGGTTCTTGATAACGATTATAAGGCTGCGGTTGACAGCAGAGGTAACATTCACCTTGTTTATGAGGTTAAATCATACCAGGAAAGATTCCATACTTTTAGAGTATTTTACTCCAAATTCAATCCTCATGGCGAACTACTAAGGGATACAATTCTTCCAATGGGTGAAGATATAGTGACACATCACGGGAGTGTCATTATTGATAATGATGACAATGCACATATAATTAGTTTAGGTCGCGATGAAAGAGGTGAAGAGTTATGCGGTTGGTATTGCTGCATAGATAGTGAAGGTGAATACATCGTCGATCCGACTTTTATTGAGGACCTATACTACACGCCTACTTATTATCCTGTTTACTTTTTCAGGAGAAACGATGGAACTTTCATCTATTCAACCTTAGCTGTTCAAAGGGATGATGATGATAGTCATCATTTAGTTTCGTACATCAGGTTTAGATCCGACGGTGAAATAATAGGGGAAGTAAATTACTTATGGAGCGATGAGAATATGGACGGCGCTTTCTATCTTATGCATCCATCCTTAGATAATAATGATAATATGCACTTTGTCTGGCGATTCGGAGATTTTGACTGGAATAACACAATATTCTATGGATGTGTTTCGAGTGACGATGAAGTTATAACAGATATGACAGCCATAACACCCCATTTCAATGAGATCAATTCTGTAAGTCATGGTTTTCAGGCGTTGGATATTAATTCAATTTATATGTTAATGGTAGATGGAAGACTACCTAACGAACCACATATAAATTATCTGCGCCGAATGAACCATGAAACTGAGGCAGAATTTAACACTCCGGTACTATATCATTACTCTGCAGGTGGTTCGATAAACTTACATTACTGGCAAGACAGAATCTATGTATATGGTAAGATTAGTCCGGATAGTTTGGATATTTCATACTATTATTACACCTCTGTGGACACCACGGGAGACATTTCTGACAGCCTCGAATTGATAGCGCCTTGGCAATCTCGTTATAGCTCCTCTCCGCAATTTCTGAGGAGCGGTAATATATTATATCTGTTTTATATTCATTATTTCAACCAACCAGAGGATGCAGTAATTAAAATGATTCAGAAAAACGTTGAACCTAATAATGTTCCAAATGTGGATGATGGATTATTATTATACTCGCCATTATTAGAATCAGTCTATCCTAACCCGTTCAATAATTCACTGAATATGCAAATCAATCTTCCCCTTTCTGAATATGTTAATATTACGCTTTATAATTTAGAAGGTAGATTGTTATTGAACTACGACATGAAAGATAAACCTCCGGGATTGTACAGACTTTCTCTTATGGAAAATAATTGTTTAATGAACCTTCCATCCGGAGTTTACATTCTTAAGCTTCGTTCATCTTCTCAAAATTTTCAGTTAACGAAAGTAACAAAACTAAAATGAGGTGTAACTATGTACCACAGAATGAGTTTTACAATTGCGATTCTCGTTTTTCTATTATCCTTAGCTATTTCGAAAGCTGGGAATGCGCAAGAACTATTAGTTGATTTCACAATTGTGGGAGTATGGAACACACCAGCTCTAACTGAGTGCTGGTGTGGACCTGTCGTCGTTGATCTTGAAAACAACGGAGGACCGAAGGAATTCATCATTTGTGACGAAACTCAATTATGGGTTTTCGAGAATGATGGAGAATTAAGGGATAATTTCCCTGTCGGTATACCAGATGAAGATTATCATTACAGGTATAGTCCTGCAGTTGGCGTTGTAAATGGAGTTGATGACGGATTAGGGATAGTATTATGTGGTTATCGTTTTGAAAATAACGCTCCATTCGATGATCATTTTGGAATGCTGTTTCTTTTTGATGGTGAAGGTGAACATATCGCAAGCTCAGATCAATTTCATGGTGCTGGAATACCTGTACTCGCAGATATTCGTGGAAGCGACCCTGACGCGAATGATGAGGATGGTGAAAATGAGATTATCATTTATGGCGGTTCACATTTTCGCACTAATCCTACCAGTACCAGATGGTATCTGAATTGTTTTAGGCTTCAGGACGAAGAGTTCATTTTAATTGATAGTGATATGGATCAATTGGCGGAAGCAGGTATTAATAATGTTTTCGCAGCTATCGGAGATATGAATCTCGACGGAAAAAAGGAAATAGTAGCTCACAATGGTTTCGTAATCAAGTGTTGGTCATTTATACAAATTGATGAATTTGAAGAACGAGATTACCTTGAACTGATTTGGGAACGAGACCCTGATGGAAATGGTCCAATAAGTGGACTCAGTCCGATTTTAGTTGACTTTTATAATGAGGGAGAATTAGTGGCAGTTACTCACAAAGATAATTCTAACGGAGAGCCAAATAGTTACATTGCTATTTACAACTATGAAGGACAACTAGATGAAATTTGGTACGCTGATGGGGATAACCCTGAGGATGGATTTGATCATAATGCTTTTACGTCTGATGAGTTAGCAGTAGGTGATCATTTGAATGATGGGAACATTACAATAGGCGTACCCACACAATCAGGTCTATACTGGAGGAAATCAACTAATGAGTTAGTCGAAGGTGCGAATGGAAATAATTGGCCTAGAGATATACCACAAGGATTTCTTTCTAATTTCCCAACATTAGCAAGAATTGGAACTCATGATTTTGACGAAATGAGACTTATAGTTTCAAATGCGGATAATGATCACAATGCAGTTGCATATTTACCCACTGGTGAAAATTCCGATTTTATCCTTGAAATTGATGAAGCGACCAATACCGAAGAATGCTGTCCGGCAATAACTGATCTTGATGCTGATGGTGATCTGGAAATCTGCATACGCTCATTTGATGAAGACCTAACAGAAATGTTCATTTATGCTTATGAGTTTGAAGACACTGATACGGAGAACTCATTATTGAATGTAGAATGGTCCCAATTAGGGAACGGACCCCGCCATGATGGTCTTTACGCGCAGGTTTATGAAGGTACTTTATCGGCTGGCGCGCATTATTGGCGTGATCGGGTTATCGTTACCGATGATGTAACTGTCTGGTCAGATCGGGATTTCTATATCCTTGACAATACTGTTGTAGAGTTTAATGAAGACGCTGATTTATATTACCGATGCGGTGTGGGCGCTTGGGAACATGATTTCGAAATAGGTGAAAATATAGTGTTCAAGCCTAACGGTGATGCAGATGATCATTTTTCAATTATTTGGGATGGATGGCAGGTTAATATTCCCATGCCGCCAACATGTTGGGTTGGAAACGGCAGAATAATTGTTGAAGACTGCGACGAAATAACTTTTGAGAATTGGACGTTCGCAGGCGCCACCGACGGCACAGGCGACCACATCGCAATCTCAGCCGAGGACGCTGAAGTCAACCTTATCAATTGCACCTTCAAGGGTTATGACACGGCGGTAATGTTCGACAACTGCACCGGCACATTAGAAAGTTGTACTTTCGAGGATGCCAATTACAACGCTGTCGAGATGTACGATTGTCTTGTGGGTATGACAATTGAAGATTGCGAATTCAAAAGCAACGACGGCGCAGCAATCTATTTATACAACAGTTTGCCTGACATCGAGGAATGTAATATCTACGAAAACGACTGCGATATTTACGGCGCAGCGATATACTGCTACAACAGCGCTCCGCACCTGCGAGACAACTATATACATGATAATGTTTACTCCAGTGTCCGAGCTTTTGCCGGCAGCGGTCCGGTCATGTCCACCGGCAGCTTGTTAGATCCCCATGCCAACCGCACTGAGGACAACAACACTTTCAGTCATACTCCGCGCGCTGATTCAACCTGGGCTGAGTTTATTCAGAAGTCGCCTTCCCTGTTCGTCATCGACAAAGGTCATAACGACATAATGAACAACAACGGCGCTTCTGGTGATTACCTTATTTCAAGCTGGAATTTCAGCATCGGATATAATTTCTATGCAAGGTACAATTACTGGTCAACCCCATTAACGCTTGGGTCGGAAGATTTCTACGGGAACACAATTGTAGATTACTCCAATCCGGATTTGCTGCCCAACTATACCTGCGGATATGAAGAAGAGCTTGCTGCTCATGAGATGTTCATGCTCGCCATCCAGAAGCTTGATTCCGGGCAGGTTGCAGATGCTTACGATGATTTCTGCTCGATAATCCGTAACTACCCTGAGACTGGTACCGCACTATCGACATTGAAGCATGTACACGACAGCGGTTTACGTTCCAATGTCGAACTAACGACTCTGCAAAGGTATTTCGCAGGTATAGCAGGCAATTATAATGGTGCTCTGGGTGTTTACTCTGACAGACTTGCTAATCTTTGTCTTGTAGAGCTTGAGCGTTATGACGAAGCCATCAATAATTACGAAGATGTGCTTGCTGACATAGATGATCATTCGGACAGCCTTTACTATGCGATTGATTTGGCTTATGCTGAAATGGCACAGCTTAACGACTATAATGATGAACAGAGCGAGGCTGTGCGTGACGCCCGCAAGGGTGAAGTAATAGCCCAGCGTTGGAAAATAAATTATCTGATGGCGGAGCTTAACGGTATGCCCTTACCTGAATATAATGATGGAGTTACAGCGCCGAGTGATTTTTGTATCCTTGGTTGTTACCCCAATCCTTTCAACTCGACCACCACTATCCGTTACAAGCTCTTGGCAGCGGCAGATATTTCGGTGAACGTTTTCGACTTGACGGGACGTCAGATCGCTTTGCTGCACAAGGGACAAACTGAAGCAGGTGAGCATACGGTGAGCTGGACTGCTGATGACGTACCTTCGGGAGTGTATATATGCAGACTTCAGGCTGGATCTGTCAGCAACGACGTGAAAATGGTATTGATTCAATAAGCAAACTAACCACGAAGGCACAAAGGCACAGAGATTCCTGTTTATATTCTATGTATCTCTGTGTCTCCGTGTCTCTGTGGTTAGATTTTCCGTCACATTTCCGTCACATTTCCGTCACACCTTCTAACCCTTACCTGGTAAACCTTTCCGTCGATTGTGTGACGATGTGACGCAAATTTTACATACACTTGGCGGCAATATACAACATTTTATGTCATAAGTCAACTATTCTACGGATTAAAACAATTACAAAGCCATATTTTTCCTATGAAGAATGTCGGCGTTCCACCGCAGGCAGGGAAGCCTACACTAAAATCCCCCCGCGCCTGCAGGGGGATTTACTTTCACACTTACACACCTATTTCACCAGCATAACCTTCATCATCGAACTTTGTCCACAAGCCTGCAAGCGCAGCATGTAAACGCCGCTCGGCATATCCTTGCCATCAAACATGACAGTGTGAGCGCCGGAAACCTGTCTGCCGGATGTCAGCTCTGCGACGCGACGTCCGGATACGTCATAAGCAGCAAGGTCAACAAGTCCTGTCTCTAACAAGCTGTATGACACTCGCATCTGGGAGTTGAAAGGATTTGGATAAGCGGATACTATACCAAATTCCAGTGGTATTTCTGAAGTACTGTTAAGACGAATAATCGCCAGTCCGTCGGTCTCGTAAGTCAGCTTGCCACTAAGAACCGTATAGGATGCATTCTGAAGTCCACTGTCAGTTAACAGTTTAACTTCCAAAGCATCACCGGAGATTGCGCCATCTATTGTTTCTGTTGACTGATCATCACCCCAGATTGCTATTCCACAGACTCCGTTTTGAATGACGCCTGAACCTACCAACTCACCCCCTGCATATACCCCAACATCACCTTCTAAGCTTGCGTCAGTTGTTACAAGCAAACTCATGTTCTCACCTGTCACAGCGTGAACAGGGAGTTGCCCGAGTTTATCATAAACAGATTTGCTGTGAATCATAGAAGCATTGCGTTCCTCTTCCTCCTCCGGAACGTAAACAAGCCTGCAATCGGCGTCAACCTTTATGAAATAACCCTGATCTTCACACATATTACCCATGTTGCTGAAATCGTCCCACTCTGGTAGATAGAAGTTACCGGAACCGTCCTTAGCGATGATCAGATGGTCATAAATGGTGGTTAAGGCAACTGTAGCTTCTATCTCATAACGCGGATAGTAACTAACCAACTGCCAGCCTTCGGTTAAATCAATCGGGTCTTCTTTAAGTACCGATTCGCCGGCAATCGTTAATGTGGCAGCCTCAGCCATCAGCATCTGGAAACCATCCCAAGAGTTCCAGGCTTGAATGTTGTTGAAGTCGTAAGCAGGACGATAGAAATCACCGTTGGTGTTCTTCATCATAATCATTGCGCCGGTCGTTACTATACTGTCAACCAATCCTTCGATATTTTCATTATCGTTTGGCTGAAGATTGGTTGAAATCGTGTTCCAGCCGATATGAAGATCAATATCACGGGTTGTTTGTACTCTGCCTTCCTGGACGCTTAACGTCACATCAAGGGCAGTTTCTTGACCAATACCATCGTGCATAAAGACAACTTCACCGCAAAAATCATTATCAACAGGAAGTCCGGTAGCGTCAAGTGTTAACGCAAAGCCCTCATGCTCGTCAGGCTCGATGACGCCTGCGGTGGGTGTAACCTGGAACCACTCTTTACGCGCGTCAAGCTGCCAGACATTCAAGCGGTCAGGATTCTGAACCAGCGACACAATCA
>JAIPJL010000017.1 GCA_021734165.1 bacterium | reverse complement strand
GCACTTAAGCGGTAAAATTAGATTAGGAATTAATGAATCACGCTTAAGAAACGATATCCAGACCGGACAGAATTTGTAACCGTTCTCCAGTGACATTCGTTCTTCTATACTGTCTCTGGCGCCGATGTAGATTATTTCTGTCTCAGGTTTTAACTCTTTGATTCTATTCGATATTAAAAGAGCAGGTATAGTGTGACCTCCAGTGCCGCCTCCACTGACAGCAATCCGCAGGCTTATCTTTGGATTATTTGACACCTTTTCCCGTACTGCGCGAAATGTTCCACAGGACTCCAATACTCCAAAGCGAAACAACAAGACTGGTGCCTCCTGATGAAATAAACGGTAAAGGAAGCCCTGTCACCGGCAGCAAGCCAGTTGCAACGTACATATTTATCATGGCATACATTATAATCGAGCCGGTTAAACCAGCGCCCAATAAATATTTAAAACGGTCGTTTTGCGCTCGTACAACCTTAAAAGCCCTTATTGCGAGGAACAAAAACAATGCAACTACGATAACTGTTCTTATTAAACCCAGTTCTTCACCAATAATTGAGAAAATGAAATCCGTATGAGGTTCGGGTAGGAACAGCATCTTCTGTTTACCCTGTCCAAGCCCAACGCCAAATAAACCACCTCTGCCAAAACCTATTAAAGATTGGAAGGTTTGATAATTATCTCCCCCTATTCCACCACCACCTTCAGTAAAACGTTGTATGAAACTAAATATTCTTTCTCGCTGATAAGCATTTCTTAGTAATGCAAGTGATGCAGGTATTGCACAAGCTATCAGCATTCCAATAATATGAACTAACTTCATACCACCAAGAAACAAAACCAATCCTGCTGTTGACGCCATCATCAGCGATCCTGATAAGTCAGGCTGCAACATCGTTAGAAACATTGGAACAGCAATTATTGCCAAGTGTTTCAGCAATCGTTTATCTATTTTATTTAAAATATCCGGTTCATCGGTTAATACTTTCGCAAGATAGATTACAATCAGACAGCGCGCTGCTTCGGAGGTCTGAATTTTGGTAAATCCGAGATTAAGCCAGCGTTTGGTACCACCGATCACGGGTCCGAGTGGCGTCGTGAGCTGAAGAAGCATGAGTATTACCGTGCCAAGCAACAGTACTTTAATCCATTTACGGTAAACAGAAACATCCATTTTAGCGCCCATATAAAGAGCAATTAAAGCAAAAACTGTGTGCTTTAGTTGTCTGAATAGAAAGAACCAATCCATTTTATTCTGCTGTGCAGCAACAAAGGTGCTGCTACTGTAAATCATCACTAATCCCAAGGCAGTCAGCAATGCTGCTGCTCCTAATAACCAATAGTCACCAACATGCTGCGGGAAACTGAACGATCTGGAAACAGGCACTCTCTGGTCGGGTCGATAATAATTATTCATTCCTGTTACCCCTATCACCTGTGATATTTTTTACTAAATTCCTAAAATCGTCACCTCTTTCTTCAAAGTTATTATAGCTGTCAAAACTTGCGCAAAGCGGTGATAAAAGCGCTGTATCACCAGGAACTGCAAGCTCTTGGGCTTTAATAACAGCATCTGACATATCATTTGCCCGAATTATGCTCACAACATCAGATAAGTTTCTTTCTATCTGATCCGCAGCTTCACCAATTAATATCATCTTTTTGATTATTTTCAAATCAGCCGTTCTGAATTTCCTGAAATCACCACCCTTTGCTCTTCCACCTGCTATGAGAATTACCGGTTTATCCATCGCCTCAAGGGCTGCCATTCCTGCTTCGACATTTGTTGCCTTTGAATCGTTTATCCAGGTAACTCCGTTAATGACATCAATTGACTCTAATCTGTGAGGAACCGGTGAAAAACTACGAACACCAAATTTTACATCGGTGTAATTGACTCCCATTAATAATGCCGCTGAGATAGCAGCAAGAGCGTTTTCTGTATTATGCCTTCCTAACAGTTTAAGATTCGATCTTGGAATTTTTAGTTCATCGTTTGCAGACAGCCTGAAAACCATCTCCCCATCCTGCAAAAACGCTCCTTTCTCCAGTTCAACCTTTGAAGAAAATGGAAACGAGCCGGAATTAGAGCGGGTAACCAGTCTGCTTATTTCAATATCATCATAGTTATACACTAAGAAATCACTACTGTCCTGATTTAACCACACCCTCGCTTTTGCTTTTACATATTCACTGAAGTTTCCATGCCAATCCAGATGATCAGGCGTCAGGTTCAGCAATACGGCAATCTTAGGTCTAAATTTATCAATAGTCATAAGCTGAAAACTTGAGACTTCAAGCGAGATCAACGATTTTTCATTTGTCAATTCAGCTACTGCCGAGAGTGGAAGTCCAATATTACCACAAGTAAAGGCATCCTCCTGTGCAGCTTTGAATATTGCTCCGAGTAACGCTGTTGTGGTTGTCTTTCCATTGCTTCCGGTTATCGCTGCAATCATTCCCTTGGAAAACATCCACCCTATTTCAAGTTCACTTATAACTCTTACATTTTTGACCACCAACTCCCTAATTACAGGTGTATCAAGACGAATACCCGGACTAATTACAGCTAAATCCACATCGTATTTCAGCGCTTCTTCGTGACTACCCGTAAAAACAACTGCTCCTGCATTGGATAGCATCTCAATCGACTCCAGCAACTCTTCATTTTGCTTTGAGTCACTTGCAATTACCGACCAGCCTTTGTTAAGCAGCAATCTCGCCGCTGCGAGTCCGCTTATTCCCAAGCCAATTACGTGAGCGCGTTGATTATTCACTATCTTACCTTAAATGAAGTCATCGTTAGAAAAAGCAGCAGAATACCAACGATCCATATCCTGACAACAACCCTCGACTCAGGCCATCCCAGCAACTCAAAATGATGATGGATCGGAGCCATACGGAAAAACCGACGACCTTCACCAAAGCGTTTTCTCGTATATTTGAAGTAATATCGTTGAATTATTACAGATAATGCTTCAACTACAAGCACGCCTCCGAGCATCAGAAGGAATAGCTCTTTTTTGATAAGAATTGCACAAGCGCCAAGTCCGGCGCCAAGCGCCAGAGCGCCTGTATCACCCATAAATATCTGAGCCGGATATGCATTAAACCATAGAAATCCCAATGCTGCGCCAATGATAGCCGCGCAATAGACTGCAATTTCCCCGGAACCCGGCAGAAAAAATATATTTAAATAGCCTGAGAAAACAGCATGACCACTAATGTAGGCAAGAATAGCAAATCCTACAGCCATAATACCTACAACACCAATTGCTAAACCATCCTGACCATCGGTAAGGTTGACGCCGTTCGAAGTACCGGTTAGTACAATTACAACCATAATTATATAAATAGGCCAAAGCCCAAACGGAGCAAATTCAAGAAATTTATTCTTAAAAAACGGCAGTGTTGACGCTGTTTTACAATCAGCAAACTGAGTTGAAAATATGTCCGGGAAAAAATAGAGTACCGAACCAATCAATACTCCAAGTAAAATTTGTCCGGTCAGTTTGTATCTTGGTATAAGTCCCTTTTTATCTTTATGATTTTTTAACCAGTCATCAAGAAATCCTACACAACCCATCCAGGCGGTTGCTATAATCAAAACCCATACTTGAGGATGATCAAGTCTTGCAAAAAGCAGAGTTCCCAACAAAATAGCCGGCAGGATGATCAATCCTCCCATTGTCGGTGTACCTACTTTGGATTGATGAGTAGATGGACCATCCGAGCGAATTTCTTCCGTTATTCCTTTCTTTTGCATTTTTTTAATTATCAGTGGTCCTACAATGAAGCTGATAACCAAAGCTGTAACTGCCGCTGCACCCGCTCTGAAGGTGATATAACGGAATACATTAAAACCTGATATTAAATCTCGCAGAGGATATAACAGGTGATAAAACATCAGTTACTCTCCCCGCGAGTCTTTTCTGCATCCCAACCAAGTTTTTCCAATTCCTGAGCAGCAACCTGACGATCATCAAAATTATGACGTACACCATCCACTTCCTGGTATGTCTCATGCCCTTTTCCTGAAATAAGCACAATATCACCATTTACAGCATCTTTCAACGCTAAGCGTATAGCCGATCTTCTATCCAACTCCACCGAAGAGCTTCGTCTTCCTTTACGGCTGATACCTGACATGATCTCTTCAGCGATAGTTCCTGCTTTTTCTGTGCGAGGATTGTCATTGGTGATTATCACCTGATCTGCTATCTCACTGGCAATCATACCCATTGCCGGACGCTTTCCCTTATCTCTGTCACCACCGCAGCCAAAGACAACGATCAGCTTCTTTGTACTCAGTTTCCTTAAGGAAACAAGCGCGTTTTTAAGTGCATCCGGTGTATGTGAATAGTCCACAAACACGCTAAAAGGTTGACCCTTATCAACCTTTTCCATCCTGCCGGGTACGGATTTCAAATTCTCGATTCCTGCCTTAATATTAACCGTTTTTATCCCCATACATAAAGCAATACCAGCAGCAAGCGCTATATTTTCACCATGATATTCGCCTATTAAAGGTGTATATATATCTAATGTTTTTTCATGACTACCACTGATTTCAACAATATTATCAGAGAAATCCAAATGGTAATAACCACCTTTTAATGAATGCTTTAAAACTGTTACGCCAACATCACTTTTATTGTCGCTACTGCAGTAGGTTAAGATTTTACCTTTGCAGGCATCGAACATTATTTTTCCCCAGGGATCATCAATATTTATCACAGCATAACTATTTTCGTTCAATCCGGCAAAAAGCCTGCTTTTAACTGCAGCATATTCTTCAAGGTTCTTATGATAATCGAGATGCTCCTGCGTGAGATTTGAAAAACCTGCCGCAGCAAACTTCAAACCGTCCGTTCTTCCTTGAGACAACGCATGAGATGATACTTCCATAACTGCCCATTTACAGTCAGCATCAGCCATTTCACCAAGTATCGAACCGAGTAAATCAACATCCGGCGTTGTGAGATTTGCCGGAATATTTCTTACGGTTGTGTCATACTTCAAAGTGCTTAACATTCCGCATTTTTCAGAAGCGTTCTCAAATATTGATTTCAATAAATGCACAGTGGTTGATTTACCATTGGTTCCAGTGATTCCAATAAGTTTTAACCTAGCAGTGGGATCGTTATAAATAGCTTGCGTAATTTTTACAATCACCGTATGAAGATCCTCGACACGCATCGCGGGAAGAGGAATATCAGCAGGCAATTTCTGATCGGTAATTACCAGAGAAGCGCCTTGTATGACAGCATGATTTATATAATTCAAACCGTTTGACTTACCACCAGAACGAGCAATAAATATATATCCGCTTTTAATAAGCCTCGAATCCTGAGTAATACCTTTAACATCCTTAGGAATAGTTCCATAAGCTTCAATTATTTTACTGTCTTTAATAGTCTTCCGGATGTTTATCTTCACAGATTTAACCTGCCGCCGTTATGGTGCAAATTCCACCGACCGTCACCTTTGAACCCGATCTTGGTGATTGTTTAATCACTTTTCCTGAGCCTTCAATCCTGACCATCAGACCTGATTCTGTAGCTTTTCTGACAGCATCGCGTAAGGAGAGACCGGTTAACACAGGCATCAATCCATAACCACCCTTAAATCGTTCTTCAGGGCCAAGCGTTAATTCAATGAGATCACCTTTAGAAACAATCGTGCCAGGTTCCGGAATTTGATCATAGATAATTCCGTTCCCATGGCCTGTTACCTTCAATCCAAGTTGTTTCAGCATACCTGAGGCATCTTTGAAATTCTTTGAACAAAGATCCGGAACAACAATATGAGATTCTTTATCTTCGTTACCATCACTTCCGTTTAGCGCCCACAATTCCGGTTTCAAACCCAGGATACGTTCTGTTATGTTACGAAATACAGGAGCGCAAACACTGCCTCCCGTATGTTCGCCATTAGGTCCTACAGGGTTATTAACAATAATCATGACGATATAGCGCGGAAAATCAGATGGAAAGTACGCACAAAAACTGGATATAAAGCGATTACTGTAATAACCTCCGGTTTTAAGATTCACGATCTGTGCTGTTCCGGTTTTGCCGGAAGTAGGCATATCTTCTATACTTGCACGTTTTCCTGTTCCGTTTGTAACCGCTCTTCTCAAGAATGTTTGCAGTGTTTTTGCAGTTTCTGCTGACATAACCTTTCGAACTTTCTGAGCGCTGTTCTTTACTATCCTGCCGTCTTTATACCTCATCTCCTTTATAAGAGTAGGTTTCATCAAGAGACCGCCATTAGCAACTGCGCAATACGCCATACACAT
Source organism: bacterium (assembly GCA_021734165.1). GTDB lineage: Bacteria > Electryoneota > AABM5-125-24 > Hatepunaeales > Hatepunaeaceae > JAIPJL01. The sequence goes on along the minus strand of JAIPJL010000017.1, from coordinate 33,248 downwards.
TTGCAAACCTGTTACCGAAATTCCATGTCCAATAACAACATTAGGTCTTGTCAAACCTGACCAGTCCTTAATTTCAGGCAGACTGCCACCGGCTTCACCTGAAAGTTCTATACCCGATTCTTCAAGAAAACCGTATTTTTTTATTTTATCATACAAAAGCTTATGATCTACACCAGAAGTAAGTTTAATCATACCTACATTCGATGATTTAGCAACAACATCCTGAAAAGTCAACCATCCAAATCCATGAGAATCATGTATCGTTTTACCATGAATCGTGATGTGTCCGTTACCACAATCAACCATTTTATCAGGACTTACGTTATAGTCTTCTAATAGAAGTGTTGCGGCAATCAATTTAAAAGTACTGCCGGGTTCATATAAATCAGTTATTAGTGTATTTTTCTCACGGCTTTGAGTGTAATCACCCGGATTATTAGGATCAAAGCCCGGTTGTGAAGCTAAAGCGATAATTTCTCCCGTCCAGGGATCAACAATTATTCCGGTTCCGCTTTTACCATTGTAAAGATTCAATCCCTTGGAAAGTTCTTCTTCAAGGATAAGCTGAATCGACATATCAAGTGTAAGGATAAGATTACCGCCATCGTGATGAGGTTTATGCGGGAAGCTTTCATCAAAATGCTGATTTCCCTGCACATCACGCTGTACAACCATCCAACCTGGTTCACCCATCAGCAGTTCATTATATGCCAACTCAAGTCCACTTATTCCATTATTATCAATATCTGTAAAACCAATGAGCTGCCCTGCAACCTTACCATGAGGATAACGCCTGTGAATCTCCTGATTTACATCCAGATTCCAGCCCAACTTGTTCAACGCCTGGACCTGGTTATCATTCAGCCTCCGAGCCAGTACAACGTTTTGGCTGCTGCGTTTTAGTTTTTTCAAATAACCTTCAACCGATCCACCGATCACTTTGGATAGATCAGTGGCAAGTTGTTTAGGTTTTGTTACGTTATATGGATTAATACTTACAGAAAAATAGTCGTTAACGTTATCGGTTAAGGGGCGTCCATTTCTATCGTAGATAGTTCCCCGATACGGTTCAATTGTGACCTTTTCGCGATATTGGCTGGCTGCTCTCTCGCTGTATTCTTTCTTCATGATAACCTGCAGGTAGAACAACCTACCAAATAAGCATGAGCAGGCGATCATCACAGAAACTACAATAAATGTGAGACGTCCTTTTGGTAAGTCCGTTTCACTTTTCGGCCTATTACAGTATTTAATCACCATTCTGCAGATCGGTAAAAAAGACCAGAGAACTCATCATAACACTTTGACGAACCTCAGGACACCATACCGTATCGGGTGGAGTTCGCGGAGCAACCATTTTGAGTTTTCTATGTGCAATGTCTTCAATCCGGGTGTACTGTGAAAGATTTAACAGTTCAGATCTAATGATGCCGTTCTCAGCGGTAAGGTTTCTGTGCTCTTTTTCGAGCGCTAATATTTTACTGGCTGTACGCTCATGCAGGTTTCCCAGCCAGATTCTGGTAATTCCAAGAAAAAGCAACGCAAAGATAATCCCAAGAAACAACCTAACTTTCGGTTGTGTTCTATTTGAGGACTTTCTTACCGAAGACTGCTTTCTTGCAAAACTTTTTGATTTGTTAACCATTGTTCAGTGGAATTTTTTCTGCAGCCCTTAAACGGGCGCTGCTTGAACGAGGATTTTCTTTTATTTCAAATAAATCAGGTTTAACCACACGACGAGTAAGTATCTTCAATTCAGGTTTCAGTCCACAGACGCAGACAGGCAATCTCGGAGGGCATTCACATTCTCTGGATTTCATTTTAAGGAAATTCTTTACCCGTGAATCCTGATTTGAATCGTAACTGATAAACACCGCTCTACCACCTGATTTTAAGAGTCTAAGCGATATTGGGAGCAACTTGTCTATTGCCTTAAGCTCACTATTAACTTCAACACGTAAAGCCATAAATACTCGCGCAAGGGTTTTTTCGACAAATGAGCGGTGTGAAGAGCGTCTAATCAGGTCAGCAAGCTGACCGGTTGTGTAAAGAGGGCGTTCTTTGACGATTGCAGCAGCTATCTTAGATGCCTGCCTCTCTTGACTGTTGCGGTAAATTAAACTGGTAAGTTCCTGCTTTGTGTATTCATTAATTATATCTGCTGCCGTAGGACCTTCTTGAGCGTTATAGCGCATATCAAGCGGGCCATCATACTTAAATGCAAATCCACGCTGACTATCCTCAATCTGATCATAAGATTGTCCAAAATCTGATATTATTCCATCAACTTCATCAATTCCATGTTTTGCCATTAAATAGTCCAGATTGGCAAAATTACCTTGTATATAAGTAATACAGCTATATGCCGTTAATCTTTCTTTTGCATGTTTTAATGCTTCATTATCCATATCAATACCATATATATGAATTGGGTATTCAGCAGCCTGAAGCAGTGCTATAGTATGACCTCCGCCACCAAGCGTACAATCAATAAAGGTCTTGCGACCGTCGCTTAGCAGATATTTTACGACAACTGAACTGAGTACCGGCTGATGTAAAATCATGTCTATTTTTTGAAAAAACCATAGGTGGTTAAGTATCAATCAAACAACAAACACATCCCTAATAAACTCATAATAACCTTCTCTGTCTTTACTAACCTCGATCTTCTTCTTACCTTTCAAAACCTCTTCAAAGATCGATGGATTCCAGATCTCTATAGCATCAAGATTTCCCAGTATTTTAACTTCCTTTTCAATCTGAGCATAAGCAACCAATTCCTCAGGCAGTTTCACTCGCCAATTGACGTCAATTCTGCAATCAAAAGTAACGGCTGCAAGTCTGCGCGATTGCAGCATTTTTTCATCTTTATCCATTTCCATATCGCGAATTCGCAAGTTATAATAATCGTATGACTTTGGCATATAAGCGCTTATGCAACCATAAATTCCTTCCGTCATGGTTAATCTACGCGGGTTATCGCCAAAAACCATTAGTTCACGCATCTCCGAAGGCAGTTGAATTCGCCCCTTGGAATCACGATTAAAGTCGTGTTTACCATGGAAGTTGTATAAAATATCGCTCAAAGCATGTCCTGTACTCAATAATGTGTTCAAATGAGTTAATTTGAGTCACTTTGTTTCACGCAAAAGTAATACAATGAAATTTAAATGTCAAGGATTTTCTTATTTTTTTTTATTTTCTTGTGATTTCTACTATTAAAGTAGAGAATGATGTGTAAAATGGGTATGAAATAAATTATTAGAAATACGTGATTAAATGATGTTAAAACCCGCAACTGTGCAGGATGAGAACATCCTGCACCACTCAAATTCTATGGAGTAACAAAGCTTGCTTAGTCTGTGATAAAGGCTCAAGCAAGCTTGAGCGCTCCGAATAAAGTTCAGAGTCCAGCCTTCAGGCTGTTGTAACACTCTAAAGAGTGAACTCTAAACTGCTCCAGCACTTCAGTAGGACAAGTATTCTTCTTGTCAAAATATTGAATTGATTCTAATTGACAAACAAGAATGTTTATCCTACTGCAAATAGACTAATTTCACCGTCTGCTTCTCACCAGCAATCATCACCTGAGCTATATAAACTCCTGCTGAACCGAGAGTTCGGCTGTTAATTGTAAAACTGCTCTCCCCATTCGCAACTGCTTTCACATCGTTGATGACTTCCCTGCCAGTAATGTCATACACTTTGAGATATGCTAAGCCAATAACATCAGTTTTTACTTTCAGTAATGTTCTGGAATTAAACGGATTCGGATAAATACTAACATTAAATGCGGATGGTAATGATTCTTGAACATCATTCACTGAATTCGGTTGATCGAAGTAGAATGCTCCCATATCCGCTCTTGTTCCATCAGGATCGCGAGGGCTGTCCGGATCACCGGTATCGATACAAGGAGATTCCTCACTTAAATGGAAATCACTATTATCAGTATCGACGAACAACGGATCGGCGGAGATCGAGCCTTCACCCGGTTCGCAATACACCCAGTCTTCTCCGCGCCAACTGCCGAATACATCGTTATATCTTAATACAGGTTCATAATTTCCCGCTCTCCGCCAGATTCCTTTCTCGTTATAGGCAATGATGTTGTTAACCGCCTCAAACGAACCGAAATACCTGATCTCAAGCCCGGCGCGGTCATGACTGCCGACAATGGTGTTATTAACTATTCGACAGCTATCAACATATTCTTTGAATTTTAATCCATCCTTGATGAGACATTTTTCGACAAGTACATTACGGCATCTTTCAAAATCAGTGACTGATGAAAAAGTGTTGTTTACGAATCTCACATCACCGGCTGCGGTTACTCGTCCATTAAACTTACAATTCTCAATATTAGTATTGTCACCGTAAAATCTGATATATACAGTTGAGTCAAACTGAGCATGCTGAATATTAACATAAGGCGTATAATCCCATAGGTTGATCATTGAAGAATCGGAAAAAGCATAGAAAAACACCGGTTCATCTTCTGTACCCAATACAAAAAGTGAATCCCTGACGGTTAAGGCATCGTCCCCCCATAAACCGATCTCGGCTCCGGGTTGTATTGTTAGTTTACCAACATTTAAATCAAAAAACATACTATTACCGGATGGAATATTCAGACTGTCGTACCTGCCATAGTATTCATTGCCCGGATTTACATTCAACCCTGGTGGCGTCTGCTCATTTAAACGTTCATCAAAACGGTAGTGATTCCCATATCCTGTACCACCATGGTTTGATCTATGAAGATATCCTCTTCGAACCTGTAAAAGACTGCCTTTTAAATGGATGATACCTCTTTCGTCAGGAGATGGTCCCTGGTATAACTCCCAGTCGTCATTTTGATGTTCAAAGGTGAACGATTCATTTAATGCAAGCAACGAACCGTTAATAGCAATTGAATGGTTGTCAATTTGATTTGGTCCATATTGACCGAATCCGTTGTTTCTTCCATTACAATAGGTGTCTTTAATGATGATGTTTTGCTCTGAAACGAGTCCAAGTATATGCTCCATTTCATCTTCATTAAAATCAGCGGAAAAAGGATCGGCGCCATCGTATATTATGTTATCAATTAAATACATATCACGAGTTGAAGAGATCGTTAATCTACCTGCTAATATACCATATACTTCGCATTGACCATCAATGTAGATTATTGAACTATCAGGCGGTTCCAATTCCTCTATCAGGTTATCTTCCTCACCGGGATCAGGTGAAGGCATACCGAGTTGATATTGATGAATCTCTATTCCATCCTCAGCTTTTAAAGCTACCCGTGTCATCAGGCTGTAATCATCACTCTCAATTCTAACATCAGCGCTGTCATATAATTCTGGTATCCTACGGGGAAAAAAGAAAGGCGGCGCGTTGAAAACCGGTTCGTATTCAAAGTGAATATTCTGAGGATCGAAATAGAGAAATCTATCTTGAGAAGTTATAACCGGTCCGAAGAAATGTGGACTGTATTTGAGACCGATATAATCGTTCGATCTAACAGCGCCGTAGAGAGAGTCGTAAGTCCAGAACCAGATGATCTCATTGTATCTGGTTGTCTCACGATCAGTCAGATACATATAACGCGTCGGAGGCACGGCTGGGGTGTTGCTGATTGAGACCACAAACAGTATTGTCGCTGACAGTAAAAGAATTAATAGCCATTTCATTTTATGCTCCAAGTTTACAAGTTTACAAGTTTGCAAGTAGCAAGTAACAAGCCCGAATATTTATTTGTTCAACCCCTTCAGGGTTGCTTTTAATAATACGTATCACATCCACCGGCTACGCCGGTGGCTATTCATGTTCAATCCCGCATAAGCGGGATTGTCGCCGACAGGAATGTCGGCGCTCCCCCACACTGACTATGGCAGATAAAGCAGCTTCACCGTCTGTTTTTCACCCGCAATCATCACCTGCGCAAGATAAACGCCTGCTGAACTGAGTGTTCGGCTGTTAATAGTAAAACTGTTCGCTCCATGCTCAACCATTTTAACTTCTCTGATGATCTCTCTTCCGGTCAGATCATAGACATTGAGATAAGCTAAACAATTTACACCTGTTTTTACTTTGAGCAATGTCTTCGAATTAAACGGATTCGGATAAGCAGTCACTGAAAACAGAGAAGGCATTTCCGTTTGATTATCATCCACCGAATGTGCGTGATCATAGATAAATGCTCCCATATCCGCTCGCGATCCATCGGGATCGTGTGGACTTTCCGGATCACCAGCATCGATACAAGGTGATCCCCAGCTTAAACGGTAGTCATTGTTCGCTGCATCAACAAATAGAGGATCAGCGGAGATCGATCCTTCACCTGCTTCGCACTCAAGATAGTCTCCTCCCCAGTTTTCAAACACATCGTTGTGATGCATTACAGGTGCTTCATAAAATCCGTTTTCGATTCCCAAACGATTGAATGCGATGATATTATTTGCAATCTCCAGCGAACGGAATCTCCTGATCTCAATACCGGTGTGACGGCTTCCGACGAAGGTGTTGTTAATAATCTTACCATCGTGGAGATTCCCGTTGATGGTCAAACCATCTTCAAATACGCATCTTTCGACCGACGCAGTATGGAAACTGTTAAGTTCGACCACTCCATCGAATACGTTACGATTAAGGGAAATCGTCCCTGAAGCTGTAACAGCGCCTCCGATCCAGCAATCGCTGATATTCAATGTGTCGCAGTTAAGTCGGAGTGTTGCGTTCGTTGAAAAATCGACATTCTCGATAAATGTATCGGCATTATTGCAGTACAGCGTTCCACCATCATCGAGAGTATCTGTTAGAACGGTTATCCTATGATTATCCCTGCCTTCCATCCGGAGGGACTGCCTGACTTGCAGCGCATCGTTTCCGTGCAGAATGATTTCAACACCACCCCAAATTCTAAGATCATCAACAATTACATTCCTAAAATGATAGGGTCCATGTCTAAGGTTGAGTTCATCATAAGTCCCGGATACGTCCGGGTAAGTGTCCGGATCAAAGCCAGGTGGTCCGTCTGTTAGCAGTCGGGTATCATATAGTCTGCTTTTGAAGTAACCTGTTCCGTTATGATTTGAGCGATGATAATAACCGCGTCGGTATTGTGCAACACCACCTTTATGATATACTCCGCCTCTTTCATCAGGAGACGGTCCTTGATACATCTCCCAATCATCGTTATGATGCTCAAAAGTGAATGATTCTCCCAGCGCAATCAGCGAGCCGTTTATGGCAATCGAATGATGGTCTATTTCATTTCTTCCGTATTCTCCATCGCCATTGCCTCTTCCATTAACATCGTTATCCTTGATAATGATGTTTTGTTCTGAAACCAGACCGAGCATTGAGGGATTATTATTTTCCTGAAAATCAGCAGTATATCGATCTGAGCCATCGTACAATATGTTATCAACAAGATACATATCACCGGTTGAGTAAATCGTTAATCTACCGAGAAGCGTTCCATAAACTTCACACTGACCATCAATAAAAATAATAATATCTCTTGGAGGATTAATTTCATGCCAGTTGACAGCATTATGTCCCGGATCATATAAAGATGGTTGTTCCATACCAAGTTCATATTGGTACATTTCTATGCCATTCTCTCCCCTCATCCAGATTCGAGTCATATAATTGCCATCTTCATCATTAATCTGTACATCAGACAATTCTACCAAATGAGGATATGACGCATAAAACGGATAAGGCGGTACATTGAATACCGGTTCATATTCGAACCAAATGTCCCCCGGATCATTGTAGATAAATCTGTTTTTTGAGCATGTCACTGGACCCATAAATACCGGATTATATTTGAGACCAAGATAATCATTCGAGTGAACAGGACCCCACATAGTATCTTGACCCCAGAACCAAATAATCTCATTATTTACGGTGACCTCTAAATTGGTGAGATATTGGAAATACGTCGGCGGCACTGCGGGTGTGTTATGAATCGAAACCACGAACAATATTGTCGCTGACAGTAATAGAATTAAAAGCCATTTCATTTTATGCTCCAAGTTTGCAAGTTTACAAGTTTGCAAGTTCAGAGTCCAACCTTCAGGTTGTCAAAACATGCTAAAGCATGAACTCTGAACTGCTCAGGCAAGCCTGAGCACTCCAGTTTACCTATGGATGTCGCGTTACAGTAATGATAACCGGATCAGCCATTACATCATCATATCCTACCACACGCGCATTTACCTGAAGATTTATTTCAGGCGTTGCCAGATCAAAGAAGAAATCCTCCTCTTCACCCATTAAATATGTCGTTGCCTGCCCTGGCTCTTCACGGTGCTCCGGATGATCGGGCAGATTCCAGCCTGTGTATTTAATTGCCGGTTCCGGCGGTTGCTCAAGGTAATCATACATAACATAACGTGTTCTTCCCGGTCTGTAGTCAAACCAGTAAAATATTCCCCTTGATGCATTAAATATAACCGGAGCATTGTTGATCTGAATACCATGCCCATCCCGCAGCTCCGCCTGGCAGGTGAAAATTGCATCAGGATCGCGGTCGATCATCCAATTGCCGGGTGAGACGTCAAGAGTTAAAACACCACGCTGTAATGGTAAGGTAATCCTGCGCTCCCCTGTTTTAATCCCGGAAGGTGAATTAATCTCAGCAACGATAGTTATCTCATTAAAAGTGTTTTCACTCTGATATGTCAACTGTCCAATAGCTACTCCACGCGTCGATTGACCATGACGGTTCTCATTCCCGGTAAAACCAGCGCCAATCTGAGCAACAGAATCACAAGAAAAAACAACCGGGATGCTGTCAGCAACGGGATTCATAAACCTGTCAGATATGCGAGCAGATACTTCAATATTCCAGCAGCCTCCTTCGGCATTAACTCCCTCGTTATTTACACTTACACTAATAAAATGCGGCGGACCACTGGTAACATACACCTTTGAGCAAATCGCACTGACGGTATCCTGACGATTGTTAAAATAGGCAGACGCTTTGAAGGTCTTCAAGCCAGGAATAGAACCGGCATTTATTATAACAGTAGCACGTCCATTGGAAGTCTGCGCAGAGTCATTCTGATTACTTCCGTTACGAAAATGGCAGCCTCCATCCACTACAGATGGTTCATAAAGAATCTCGAAAATGATCCATTCTGCAGTCTGAACATAATTATGATTCGAGTCAAATAAAGAAGCAGTCAGATAGGTTTGTGAATTTACGCCTGTTCCGGAAACACCAATATTTTCAGGAAGTGCACGAAGTTCTATGGAGTAACCAACACCGGATTCAATATCAACTGTAGTCTGACCTGTGATCTCTCCAAATTCAGTGTTTACAGTTGCCGTAATCACCGAAACGCCGGACTCGACACCGGGTCTGAGCTGGACTGATGCCTGTCCATTTTGATCTGTTGAGGCTGATACGCGGTCAAGTGAGCCAAGGGTCGCAGCAAATGTAACGAGATAACCCTCGCTTACATGATTGTTCATAGTATCCCTGATGGTTGCTGTAATCGTAGAAAATTCTGTCGGTCGATCTGTGTTTAACCGCTGGGGATCTGCAGTTACAGATATTCTTTTCGGTGGTCCGGCATTGACTCTGAACTCCATTAAAGGACCATAAATAATCGTATCACTATATACAATATATGGTCGTAAATGTGCCGTACCCACAGTATATCCAGGGTAAAAATAAAACTCTCCTGAACCGTGATGCAGATATAAAGGGTTTGGCTCAACATGTCCCAGATCGCAATCAAATAATACTTCCGTGCTATCCGGTGGGAAACCACCATTTTCAGTAAAACAGACTAATCCAATCTTAGTTGAATCACCACTGCCTGCCGTTAACTGATCTTCTGTCGCCTGAAATGAAAAATTGGTAACATATGTTTGTTGCCGAATAGTAATTTCTATCGAGGCCGATATTGACCACGGATTATATATTGCGGTTATCACTGCAGGAACGATATCTCCATGTTCATCTATTGATGGTAAACCAACATCAGAAAATATAGCCCGTGCAACTCCCATTGAATCCGTAATAACAGGTGAATTGATTGAACCATGTGTTGAAGTGAAGATGATCTCCCTGTTTGCCATCGCCTGATTGTTGGCGTCTTTAAACACCGCCTGTACATGGGCAAAGGTACGACCATTATCGGCGTAAATATATTCAACATCGGAAGTAAGACTTAACGATCCCGTATCATCTGCCCTTGTTTGAACTTCGATCCTTGCATATTCCTCAAACGCACTGTTAGGAATAGCAGCTCTGATAAAATCCTGGATTTGATCAACAATTTCTCCATCCTCATCTGTCGGAAAATCCCAAATTGGCAGGATATTGTATTCAGCAGTTGCGTGACCCGTACTGTCAGTCAGTGTTGCATTCGCTATTGTTCCAAACTGACAAGCGATGTCAACACGTAGATTGGGAATACCATTGTTATCTTGATCCTCCACTCTAATGGATACCGAAGCAGTACCTATTGTATCCAGGGAAAGTAACAGGAAACCGGGATTAACGAAAAGGTTAAGCTCACTAATTTCACTGGCGATAGGAATTATATTAAGCGCAATATCTTCGATAAGCGTTGTATCGTTTTCAAGACCATCGACGGTGCATCTGAGGATTACACTCCCGATTTTGCCAAGGCTGTTGAAGCGAGCTGTTGTGCTGCCTGTGTGGTCAGTGAAAGCAGGCTGACTGATTGTGCCAAAAATTTCACCGGTCGGACTTGATGGATATAATGCAAAATGCATACTTATATCCGGTAAACCGACACCCTGATCGTTGGTTGCAGTGGCTGTGATTGAAATTTCAACGTTTTCATCGTCGATGACAGTCACAGTTGGAGTATTGGCGCTCAGTTGAATCCTGGTAGGTATCTCCAGTCCGATAATCGACACCGTTTTAACATCCGTATCACCGGCAACCGTAGCTACTAATTGAGCAGATTCCTTACCGTGCTTAACTTCAACAAGAAACGATCTTCTGACAAGACCTCTTCCATCGCTTGTTGTTTTGAATGTTGTAACGTCCGTTCCTACGATCAGAGAATACTCGATCTCGACTCCATACGCACTTGCACCGCTGGCATCCTTGACGAGAGCAACAAAAGGCAACTCTGCTACCGTTCCTTCATAAGCCTTAATCTCAAGCTCTGCGCTTATTATTTCAACCGAATTGAGAGGTTGATCGTTGATAACATCAAGCGGATCTTCCTCAGTGCATCCGGTTAAAATGATTATTAGGATAAATACTAACTTCAGAACGTGTTTCATGATTTCTCCATATATAAGTTTGCAAGTTTGCAAGTTTGCAAGTTTACAAGTAGCAAGTAGCAAGTTTGAATATTGCCTCTTAGTGTCATACTTGCGAAGGCAGGTACCTGTAGGCGCTTAAATCACAAATATTTAACATTTTCAGATTCCTGCCTACCAGTCTGTCCGAGAATAGTAAATTAGAGCGTTCCGTCTGGTCTTGCTGCGACGAAGTCGTAGTGTGACCTGATGGCAAGTATAGAAATAACAAAGTATTATGAACTGGCAGGTCACATCCGCTGTACAGCGGACAAGACCTGCCAGAACAGACTTTAAACATCATTCTCGGACAGACTGCTACGCAGGAATGATCCACTAATTTATTAGCCATTCCCAAAGGGAATGAATTTGAATAGTCGTGGGTGAAATCCACGGAATTGATTTAAAGCCCCCGATCAGTTTCTTTTTCCAAAGGAAACTGATTTTCCCTCTTTCTTAAAGGGGGATTAAGGGGGATTTTAAAATGACAGAATCATCTCCACCAGCTACGCCGGTGGCTATTCACGTTCAATCCGCTATACAGCGGATTGGTGGATGTGCAGGATGAGGACATCCTGCACATCCAACTTTCACACTTTCTCACTTTCAAACTTCCTTACGGATGCCTTGTAACCGTAATGACAACCGGATCAGCCATTACATCATCGTTCCCAACCACACGGGCGTTCATCTGAATGTTCACTTCAGGCGTCACCGGATCAAGGAAGAAATCATACATCTCACCCATTAGATACACAGTTGCCTGTCCCGGTTCTTCGCGATGTTCTACATGCTCAGGCAGGTTCCAGCCCGTGTATTTGATCGCTGGTTCCGGTGGATCAGCAAGGTAGTCATAGGCAATATAGTCGCCACCGCCATGTCCGGGTCTGTGATCGTACCAGTAAAACTGTCCTCTCGTTGCAGTAAAGATCACCGGTGCATTGTTAATCGCAGTCCCGTGTCCGTCTCTCAGCTCCGCCTGACAGGTGAAGACTGCGTCGGGTTCATAGTCGATCATCCAGTTGCCGGGTGAGACATCAAGCGTCAGAATACCGCGCTGCAATGGTAGTGTAATCCTGCGCTCACCTCGTTTAATCCCACTCGGTGAATTGACCTCCGCTTCGATGTAAGTTGTATCGAAAGTGTTCTCGCTCTGATATTCGAGCGACGCAAACGCCATCCCTTTAATGGATTGACCGTGTCGATTCAGGTTTCCGGTAACACCTTCTCCGACAGTTGCTACTGAATCTGTCGTAAAAACAACAGGAATATTGTCAGCCACAGGATTCATATACATATCAAACACACGAGCTGATACTTCAACCTGCCAGGCGCCGCCACCGATATCAACTCCTTCGTTATCAAATCCAACATTAATAAATTCAGGCGGTCCGCTGGTGACGGAAACTCTTGAGAGAATTGTACTCACAGTATCCTCACGATCCTCACCAAATACAGCATACGCTCTTAATAGCTTGGGTCCACTGATAGTTCCGGCGTTTAATATCACAGAAGCGCGTCCGTTGGATGTCTGTGCGGAGTCAATTTGCGCTCTATTACGGAAATGGCTTCCACCTTCATCATAAGGAGATTCATTAAGAATCCTGAAGATAATCCAGTGTGCTGTCTGTACTAAATTATGATTCGGATCAAACAGAGAGGCTGTTATTGTGCTCGATGAATTTACTCCCGTTCCGGCAACTGCAATGTTTACCGGATTGGCGCTTAATTCAATTGAGTTGCCTTCACCTGCTCTTATGTCAACTGTAGTAGTGCCGTAAATATCTCCTTGTCGGGTATTTACTGTCGCTGTTATCACAGACCTGCCTGATGTAACACCCGGTCTAAGCTGAACAGATGCTTGTCCATTTTGATCTGTTGATGCCGATACTCGGTCAAGTGTCCCGAGAGTCGCAGCGAATGTAACCAGATAACCCTCGCTCACGTGATTGTTTGCAGTATCTCTCAATGTGGCAGTAATAGTAGAAAATACAGTTGGTTCGGTTGTGTATAAATCATAAGGATCTGGACGTACGGAAACTCTTGTTGGTGGTCCGGCAATCAATTCAATTTCAACCATGTTACTATAAACCAGTGTGTCACCGTTATCGACATACGCGTAAATGTGGGCTTTGCCAACTACTGGATCTGCAATAAAATGATTCACAACCGTTCCATTATAACCAACAACCGTGGTTGACGGTTGAGCAAAACGACCTCTATCGCATTCGAAGTAAACGATAGTTCCCTCGGGCGCAAAAGCGCCGCTCTCCATGAAACAAATCGCTCCAACCCAGGTTGAATCACCGCTGCCTGCCGTCAACTGATCTTCCTGTGACTGTAAAGCAATAGCAGCAATGCGAATGCGTTCTTTAATTGTAACTTCGACTGATGCGGTCGTTGCCCACGGACGATATTCCGCAGTTATAACAGCAGGAACAGAATGACCACTCTCATCCTCTGACGGTAAGCCAACATCCGAGAAGACAGCGTGGGCAATGCCGAGTTCGTTGGTTGTCACAGGTGAACTGACAGCGCCGTGAGTGGTGGTTAAGTTGATCTCACGATCTGCCATTGCCTCGTTGTTAGCATCTGTCAATACCAACTGAAGATTAGCTGTGGTGCGACCATTATCGGCGTAGATCCAGTCAATATCGGTTGTCAGCGATAAAGCGCCCGGCAGGCTGTACTTGGCAACGATGGTTATATCGCATGTTTCGCTGAAGTCGGTGTTGGGGATTTCCGCTGTGATGTGATCGGTTAATTCCTGATACATTTCAGGGAAGTCGGTCATAGGCAGTATGCGGTACTCAGCCTGCGCTCTGCCGGTCTCGTCTGTCAGGGTGACGTTACCGATTGAGCCGTAATCGCAACTGAAATTGACCCTTAAGTTTGCAACGCCGTTGTTGTTCTCATCCAAAACCCTGGCGTAAATTTGCGCTGTTCCGGTGGAGTCATCTGCAAGTGTCATACAATCCGGATTGACAGTTATGTTGACATCGCTGATCTCGTCCCTGAGAGTAGTAATATTCAAAGAAAGGTCATCGAAAAGCATGGTATCATTTTCAATGCCGTCAACGGTGCATCTGACAATGACGCTGCCGGTTCCACCAAGACTGTTGAAATATGCTGTTGTGCGTCCTGCGGTGCTGGTGTAGGATGATTGACTGATAGAACCGAAGATTTCTCCTCCGGGATGTGAAGAATATAATGCGAAGATCAGATTCACATCCGGCAGACCGACTCCCTGGTCGTTGGTTGCGGAGGCAAGGATCGAAATTTCAACGTTCTCATCGTTGATAACTGTCACCGCAGGAGTATTGGTACTCATTTGTATCTTGGTGGGAATCTCCAGACCGGTGATCGATACCGTTTTAACATCCGTACCACCCTCGACGCTTGCCAGCAGTTGGACAGTTGACTCACCGCGAGGTACGGTAACGGTGATCACTCCTTCAACGATACCGTTAGCATCGGTGGTTGTTGCGGTCGGTGACACCGAGCATCCTTCACCGATTAGAGAGAAATTGATTGCAGCTCCCGCTGCTGAAGCGCCGTTGATGTTTTTAACCACCGCAAGGAAGGAGAGCTGGGATTCGGTTCCTTCGAAAGCCTTAATCTCAAGCTCTTCGCTGATGATCTCAACCGAATTATAGGTTTGATCATTAATGACATTAAGCGGATCCTCCTCTGTGCATCCGGTTAAGATGACTAAAATTATTAATACTGATTTTAGAACGTGTTTCATGACTTTTCCTTATACAAGTTTACAGGTTTACAAGTTTACAAGTTTGCAAGTAGCAAGTAGCAAGTAGCAAGCTGAATATTGCCTCTTAGTGTCATACCTGCCTCTTAGTGTCATACCTGCGAAGGCAGGTATCTGTAGGTGCTTAAATCATAAATGTTTAACATTTTCAGATTCCTGCCTACGCAGGAATGACATGCTAATTTATTAATCATTCCCGAAAGGAATAAACTTGAATAGCCGTGTGTGACTTGTCCACCTTTGGTGGAAACCCACGGATATAATCACAGTATTGGACACGATCCTGAAAGTGTCGAACAATTCACCGTCCGAAATTATCAAAATAGTGGTTCCATGTATCCTCGATACCTTTGAGTCGTTGCATCAAGCTTTAGCAGGAACGGTTATCTCCTCGGTATTCCCCAGACCTCGATATCGTCAATATAGACTCCTCTATAACCAATAGAAGAATTTGATTCAAATGTAAATCCGAACTTCAGATCCAATGGTCTATATTCATTGAAACTTGAAATTTCAAAGATTCCCCCGACCCAACTGAACCACTCACCCCCCATTTTAATGGAAGCGGCTAAGTTTTCCGAATTATATACCGTGATCCCCCACATATCAGTATTCTCAGTTTCAAACTTCATCCAATACCTTATTATTACATCATCATAATCCCTTATGTCGATTGTTTCACTATCCTTCAACATCATCCATGCATCCATATTATTATCGTATGTACTATCAGGATGATCTCCACGACCATTGCACCATACAGAACAATCTCCGCTATGAGCTTCATCTGTAACAACTCCCCAGTAATCTCGCCCAGATCCTGAATTGCGATCAGAGCATATCCATTTATCATCAAGATCGTTATTATCACAGATTTGGTAGCTCCAGATTAAAATCCCAACACTCATGTCAACGCTGATAGTGTCCCTACTTACATTAGTATTAATTCTGATATCTCCATTATATGGACCCGTTTTCAAATCTTCGCGATTAACTGTAACAACAACAATATCAGTATCATTTGCAGTCAATCCATTTCTGGGAGAAACTGACAACCAATCAGAGCTTGAATAACTAATAGACCAATCCAATGTTCCACCACCAGCATTAGTGATCATGAAGCTCTTCACCGTATCCTCGCTTCCGAAATCAAGATGCATCGTTGATAAAGATAGTAAAGGATTTCTTACTATCATTTGAACACTAATTGTTGAACTGCTTTCTGAATTAGCTGTCACAGTGATAGTCCCATTATAAACACCGTCGGATAAATCACTTCGATCAATAGTAACGTTTATAGCGTCTGTCTCATCTATAGTCGATCCTCTCGGTGGATATGAAGATAACCAGACTTGGTCGTCAGTAATTGACCAATCCAATGTTCCACCCCCGTTATTCGCGATTGTGAAGGTTTTAACAGTATCTTCACCGCTGAAATTGAGTGATGAAGTGGATAAGGACAGAATCGGGGATTGTACTATCATTTGAATTGAAACCGTTAAAGTATCACTCGCATTCGGGATCACTGTGATGATACCAGAGTATTGACCATCTGATAATCCATGCCGACCAACAATTACTGTGATCGTATCTGATTCATCAGTTGTAGATCCTTCGTTTGGTGATACCATAATCCAGTTTTCAGTTGATGTTATTGTCCATTCCAGCGTTTCTTCACCGATGTTGTTGATAGTGAATGTTTTCCTTGTATCGTTACGTTCGAAATTAAGTGATGTAGTAGATACAGAAAGTACCGGAGTGGTTGTGGGTGTGGTTGGTCCATTATCTTTTTCGCAACCTATTCCAATGATTATCAGTAACATTGCTAAAAAGAATAGCACAAGAATATTATATACTCTCATGATGCCTCCTATGTTTGATGTTTTCATTGATTGATACCAATATAGTAAGCATTTTAATGAACACAACATCCACCCTGCTCAGTACTTCCTTCATTTGAAAATAAAATGTACACATACGAAAGGTAAAACAGGTATATCAAAATTCCAATCCCACAGTAGTTCATTCCGACTCTTTGTGGGTGGCAGAAAGAGCCTGCCTGCCTATTCGCCGACAGGAATCCTCTAATCAACGGACAAGTGTCCGCTCTCCCCAATTCTTTCACGCTTTCACACTTCTATGGATGCCGGGTAACAACCACAACCACCGGATCAGCCATTACATCATCATATCCAACCACACGAGCGCCGATCTGAATGTTAACTTCAGGTGTTACCCAATCAGGAAAATAAATAATCCAATCACAGATCAAATACACCGTAGCTTGCCCAGCTTCCTCACGATGCTCAGGATGCACTGGAAGATTCCAGCCCGTGTATTTTATAACAGGTTCCGGTGGCACATCAAGGTAATCATATATAACATAATCATTCCTTTCCTGTCTATAATCGAACCAGTAAAATATCCCCCTTGACGCATTAAAAGCAACCGGTGCATTGTTAATCAGAATATCGTGCCCGTCTCTGAGTTCTGCAAGGCATGTGAATATTGCCTCGCGTTCTTCATCGATCATCCAATTCTGTGGATCAACGCTGAGCGTCAGAATGCCCTCCTGCAATGGCAAAACTAACTCTCGCTCGGCAGATATGTATTCATCATCATCAATCTGAATACGCGCGGTTACTGTTACCGTGTCGAAAGTGTTATCACTGTGATACACCAGAGGAACATGTACAGAGCCATTCCTTGTATATCCCGATTCGATTGTGGCAATTGTATCAACTCTGAATTCAACCCAAATGCTGTCTTCGACCGGATTCATGTACTGATCATACACACGCGCTGAAACATCTAACTGCCAGTTTCCACCTCCAGCGTCGGTTCCCCTGCGGTCATAATCCACACTAAGGTAACGAGGCGCATCTGCAACTACTACTACGCGACTTAAAAGTAAACTTATAGTATCCTGAGGGGATTCATCGAAAATGGCATACAACCTCATAAATTTCCCACCGACTATCATACCAGCGTGAAGTATGACCGAAGCCTCACCATTCTCAAATTCCAATGAAACCAACTGCTCACCGTTATCGAAGTAACATCCGCCTTCAAGACGTGAAGGTTCATAAAGTATCTGCAGGTTGACTACTCCGTTTTGGATATATGGATTGTGGTTGCTGTCCCATGCGGTAACTGTTAATGTGGATTGACCACCGATAGGAATTTGTGTAGGATCGGCACGGAGTTCTATTGATCTGCTTCCATTTCCTGAAATATCGATTTCTATCTGAGCGGTAACCTCACCAACCATAGCAGTAATAACCGTAACACCCACATAAACTCCCGGACTGAAAGTCACTGAAGCCTCACCATTTTCATTTGTCGAAGCTGATACTCTACTAAGCATGCCATGCGTTGCGCTAAATGTAACAAGGTAACCGGAACCCATTCTGTTGCCGAACCTGTCATATAAAGTTGCACTGATTGTTCTGTATTGCGGATCATAAGATAATTCAACACTCGCTGGTGGACCGGGAATGATCTCAACCTCGACGGTATTGCTGTAAACCAATGTGTCGCCGTTATCAATATAAGCTTGAATATGTCTTCTGCCAGAAGTTGAATCCGGATAGAAATAAGCCACTGCCGTTCCATTGTGTCCGGCTATAATTGCCGGATTAGGTTTACAATAACCTCCTTCACAAATAAAATATACTTCAGTACCGGCTGGAGCAAAACCGCCATTTGCGAGAAAACAAGTAGCGCCAATCCATAAGGAGTCACTACTACCCGCTGTCAATTGATCTTCCTGTGACTGCAAAGAGATACTAACAACAGGATTACGTTCTTCAATAGTTATCTCAATCGAGGCAGACAAAGACAAGGGTGGATATGATGCGGTAATCAATGCCGGAACGATATTTCCATGCTCATCCGTTGATGGTAAACCTGTGTCAGTGAATATTGCGCGTGCAACTCCCATTGAATCAGTCATAACAGGAGAATTCACAGTACCGTGAGTTGAAGTGAAGATAATCTCCTTGTTTGCCATCACCTGATTACTTTCATCTTTCAACACTGCCTGCAAATGAGCAACCGTACGACCAAAATCTGCATAGATAAAATCGACATCTGAGGTAAGACTTAACGATCCCTCATCATCTGCCGTTCTTCCAATCGTAATTATTACATATTTTGAAATATCTGTACCGTGAATTGTTGCTCTTATAGTATCCACAATCTCATCAGTACTGTCGGGAAAATCGATTATCGGCAGAATGTAATATTCTGCAGAAGCACGTCCTGTACTGTCTGTATATTTGTGGATGTTTGTAAGTGCTACATAATTACTACTGAAATCTATTCTCAGGTTAGGAATACCGTTGTGATTTGTATCGACAACTCTGGCATAAACGGTGGCATGTCCAACAGTATCCTTTGGCAGCAATAAATAAGCCGGATGGACTGCAAGTGAAAGTTGTAGATCATTAGATAATAATTCAACTGTCAGTTGTATCGAATCGGACAATGCGTACACGGTTCCAATGAGCTCTTCAACCTCGCACTTCACAATAACTTTACCGCTTCCACCCAATGTGTTAAAAACAACGGTCATCACTCCGAATTCGTCGGTCGAGCCTGAACTTCTGATAGAACCGAATATTGCACTATCGAGATCGACAGGGTGAAGTGAAAATATTAAATCCACATTCGGAACACCATTACCATTTTCATCCGTTATAATTGCTGTGAATCTAATCTCTGCATTTTGATCAGGTATCACTTTCAACACCGGAGTACTCGTGTGGATTTGGATGGTTGCAGGTTTCGTCCTGCCGGTAATCTCAACCTCCTGCACCTGAGTAGATTCACCTGCCTTGACAATAATATACGCAGTAGTATTGCCTACAGATGCTTTGACAGTCATCACCGCTTCGACCATGCCGTTTTCATCGGTGATGGTTTCCGCTGGCGAGATTGCTCCTTCCGCGCCGGTGAGTGTCAGTTTGACCGAGACGCCTCCTGCTGCGAGGTTGTCCGCATCTCTGACGAGTATAATAAAAGGCAGTTCCCGCTCGATGCCTTCAAAGGTGGTCAGCTCAAATTCACCGAGAAACTCAACGCTGTAAGTATCCGCTGGTGGATTGAGCATGTCACTCTCTGTGCAGCCAATTAAAATGACTGACAGGATACAAATAAAACTCAGTAGCTTTTTCATTTTTATCTCCATATAAGTTTACAAGTTTGCAAGTTTACAAGTTTGCAAGTTGTCCGGAGTTCAGAGTCCAGCCTTCAGGCTGTTATGACACACTAAAGTGTGAACTCTAAACTGCTCAAGCAAGCTTGAGCGCTCCGGTTATCTACCACCGACAGGAATGTCGGCGCTCCCCTCAATGCTGACTACAGGAAGAGATGGCGAATGAAGCAGACTGCATGCGGGAAGATTGCAATTTAAATGCTCCATTCACCATCCTCTATTCCAATTCTCTTCACCTTTGTAGCCCGGATTTCCCAAATCCGGGGAATTCCGAATCATTGATTGATTCCCGGCTTCGGAGAAGCCGGGTTACTTTCTCACTTCGTCCTAAACCACGTTCTCTTTAGTTTTTCAAATCCATCAACAGACGTCTCCTCACTGCCTAATGACGGATTTGATTTGCTATGAATCATAACCGTAAACTCTGTAGAATCCATTCCGGCAAAGACGCGGATTACCGAAATCGTATCGCAATCAGGCGCTTCGAGATAAAATAAAGCTCTTACGGTTCCGGTTGAATCCGTGACAGAGTTCTCCGTCGCTACATTTCCGGGTCCGGAGATCACCGCAAATGTAACTTCAACGTCTTCAATTGTTTGATTGGATTCGTCAGAGATGACAACATCAAATGCTGCCGGATGGAGTTCACCCGCCAGTGCACTGATAGCGCTGTCAAGATTGACGATCGTTAAAGTAAGTGGCTGGTCGTCTTGACTTGTTGGTGTGGTTGGCTGCTCCGATAAACAGGAGATAAACACAAAACTACACAATACAGCCATCACATAAGAATACAAATTCCTGAGCATGATTCACTCCCCTGAACATGAGTACTAAGCGTTGGTAGTAAAATCTTTACGTTCACTTGAACGTACAATTATCTAATCAAAAATGACTTAATCAAACTGCATATATTCAATTAAATACAACTTTTAAGCAAAAACAAGTTGATTTTTGATTATTGATTCATGATTAGTGATTTTTAATTCGTTATTCGGGATAATTCTATCCTAATTAATTGATTTGAATAATAATGTTCTTTAATGGAGGAATTAGATAGGTAATAAACAAAAGAAAGAATCCTGTTATCAATACATAATGAATTGCAGGCATTCGGCGTTGTGTTTTCCCTGCTTTTGGTGTGAAATAAACAATCTGCCAGATAGCTCGCCATAACCAGAAAAGTGAATACAGGATTGTTATACCGAAGGCTAAACCCTTTGCGCTTGATAACTCGCCAATGTATAAAAAGGATAATACCGCAAATACCAGAAACAGCAGCAACAATGCAATATGCACAGTATAAAGGATCCGCTGATTACGAAGGCTGATCTTGCCAAAATCATCTGCCCAGCCAAAAAGCTTGTAGAAGCGGATATGAAATGCAAACATGAGCAGCGAAAGTAAACCGCCCGTTACAATGCAGATTTTGTTGATTAACATTTTAGACTACTCCTTAAAAATAGTGATGTTTTATGTCCTCGATACTTTTGAAATAGTGGTAAATGTGTGTTGTCATTCCTGCGCAGGCAGGAATCAAAAAAAAGATAAGTATTTATTATATAAGCAGATATGGATTCCGGTTTTCACCGGAATGACACTTTTTACACACTAACACCGAATAATTTAAAGAACTCAGGGACACGTGACGGTACTCCATTCCTCTTAGTCCATTCTAAAACTTGCTTTTACTTCTTTATAAAAGTGCTTGCGGGATGAATAAGTAGCCCTGAAACGGGCGCGAATCGTATATTCCCCGGCAGGCAGCAGCTCGCCGGGCACATATTTATCCGGTAAGTTAGCAACCGCTGCGTCCTGCATATTACCCTTCGATACCCTGAGATCCCAGGACAGATGTCCCGGACCTGTCATAAAACGACGACTTGTCGAAAGCCTGCTGACAAAACGACCATAGCTGTCAAGAATGTCCATTTCACAGAATGCCGGCTCAGTTAAGGTAAAATCCACCCGTAAATCCCGCCAAATTGAATCTTTAACGACCTTAGCCTCAATACTCGTTACATCAACAGCCACCCACATATACTGCGCTCCGTATCTCTCCGCAATAATTAACTGCCCAAAATGCCTGTACAACGCAATTCCGCGCGGCTGGTCGTATTGATAATCACCACTGCCGTACTCACCAAATCTGGTTATTAAATTTAAATTCTTATCAAGTTTGTACAAGCAGTTATTACGCTTATCAGTAACTAATAATTGATTGAAATAATCCAGAGTTACAAAAGCCATAAATCCGTTATCAACTCCCAGCTTTTTTAAGTCTGTCTCAGCGAGTATTTCCCCAGTTAATGACAGCTTTCTAATGCGGTCATGTAAAGAATCAATCACCACAGCAAAGGTCTCAGTGGGACGGTATGTCCATTTCTCGCCAACACCAACTACAGCAATTCCATCAGGTCCGTCAAAGCCATTCCAGATTTGTTTGACTTCACCGTTATCATCGAAAACAGTTACCCTTCCTAGCCCGACGTCAGTAACATATACATTGCCTTGCGGATCGAGCGCCACACCACGAGGCTCAAAAAACATCCCTTCAGCATCACCGAGTCCACCGAGCGATCCGACATATTCCAGATTGTCACCGCAATTAAACAACCTGACAACTCTTGAATTTCCGCTGTCAACCACATACACTCTGCCACTGGCGTCCGCAGCAATACCCCAGGGTTTTGAAAACTTCACATGATCAGCATCAAGACCGTAAATTCCAAGAGAGTACATCGATTTATTATAAATAATGCAGTTATCCCCGGAATTCACGCCATAAGCTGTTATCTCGTCGTCGTCACTGGTCTTTGTACTGTCTTCCCAGACGTCAAGACGCGCTACCGCAATACCCTGTGGATCATCGAAGTGTGTTTTATTTCCCACAAACAAACGCAGTTTTAACGGCGTAGCTCTGACAACACCCCAGGTATGCTTCCATGGTGGATAGACATAAGTTGTATTCTGTTCAGCAGCGCTGTCTGTTGAAACACAACCGGATAAGAACAGCATTATCAGACAGATATTTATTATTCGTTTCATTTATTCATTCAGATTTATTTTTATCATTTCAGCTAACTTCCTGCTTATACCCACTGTCTCAGCAATCTCGTCAATATCAGCAGCAGCAATCCGCTTTAAAGAACCAAACTTTTTCAATAAAGCCTGCCTTCGCTGAAGTCCGACACTAGGAATATTATCCAGCTTAGATTTAATCTGACGTTTACCGCGTAATAAGCGATGTCTTGTTATAGCGAAACGATGCGCTTCATCACGCACCTGCTGTAATAATCTGAGTGCTGTAGAGCTGCGTGGTAATAGTATTGATTCAGACTGCCCGGGTAGAAAGATTTCATCAAGTCTCTTGGCAAGCCCGACTATTGGAAGATCAGACAGTCCTATTTCATCTAAAGCTTTAACTGCGCTTGAAAGCTGTCCCTTTCCACCATCAATTAAAACCAGATCCGGAAATGATGTCTCTGATTTTCCATTATCGCCTATTTGCAAATTTTCTTTTTCGATTTCTGACTTTAATCTATTATATCTTCGCTTGACAGCTTCTCCGATAGAGGCAAAATCATCAATACCTTCAACAGTTTTAATCTTGAAAATCCGGTACTCGGATTTTTTAGGTTTCCCATCTTTGAAACATACCATCGATGCGACTGAATCACTGCCCTGTAGATTTGAAATATCAAATGCTTCTATCCTCAGAGGTGGTTCGGGGAGATTGAGTATTTCCTGCATTGATTTTATTGATCGGGGAATAAAATCTCGTTTCTCAGCCATCAAACGTCTCTCAAGGAGTAATTGCTCAGCGTTTCTCGCAGCAGTCAGAACCAACACTTTTTTCTCGCCTCGCTTCGGTACTTTAACAGTTATTACTCTCTTGGCTAATCCACTAAGATACAAAGCAAGACTCTCAATGCCCGGAATGTCATTTTGAATACAGACCTCCGGTGGTATCCGGTCAACGAGATTGTAATGTCTGATCAGAAATGCTTCCATAAGAGCTGCATCATCGAGTTCTGCGGCTCTTTCCATGTGAAACGGACTCTGCCCGACAATCCTCCCACCACGTACTTTGATTACTGAAAATGCAGCGTAAGAATCCTCACGCGCCAAACCTATTCCATCACGATCAACCGGTTTTTGGCTGACTTTACGCTGCCTGTTACAGAACAATTGAGCTGCGCTTAATCTATCTCGGATTGCTGCTGCATCCTCAAATTTTAACTCAGCAGCCAGTTTTTGCATTTCTTCCTGCATTGACTTTAGAATCTTATCGTGTCGTCCATTGAGAAAAGCCAGGAATCGTTCAATGTTCTTTTTGTAAACACTTTCCGATACTATACCGATGCAGGGACCTCCACAACGACCAATATGATAGTCAAGACACAGCTTATATTTACCTTTTGCGATCTTTTCTGGTATGAGTGGAAGATTACAGTCGCATATCTGAAGAATGCCTTTAAGTGTTCTAACTACATTTCGAGTCTCTCTTGCATTTGTAAATGGACCGTAGTAATCAGCGTTTTCAGTTCTTAGTTTGCGCGTAAGAGTAATGCGCGGAAATGCCTCTCGTGTGATCATAAGATAAGGGAAACTCTTATCGTCACGTAAATCTACATTATATTTAGGGCTGTGTTTTTTAATTAAAGCAGCTTCGGTAGCAAGGGCTTCAACTTCATCAGAAGTGAGTATTATATCAAGGTCTCTGATTGAGGCAATCAGGCGGGGATATTGATAGCGTCCGTCGTCGGCACAGGAGAAGTAACTTCTAACCCGACTGCGCAAACTTTTTGCCTTTCCGACATATATTATTTCATCCCTGCTGTCTTTAAAGATATAAACACCAGGTTTATCGGGAAGCGCTTCAAGTTTGTTCTTTAGTTTATCTGATTTTTGCATGCCTGGGAAATTCAGTGCGGTATGAAACATGAGTTTACAAATGACAACCGTTAAAACCTTTGAAATATGCGGAAAACAAAACCTGTCATTCTTCCAAAAATAGTCTTCTCCATCTCCTCATCTCCCCCTTACCCATAGCTAGGTAAGGGGGATATAGGGGGAAATTAGGCTATTTTCACGGTACGCGTCCCGGTTTGCAGCATGAATATTTCAAAGGTTCAATCATCACCACACTAAAGAGTTTCTCCAAAGCATATTAGTATTTCGTACTCTGTGCGCAATAATTGACGCCAGGTTTCGCATCAATACGAAACCAATTCTCGGATTGTCTTCCAAAAGCTGCATTAATTCCGTATGATCAAATTGGAAAGTTTCAACATCATCATCAGCATAAACAGTTGCAGATCTCGGTGAACCGTCCACAAGCGAGAGTTCACCAAACACCTGCCCCTCTCTGATTTGATAAATCGCCTCTTCTCTGCCAAATTCTGATGGGAGTTTCAATCGTACGGAAACTCGACCATCCGCAATCATGAAAAGGTCTCTCGATTTTGAATCTTCGCGTAAAATACGTGAATTCTTAATAAAACTTTTTCCAACTGCAAGATTTGCAATCTTCGCTATTTCTTCGTCAGCTAATTCTCTCCCTAATCCGGAGTTTTTGAGAATCTTCGTTACTTCTTGCAGTTTATCACCGGAAATCTTTGAAACCATATCTGCCTCGCTTTTTAGATACGCTGTAACGCCTGCCCTATGTCGTTACAAATATCACTTGGGTCCTCAATTCCGACTGAAATACGAATCATTGTCTCACTAATGCCTGCTTGTGTAAGCTGCTCCGGAGTATATGTTGAATGAGTTGTACTTGCAGGATGACAAACCAGAGTATCACAATCACCAAGACTGACAGCCTGAACACACAACTCCAATGAGTCAATGAAAGTCTTTCCTGCCTGAAGATCACCTTTAATTTCAAAAGCGATCATACCACCGAAATCTTTCATCTGTCTTTTTGCTATATCGTGACCGGGATGTGTAGCCAATCCAGGATAATAGACCTTCTCAATTTTAGGATGAAAACTTAAATATTGAGCAACACGATTGCCATTTTCGCAGTGTCTATTCATGCGCACTGAAAGAGTTTTCAATCCTCGCAGAAGCAACCAGGCGTTAAACGGGCTAATGCAATAGCCTACTTGCGTTAGAGTTTCTTTCCTGATCCGCGTAATCAATTCTTCTGTGCCGGTCAATACTCCAGCAACGGTGTCTCCATGCCCGCTTATATACTTTGTCGCGGAATGTACAACAACTTCTGCGCCTAATTCTAACGGTTGCTGCAAAGCCGGAGTGGCGAAAGTATTATCAACCGCAAGCGGTATGCCGTGTTTCTTCGCTATTTCAGCACACGCCTGTATATCAATCAAATCAAGATTTGGATTTGCCGGTGTCTCAATAAATATGAGTCGTGTTTTATCATCAATTGCTGCTTCAATTTCGTCTAAATGTGTAGCGCGTACTTCTCTTGCTTCAATCCCCATACGCGGTAAAAAACCCTGAAACAGGGAGTGTGTTCCACCATAAATTGTATTCGACGACACAAAATTTTCACCTGTCCGACATAATGTTGTCACCAAAGCTGAGATTGCAGCTAAACCTGAGGAGAATGCCAATCCCGCTTCACAACCCTCAAGAAACGCCATCTGTCTTTCAAAACATGCCTGCGTTGGATTGGAAATTCGAGAGTAAATATAGCCTTCGGTTTCACCATTAAATAATGCCGCTCCGTGATCGCTGTTATGAAATGCGAAGGTTGAAGTCTGATATAAAGGCGGCGCTACAGCGCCGGTATGTTTATCAATTCCTTCAGAACCGTGCACGGTTAGTGTATCAAAACTCCATTCTTTTTTAACCATTTATCTTGCTCCGTTATGAATCTTAATTATTTATTGTTATGTACCCTCTATATTTTGCTAATCATCGGGTACTACTAAATCCCCCCTTCTAAATCCTCAATTCTATTGTTGAAGCTATTAACTTCCCACCAACTCAACAAGAACTCCTCCGGTGGAAGCAGGATGAATAAATGCTATCATACAGCCACCAGCGCCAAGGCGCGGTTTTTCGTCGATCAATCTTATGCCTTTATTCCTGCAATCCTCAAGTACAGTTTCAAGATTTTGCACTTTTAGCGCAATATGATGTAATCCTTCCCCCTTTTTCTGAATAAACTTACTCACCGGTGAATCCTCATTCATCGGCTGTAACAACTCCAGCCTTGCGTCACCAACAGGCAGCATCTGCAATTCAACGCCCTGATCAGCAACTACCTCGCGATGACCAGGTTCAATACCCAACAGTTTGTATGTTTTTAATGTATCTTCAATCTGTTTAACAGCGACGCCTATGTGGTCAAGTACTGCTCCTGAAATCTCCATATTTACTCCATTGTTTACATAGTCAATATATAGTAAACAAGCGATTTGCGCAACTGTCACCCTGCAATAGCGCCTCGCCTTTGTAGAAAAGCACACGGAGTTGTTTTAAATAATACTTTTTATAAAAACAGAACCGATTTCTCACTTGCATTATAACTGTACAGTCCTTACTTTTTTGGGTAACATTCATATCAATATCATCCGGAGAGTATTCTTGAAACGCAACATCACGGCATTACTTGTCATTTCATTTCTAATTACCGTTCAAAATGCACACTGCCAAGACAAATACGAGCGTAAGTCAATATCTTACATAAACGCACTCTGGCTCGCATCACCAAGCGCTCGCAAACTAAGCAATGACCAGGTTTCAACACTTCTTAAAAGTGTTAAAGGTCAGATAGAAATGGAACGCTTTGATTATAATCCATTACCACAATCTTTAATCAGTGATTTTGTCAAATCTGCAAACGCCAAAGACAGCCTTTCCGTTAATCAGATTGCTGATCTGATGCAAAAGAAATTGACACCTGCAATATTAGCTATGCTCAAGGAATATCAGTCTATAAGAGGTGAGGAACTGCTAAGCGAAGACAAGAAACAAACCTTTCTTGCAACAAAAGCCAAAGAATCCGGCGTCACCCTTGAAGAGATTGAAAAGGTTATGAACGCCGCCTATATTTACTTACCTGTATTAACTGGATACCAAAAAAAGAAAGATAAAGATACAGGTAAAATTACATACTCGATTAATGGTGGTATAATATGGTTTCACGTCAGTACTGCCGGAGCTGAACCGAAGGTTGTTTTAAAGGTTTCCAATACCACTTTCTCAAAAGGTTATGGTCGTGACGATTTCGCCTGGGAAAGCGCTGTTATGAACTTTGCGCGAAATCTGAAGGTAGCCACTCAGGATATCCCCGAATTCAAACTCGCAGCAACTATTGCTGAAGTCGAAAATGGAACTGTTGGGTTTAAAATGGGTACAAAAGAAGGTATCCATGTTGACGATTGTTTCTTTGTCGGTGAATGGGTGGAATATCCTGGCGGTGATATGCAGTTTGATCGAAGCGGCTGGGTCAGAATTGGCAAAGTTGGTGATAACAAGAACGACAAGATAGCGCTGTCCACAGCATGGGCAGTTAAAAAGGATAACTGGGTACCGGGCATGGTCGTGGTTGAGCACCCACGACTCGGTATAGACATTGCTGTTAAACCTATGGTATATAAACTTGAAGTGACTTCCGGTACAATACTTATGCTTGTGGGTGAAGATATTAGGATTGTTGAGGATTATAATGAGTATGCACCTGGTCTCGATCTTGATGCTCATTACAACCTTGGAGCTTTAACAGGAGTTTCACAATTATTCTTCCTGGTCGGTGGAAACTTTGCGTTTCCTCCGGATTTGCAAATACAGACCACAACATTCACCAGCCTGACAAGCACACCACCATTCGTCTGGGGTATTCATGCGGGTATGATGAAAAAACACTACTTCGGGAGAACGGCTGTTTCCCTTGCAGTAAAAGGAGGCATAAGGA
Organism: bacterium; assembly: GCA_021734165.1. Taxonomy (GTDB): domain Bacteria; phylum Electryoneota; class AABM5-125-24; order Hatepunaeales; family Hatepunaeaceae; genus JAIPJL01. Next base: position 4,079 of record JAIPJL010000017.1, on the reverse strand, counting down.
GTTTTACGGTTAAGCAGGATCTGTCAATGGGATCAACTGACATTGAATACACGATAAGTAACCAGAGTTTTGGGGTGCAGTTCGATCTGGGTTTTGAGTATGCCGCCTCACCTGATTTTCATATTGGTTTTATAGGCGGATACCGGTTATTCCCTGATATGCAAGTCTGGGATGTTTCAGTTAATCAATCGGGATTCACTATGGCTGATGTTGATGATCGGTTCCCTGACGTCAATCATGTTGGACCCTGTTTCGGTGTTTACATGCACTTTACTCCACCTTCTTTACCCTTTGATCCAGCCTCGATGATTAAAGGCGCAATGCAGTAATAAGTTAACAAGATAGTAAGTTAGCAAGTTTACAAGTTTTAGATATAAAGGAAAAAGAGATGCGAAACCTGTCAATTATATTCATAACAGCCTGCTTAATGCTGTTCATATTTAGCGCCGAACTTCAGGCATCCAATCTGCCACGTTCGCGAGAAGGTACACTTATCGAATCTGCCTCACCTACTGAAGTAATGGTTCAGGCTGGTGGAATTGGATATTGGAAAAAAGGCGATTCTAAAAAGAAAGACATAGACAAAACTCTGTCTAAGACTGCCGAAGAAGACGCACGCAGAGCCGCCGTTTACTTCGTTCTTTTCGGAGGATCAGATCCTTTGCTTTCAAATGATAAGGAACGCAAGGCATTTGAGCCTTACCAGGAAGCGTTTTTTGATCTTAAAAATATCACCAAGTACATCGCCTGGGAAGGTGATGAACTCGTCAGCCGAGTCAAGAAACCGATTAAAAAGAACAAAGAATACGAGCTTCACATCCAGAAGGTTTTCAAGGTTAATAAGCAGCTTATCAGCGATTATCTTAACGGGATCAACATACTTCCTTCACGCGCAACACTAACAGAGGAACTCGGAATGCCCATGATCATGGTTATTCCGGTTGTTAAAAAAGGCGAAAATCCTATTGATGTACTAAAGACTAATGCCAACCTCAGCCACGGAGCAAAAGCTATTGAGAGTTATTTAACTGCGAGACAGTATGATGTTGTCGTGCCTGAGCAACAGGCTGATCTTTCAGCGCTAACATCAGCTCAACTTTCACTCAAAGATGTTGAAGAAGATTACAGCTATCAACTCGCTCTTTCTATCGGCAGTGACGTCTATATAACCTACGAAGTCAACATAACTGCCGATAAATTTAACACGAAGAAGGCTTCCGCAAGCGTGCGCGCTTATGAGACAACCACGGCAAGATTGCTCGGAACCGAAACCGGCTATTCACCATCCGCAAATACCGCTGATATGGTGTTGATCGAAAACGCCATCAACGACGCTATCGACAAAGTACTCAGCCGTATCATGGATTACTGGAAAGAGGACATGTCGCGTGGTGTGCAGTATAAGCTGATCGTTAGTTTATCAACTGATTTTGATGAAGACCAGGCTGAAGAGATTTCATTTGTCTTTACTGATATTCTTGAAAAGGTAACAAAGAACAAAAAATTCAAAGAAAACATTGTTACCAAGCAAACATTAGATTATCTTCTCTGGTGTGATCCTGCGAGTTATCCACAGACCACTAAGCTATACCGTGCAATTAAGGAATATTTCGAGGAAGATTACACCGAAGGTATCCTAAGGAAGGTTAATATCAACAGAAAGTTGGTATTGTTGGAAGTTAAAGCGGAATAATCGAAAAACATAAATAATGAAATTGATTACAGTACTAACATCCATCCTGCTTTGGTTGACAGCCTCTTCACAGGCTGCTCCGCCTGGTTGGTTTACATCTGGAACTCACCCTCGTTATCAGACTGAGTTTTATTTCGTGGGCGTAGGATCGGGTGAAAATTATGATGCTGCCATTGAAGCAGCTTCCGAGCAGATAGCTCGCCAGATCGAAGTAACGATTGAGAATGAGATTACAAACGTCGTTTCTTCCCATGCCGTTGATGATAAAGAAACTATCACCAGCGAATACAAATCAATCGGTAAATCTTATGCCAAAGCAAGTCTGAAAGGCGCTGAAGTCTCCGAGAAAGTCACATCCGGAAATACTTATTATGCACTCGTTACGATTGAGAAAGACAAATATGCTACGGGATTGCTGGTTGAACTTGATAGAATGCACTCTGAACTTCAAAAACAATATCAAGATAGCGAAGAAATGCTTGATAGTGGCAAGATTATTCCTGCAATAAAGGTTCTGATGGAAACTGGTGATACCGCCGCTCAGTTTGAAACGCGTGCAATTCTTTATTCCTCAATCACCGGTAAACAATATAATACAGATGACGTCACTTCAAGCGCCGCTATCCTAAGCCAGATACACAAAATTATCAGTAGAATAAAGATTGAGAAAACCTCCGGTGACAATCAAACAGCAATGAATGGAAGGCTATTACCTGAACCGTTATCAGTTCGAGTATTTATGAAACAAAAGGGAGATGCAATCCCGCTTAGTGATTTACAATTATGTCTTGATGATATCGACGGCAACAAACTTGAGCAGCAGAACACAGACAGCGAAGGGTATGTTAGTTTCTGGCATAATGCGGTCGGTGATGATAAAGGTAAAGCAACGATTGCGTTTGATCTGAAAATGATCCCAGCAATGTTTAAACGTGATTTTAAAACGATTCAGACAACATTTCGTTATAACATCTCCCCAACTCCATCAATGACATTCTCTGTACATGTGATGGATGAAGAGGGAGCGCCGGTTGAAGATATAGAGCAGATTGTATCCGGTTCCGTTCAGAAAGCCGGACATCATATTAACGAAAATGGAGATTTCCTCCTCTCAGGAAAGGTAATCCTGACAGATTCAAAGATGGTTGATGGAATTGATGGCGCTCAATATCTTGTTTCGGTGAAACTTCCTCTTTCGATTACCGAAAAGAAATCCGGCGATAGAATCGGCAGCATCGACCTTACCGGTAAAGGAATGGATAAAAAATCTGAAAAGGGAGCGAAAGAGAAGGCTTACAAGAAACTCAATGTACCTAAACGAGAATTCCAAAAAACGCTGGCTAATGCATCTGTCAAACTAAAACCGTTACTTGAAAAATCATCCCAAAATGCCCTGATGGAAGGTAAAAAACTTTACGAACTTGGTGAATATCAACGGGCTTTAAAGCAATTAGCTATTGTTACAGACGGTGAGGATAATGTTCGTGAAAGTGATGCATTGATTAAAGAGATTAAGCAACGCATAGCTGAAAATTCAGATAAGTAATTGGAAGTTTACATCATAAAGTAAGTAATAATTAGTTCACACAATATCATTACGGAGGACAAATGAAATTCTTAAGATTAGCTCTTATGCTTGCGCTGGTGGTTATTTTGATAGGTTGCGGAGCCAGCCAACAACAAACAGGCATAACACCAAAAGCGACGCAGGAAACGATGGAAGCGATTCCTGGTTGGTTTCTGAATCCGCCTGAAGATCCTAACTTCATAATAGCAACAGGAACTGCTACTTCACGCGATCTGCAACTTGCGCGCGATAAAGCAGGCGACGCGGCGCGTATGGATATCGCTAAAACCATTGAGACTAAGTTCAATGGGCTGTCAAAACGTTTCCAGGAAGAAGTCGGTACAGGTGAAGATGCTCAGTATCTTGATCAGTTCACTCAGGCAACCAAAGCGGTGGTTTCGACGGTTCTTTCAGGCGCTACAATTGACAAAACTGAAGTTAAGAACGAGCAGGGTACTTTCAGGGTCTATGTACTTATGAAGATGCCGATTGGCGCTTCCAGCGAGGCTTTACTTAATAAGTTGAAACAACAGGAACAGCTTTACACACGTTTCCGTGCTTCCGAAACATTCAAAGACTTAGAAGCTGAAACACAGAAATTTGATGAGTGGAAAAAAGCCGAATAACTCTCATTTATAAGATGAGATTAATTCTAATACTGATAATTAGTTTGATCCTCCTCGCCATGTCGAGTTACGTTCATGGTGAGCACGATCTGCTTTTACCTGCCTGGTTCTGGGATTCACCGGTTTGTGGTAAAGCTCTACTCGCTGTAGGTTATTCAAATAATTACATTGATTCAGATCATGCATTTAAAGT
>JAIPJL010000149.1 GCA_021734165.1 bacterium | reverse complement strand
TGTCGGGATGGCGGTTCCGGCTATCTGGATAGCTCCGATATGGTTCCCAGTTTCAGCGAGAATCAGCGACTCCGCAAAGTAAGCTCCCATGTAGAAACAAGCGGCAGGTTTTTCGCGAACCATTATACCATCTATTGCTGCAACATATCCGAACTGCTCATCAGTAATATAATGTACAATATCATCATGGTATAAATCCGGTCTTCCAACCGACATAAACGCTTCCTTGACCACCTCGCGACCGTTAGACATAACCAGCGAGGTGCATACCGGTACGTCGATTTTTGTCTCATAGCGAGCAGTCATCTTTGAAACCGATCCGAGTATTGTTAAGCCTGCTATGGTCTGAACATCATCAAGGTCACGTATGCCCGGTATATACAACACCGAACGCCCCATCTCTGTGGCGCGCCCTACGGCTTCCTCAACCGCCTGCAATCCCGCAATCTTACGTACATACATAGCTTTCTTTTTAACTACAAGCCCATAGTAACCAATAGCGGTCAGCACAACAATAGCAATTATCATCAGGTTGATCTTACCCATATCAAACCAAGCGGCATGACACTCTATATTCTGTAATGGTGATGCAAAATAAATAGCATCCTGACCACGCGCTTCAAGCAGGTAATTATATGGCTTATGGTTGTTAAGACCGCTGTCTTTATACATTCCTGCTGCCGGATCAACCTGAGCGATCACTTCCCAACTGCTTTTCCCTGGCTCATTTCGATAGATTCTAACTTCATCAATAGTACCAATATTCTCGAATATCTGCCACGTAAGTTCATTAACGCTCCCGCCATCGTAAGGAGCATCCTTGGCGTCAACTTTCGCAAAACCTCCATGCTGTGCAATTATTCCTCTGAAAGGAACAGACGCGAGAATGATGTCATTTTCAATAGCTTCGAGAATGTAATTTGAAGATGATTGACCGGGAATTACACTGATCATTGTTACGCGAGCAGATCCATTAAGTACAGTTAATTCCTTGAATTCAGTAGAGATGTTACCTGATTCCGACAATCTGAAATGCAAATCTTCAGTCTGAGGACCGTTATAATCCCACTGGATCAACATGCGAGTCATGGTTCCGGGAATGGTCTCTGCTTTGGTGATCTGGATTAGAGACCTTAGGGATTCTGCGGTTGCGTAACTGGCAAAGGTCAGCAATGCCAGAACTGCAACTATAATTTGTTTCATGGTTTTGTTAAAAATCATATTCCTACTCCTTAGATGGAGTGTATCTTCTTGTTACTTGCAACTACTAATTACACTCGTAACTCGTAATACGCAACTCGTAACTTTATTTTCTCTATCACTCGTTTATTTTTTCATTCACCATCGCGAACAACAGTGGAATCATTATTTCGTGGTGCCCGACAAAATTGAATTTCCTGCCGCCTGTCATTGTTGGTCGATCAAGCACATTAAGCATAGGTCGATAGTGGATGTTCATATCAAAATTCGCTGCCGTAAAACCATGTGCAGGGGATCCAAGGTTGCGTGCTACCGATAATGCTTTCAGAAATACTTCAGGCATGATAACGGCAGATCCGAGGTTAATAACCACGCCACCCTTGCTGAGCTTACCAACTTCATGTGCGAATATCCGAAAATCCCGCATAGACGCTCTACCAACCGCTTCGCCATTACAGGAAGGATGCTGATGGATAATGTCAGAACCGAGAGCAACATGAGCTGTCAAGGGAATTCCTGCCTTATAAGCGGATGCTAATAAACTCAAGTCAGCGTAAGGCACATTGTTTTCAATCAGAGCTTTACCTAAAGCCTCTCCATAACCGAGTTTTTCATGCTTAGGATTGGCAATCACATAGTTAATGAAATCAGCGGTATCCCTGCTCATGCCAAAACTACCGTCCGCTAATCCTTCAGCAACATCCTCAGATGTGCGCCCGAAGAGAGCAATCTCCGTGTCGTGAATACAACCTGCGCCATGAGTTGCAAGCGCGGTAATCCTTCCACGTTTAAACCAATCTATCAGCAGAGTAGCTAATCCCGTTTTAATGACATGCCCACCAAACATTACTATTATCGCATGATTGCTCCTTACAGCATCAGCGATTATGCCTGCAAACATCCGTAATTCATTTGCTTTTAAAATATCAGGCAGAGAACGGATAAAGTCTTCAAATTTGCTATCCCTGTTTAAGGGTGATGCAAATTGTTCTCTGTTTACTTTCCTCTCAAGATCATCTATCCGAAAGGTCTTTAATCGGGATAGATCAACCTCTTTATAACGTGACTGTGGTTTATTTTCATTCACCACCAAGTTTATATCCCTCCAGTTTTGCCCAGACGGAACCGAAGTATAGTTTACTTCTCATCATTACCGGTATTTTGTATTCATCATCGGAAAGCCAGACTTGCATCCTGCCCTCTCTGCGGAAAATACCAGATGACATCAGTTTGGGTTCAATCACAAAACATTCAAATTTCCCTGCTGGAACCGAAATTGTCTCTTTTCGCAGTACTTCAACTTCAAGGTTATATCTCTTGTTGATATCATGAACATCTATCCAGACAGATTCACCTACTCTCAATTTCTTTGTACGCAGGTAATATAATGCTGAAAGTACATCCTGTACTGAGCCCGGAATTTCGAGTGTATCGGGACATTCATCATCAGTTCCATTGTACAGCAAAGCTATTTCCAGTTCAGGAGTATATTCAACTAATTTATTTGATCTGTAACTCCCTTCGCGAAGTTTCTTTTCATAACGTCTTGAGAAACCGCCTTTAACGTCCTGCCAGCTTGTTATCCTGTCCCTGACTTTATAGAAATTATCAATAGCAGATGTTGATTTAGCTTCAGAGATTATCTCGTAGCACGGATAACCATCAATATCCTCTATCGAATTTACGGACATAGTGGCATTGCCGCCATAAATAAATCCCAGATAAACTCTAAAACCTAATTTCTCACCTACTTTAAATGGAAGATTATTTACATCGGCATTATTAGATCCCAGACATGGCTTCCCAGAAACTGCAAGCATTAAAGCAAATAACAGTAAAAATAATTGCTTTTTATTAGTACTTTTAATTTAGATCATCTCCTTTAATTACCGCATGTAGTGTCATTAAAATAATCTTCAAATCAAAAAGTAAAGACCAATTTTCAATATAGTATCGATCATACCTAATGCGATCATTGATCGGTGAATCTCCCCTCCGCCTGTTAACCTGAGCCCAGCCGGTCAGACCTGCCCGCACACGAAGTCTTTCCTGGTATCCATCAATCTCATCCTCGAACTTCTTCACAAACACTGGTCGCTCCGGTCTTGGACCGACCATACTCATCTCACCCTTTAATATATTAAAAAACTGAGGAAGTTCATCCAGAGACCAACGTCGCAGGAATTTTCCAACTCGAGTAGCTCGAGAGTCATTCGCTGAAGCCCAGACTGGTCCGGTTTCGCTTTCAGCATCGATCCTCATTGAACGAAATTTCAGACAGTTAAATTCCTGACCATCAAGTCCTATCCTGCGTTGTTTGTATAATATAGGACCCTTAGAATCAAATTTCACAATAGCAGCGATTATTAACATTAAAGGTGAACATACAATCAATAGCAATATTGAAAATATAATATCAAATGTTCTTTTTACAATACCCATCCAACCTTCAAATGGATTCTCTTTTAATGTCCATAGCGGAACGCCTCCAACATCAACGACATTCTTAGGACGTCCATTAACAGGTGATATTTCCGGCAAATAAAGAAAATCCACGTTAATTCCGTAGCATGAACGCACAAGCTGCGGTAGAATCATCGCATCCTTTGCCTTTGGGGTTATTATCAGCGTTTCAAGTTGATGCTCCTCTATTGCCTGTCGCGCATTCTGAACAGTGCTCAATTCCTTTAATTCTTCGGATGATTCCCCTTCATTATATTTATTAGCGCTTGCAATGGTGCCGACTACTCTGAAACCAAATTCAGGATGTTCTGACAGGTGTTTAATAATCGGTAAAGCCTGTTCACCATCACCAACAACTGCAGCGCGTTTAACCGTTATTCCAAGTGTATAAAGCTCCTCACGCAGCCAGCGACCGATAATCCTCACAAGTCCAAGAAAACATCCACCTGAAACCGCCAGAAAAGCCATAGTCAATCTGGAGAATTCAAATCCATGATAAAAAAACAATCCTGCTAAAAGTAATATCCAAGCAACAAGAAATAATTTGAATACTGAAACTAATTCATCGAAAAGACTCTCGCGTCTCGGAAAGCGATATAATCCACCAACAAGGAAAGAGAGTATTACCAATGCCGAAAGAACAAACGATATCCTAAGATACCATAAAACTGGCGGAAGACTTTCGAATGTCGGAAATATCGAAGTTACTGTTCCACTGAATCGGAATAAATATGCTAACCATGCTCCAAGCACTACGGCTCCGGAATCAAGTAATGCAACTATAACCGGCAGCCAGATTTTAAAGCGAATACCCAAGAATGTTTTGCTCTTCTTTCTGTTATTTGGAAATGTATAATAATCCTGAAATATAATACAAAAATCACCTCACAGACACTAAAAAAAAGCCTGTTAATCAAATAGAGCAATTTCATTGGCTGTTAACCTGCAACTTAGAACGTAAAATCCTATTTTTTGTAAAAAATGAGGTAACAGCAACCTGAAGTTGATACTATCTTAATGGTGCAATAGTCAGACAGGCAAGTTATTCCCGGATTACGGTGCTAACCAAGTTAGCATGAAGTTCAGGAGATGGGTGCGTGAGATTGGTTTGCCTGCGGAAGTTAAACTGCACAGCCTTAGAGCGACGTTTGCTTGCCACCTATTGGCTAAGGACATAGACATTTATACGATAGCAAACTGTTAGGACATCGTAGTGTTAAAGTGACGGAGAAGTATTACTTAGTAATGGATATGAATAAGGCGAGAGATGCTATTGAGATGTTGAGGTTTAGAAGAGATGAATAAGAGATTGATAATACCTCTGAAGGAAGCAGCGGCTATGCTGAGTGTATGCAGACAGACATTAATGGAATATGTCAAGAAAGGGTATTTACCATGTATTAAGATGCACAAGAATTCGATCTATTTCAGGCAGTCAGACCTGGATGAATTTATAGATAGTAGAGAAGTTCGATATGCTCCATTGAACATTCCCACTTGTAATGATCTGCAGTAAACGTTCCCGTTATGTTCCCGCAAGCAAATTATCATAGAAAAAGCCCAGTTAATTATCCGGGCTTAAATCTTTACTATCAGCGGAGAGGGTGGGATTCGAACCCACGGTGAGGTTTAACCCCCACACACGCTTAGCAGGCGTGAGCCTTCAGCCGCTCGGCCACCTCTCCGATTTAGCTCTAAAAATTAAATTAACAATGTATAATGTAATTGCTAATTTCTCAATTAGAATATCAAAACTCATTGTTGGCTAATTCAATGTTCAAGATGTAAATTATTGAGCATAAAATATAACTCATAGAGCCTATTTGTGCAAGATTGACAGTTTGTTATTTTACAAATTACCAATTACATTTCAATTGTGATTGTTTTATGCACTTTAAGCATAGACTGCATTGTATTTATTTCATCAGTATGACCTTCATAAATGAACTTTGACTGCCGGATTTCAAGCGCATCATGTAAACTCCACTTGGCATATCTTTGCCGTCAAACATGACGGTGTGAACACCGGAAACCTGCCTGCCTGATGTAAGCTCTGTAACACGACGACCTGACACGTCGTAAACCGCTAAGTCAACAATGCCAGTCTCTAACAAGTTGTAAGAGACTCGCATCTGAGAGTTGAAAGGATTCGGATAAGCGGACACAATACCAAATTTCAGTGGAATCTCTGCTGTTTGTGTAATCCTAGCAACACCCCAGCCATCTGCCTTCCAGCCGGAAATGTCGCCATCAAGCCACTCTAACTCGCCGACAAGAATGTCGGCGCTCCCCGCACTTGTGATGGTGATCGCTTCACCATCATTGAAGCCGCTGTTATTCCCCCCTTTTTCAAAGGGGGGATTAAGTGAGGATTTTCCCCACAATGCCATACCACACCTGCCATCCTTATCAACGATACCTCTACCTGCCAATTCACCTGAAGGAGTGAAAGCTTCAAGACGTGTTCCTGATTCAATGCCTTCGGTAAGGAGTAATAAGCTGTAAGAACATTCACCGGGTTGAAGTGTTTGATCTGATTGACAAGCAGGCTTGCCCTCGACCCCGATCGGGGGAATGCTTGTCCTACTGGTTTTTATACCAATGTCGTCGCTCCCCATGAACCGCTCATCACCAAGATTGTAAGTCAGCTCAATATCCTCTGTTGCCTTGATGAAATAACCGTTGCCTTCAGACATGCTGCCCATGTTCGAGAAATCATCCCACTCTGGAAGATAGAAATTGCCGTCTCCATCCTTCGCAATTAACAACGCATCTCCAAGCCCCGATAATGCAACAGTCGCATCTACGCCATGACGAGGAAGATATGATACGCCGTTCCAACCCTCCTCAAGCGGTATGGCAGTATCCCAGAGTATGACCTCTCCCTCAATCTGTAGTGAACCTGAGCCTGAAAGTAATATCTGATAACTATCCAAACCCTCCCAGTAGTCTATATCGCAATAATCGTATCGTGGACTGTAGAAATTCCCGCGTGCATCTTTAATCAGAATTAACAGTTCATCATCAACAAGTGGCTGCACAAGGTTGCGAATGTCATCCCGTTCAGGTTGCACATTCACCGAAACAAGACTCCAGCCGATAGGCAGATCAATCGTCCGCTGTGCCATACCACCGGATGTCACTTCAAGCGAAACATCAACAGTAGTCTCGCCACCTACGCCGTCATGTGTGAAAACAAGCTCGGCTGTTAGCTCGTCTTCGAAAAAGCCACCGCTGTTAAAAGTTACTGTAAGATCTGTATGGTCTTCTGCTTCGATAACGCCTTCGGTGGGATCAACAAGCAGCCAATCGGTACGGCTGTCAAGATGCCAGATAGCCAGCCTGTCATCGTTCTGCACAATACCGACAACCGACCAAGCGTAAGGATCCCAGCGGTTGGTGATCTGGAAACCACCCGGACGTCCGTCACCAACATCAAGATAAGCTGCCTCCAGGTATTCACCATTGTCTGGATTCATCCGGTAAACGCTGATACCAACATTATCGGGACCCCGGCAGAAAATATACAGGTTATAACCATCGGCGTCTTCAGGGTAGTAAGCCAGTCCGTAGATACGCAATTCGTTATCAAGTTCTACACGCACTTCGCCGTCAGGAGCAATACCGTAGATGCTCGTGGAAATGTCAGACGCCCAGAGCAGATCTCTGTC
>JAIPJL010000148.1 GCA_021734165.1 bacterium | reverse complement strand
GACAGCGACACTGGCGGTTGATGCACTACGCGAAAAGGGCTTGAAAGTCGGATCAATTGGCATCTGGATGTTCAGACCGTTTCCATTTACCGAGTTCAGGAGGTTGACAAAGGGCTTGAAAAAGCTTATCATTATTGATCGCTCCTGTTCGTATGGTCATGGGGGCATCTTTGCTCAGGAAGCAAGGTCTGCGCTTTACGACATAGAGAAAAGACCTGAGATAATCGGTGTGATTGCAGGGCTCGGAGGCAGGGAGATCACTGCTGATGGGCTGGCAAAGGAAATTGAAGCGATTATCAAAGACGGAAATGAAGGGATTATTCGCTGGATGGAAGTAAAAGTATAGAAGTGAGCAAGTTATCAAGTAATCAAGTGAGCAAGTTTGGTATGCCATTATGGATATAAGATTTGTTAAAGATCAAATGCGTTCTTGCTACTTGCAACTTGTAACTTGCTACTATACTAATGATGAAACATGGCTCAAGTAATCCATTCACACAAACAATCTAAATAAGGATAATAAATGGACTTATCATTTTACAAATACCGCGGCGCTCGTGCGATGATTCTGCTTCATGAAGCGGAAATGTGGCGTTTTCTGAGTGTCTGGCATGAAGCAAAAGAAGCTGGGACAGAACTTCCAGAAACTCAAGATTCAGATTATGCATCATACGAAGCCTTACTTAGGCATGTGATGCGCGCATCGAGAGGTTACATGGTGTGGATGTGTCAGAAGTTGGATTTACCCGATCCGCAGATCGATCCAACACCGAATGCAGATACTATCGAAGCACAGGCTGACAAATATCTGAAGCATTTACTAGACCGTTACAGAAAACCGCTGGTGAATTTATCTGAAGAAGAGTGCTATGCATTAGTATTCAAGTCGCACTGGGGTGTGATGTATAGTATTGAGTCCATGCTTGAGCACGCAGTGTTACATCCGATCAGGCACTCATTTCAGTTGGAAGAACTGATGAAGGGGGAGTGACGTGGTGTCGTAGTACGGGGAGCGCCAAAGTTTCTAAAGATGCGAACATAATAAGCATTTATAGATTGAGTAAAAATAATGTTGGTGATATCTTGAAAGAACTTGATTCAATAGTACTTTTAGATGATCTAACAGATCACGGCTTGAAAAGAGGCGATCTGGGTGTCATTGTTTTAACGCATGGTGATAACGAAGGTTATGAAATTGAATTCACGACACTTTGTGGTGAGACTATTGCGGTAGTGACACTATTGCCATCTCAAATTCGTCCGGTTGCTCGCCGTGAGATAGCGCACTCAAGGATGTTGGCTTAATTACAAAAAGGTTGTTCCACCTGGTCTTGGTACAACGAAGTCGTGGTGTGACCTAACGACATGTAAGGGAACATTATGAACACTGAAACAAAAGATGATTTACAAGCTCGAAAAGTTCTGATTCCACTTATTGATTTCCGTTATTACAATTCGGATGTTCAAGACAATGAGTTTGTTCCTTATCAATTCAAGAGCATAAAAGCTAAGTTAGTTGAAAATTATAGGATTGAAACGCCACTATTTTCTAAAACCAAAATTGATCAGATTGCAATGACTCCTTATGCCCTTGAAGTATTAAAATATGGTAAAATTAAAGAGGATATTCATTTACTTTTAATTTCATTCAGATTAGCTCTGGATTATTCAATTTCAATAAAACATTACTTATATCCTGATGATCCTTACTCTTGTAGTACATTAAATGAAACGTTAACAAGAGACCCGAGGAACAGGAATGCATTTATTTCAACTACTGAGCAACTGACTGAAGTTGATAATTTCTGTTTAAAAGTTAAAAGTATGATGAAAGTTTCGCATAGAGCCCATAATGCAATATTTTTATTATTAAGAGGATTGTTAGACTCAAATTGGGTTGGTGCATATTTACAATGGTCATGTGCGTTAGAATCAATATTTGGAAGAAAAAAATCAGGAGCAGGAACCGAAGAGATCATCTGCCGAAGAATATCCGCTTATCTTAATGATGATGATTTTGAATACAAAAAAGTAAAAAGTTTTTATAACATACGGTCAAGGATTGTACACGGGCAATTACATTTAGTATCTGATGAAAATAGTAATATAAACCTTGATACTCTTTTCGACTTATGGCGATTAGTTAGAGCTTGCTTTAAGACGCTAATTGAACGTGAAGGATATATAGATTTCTCTAAAGAAAATAAGCGCGAAAAGTACTTTGATAGTTTCGATTCTGATTAATCCAATTTTATACACCGTTCCGTCAGGTCTTGGCACGACGAAGTCGTGGTGTGACCTGACGGCAAGTAAATAAAAACTAAAATATAAAGCTTATGGGACTACGGTTAATTAAACAGAACTTAGGATCGTGTTTCTTTATAACAACAACGTTTTATAATCATATTAAATATGGTGAAATATCCGGTGTTTACGAAGAACTTGCAGGAAGTATTAAAAACCGATTAGAAAAATACGATGCAAAACTAATAGGCTACGTTTTCATGCCATCGCATATACATTTGATTCTTGACATTGATGGAGCAAAGTTATCTGGATTCGTCCGTGATTTTAAGAAATTTACTTCTCAGAAGAGTCTTAAGCATTTGAAGAGCCAACCTTCTCTTTGGCAAGAACGCTATGATAAAGTGGTTATTGTTAAACACAAAGTATTAGAGACTAAATTAAATTATATTCATAATAATCCTGTTAAAGATGGATTGGTTGATAAACATGAGGAATGGTATTGGTCAAGCGCGGCTGATTATTTTCAGGAGAGAGAAGGTCCGCTTCCTATCTGGAAAGGATGAAAAAATTGCCGTGGGGTCTTGATGCGACTCCGTCGCATCAAGACCCGACGGAACCGTTGTCTATTAACCATCAGGTCACAATACGACTTCGTCGTGCCAAGACCTGACGGAACGCAAGTAGTTTTAACAAATGATACAATGAGAGCATCATACAACTGGCTTAAAGAATTTGTTGATTTTCCGCACTCGCCGGACGAGTTGGCGGAAGTCATGACTAATATTGGTTTGAACGTCGAGAGCGTCGATGAAGTTGGCGGTGAATGGACTGACGTCGTTGTCGGTAAAGTGCTGACTTGCGAACCTGTTCCCGAAACCGATCACTTAAGCTACTGCGAGGTTGACGCCGGAACTGGAGAAACTCTCGGCATAGTCTGCGGAGCGCCTAATGTGGCTGCCGGACAGATCGTGCCTGTGGCAGTCGTAGGAGCAGTTCTGCCTGGTGGATTCAAGATCACCAAAAGGAAGCTGAAAGGCGTCACTTCTCAAGGGATGATCTGCAGCGAGAAAGAGCTTGGAATTTCGGATGAAGCTGCGGGGATAATGGTTCTCCCTGATACCTGCAAAATCGGCGCTCCTCTCACCGACTACGCTGGCAATAAAGACTGGATATTCGACGTTGAAATAACCCTCAACCGTGGCGACTGTCTCTCGCATCTTGGAATGGCACGTGAAATCTCGGCAACGACAGGTATTGAACTGAAAATGCCTGACTTCAAGCTCGATGAGATTACCCAAACAACTGACAGCAAGATCAAGATCAAAATCGAAGCGCCAGATAAATGTCCACGCTATTCGGCGCGCATTGTCGAAGGCGTAGATCTGGCTAATTCCCCACTCTGGATGCAGGATCGCTTGCGTAACCTTGGCGTCAGACCGATCTCGAACGTCGTTGATGTGACTAACTATGTGATGCTGGAACTTGGTCATCCGCTACATGCTTTCGATTATCACCTTGTAAACGACGCAAAGATAATTGTCCGAACTGCCGAAGAAGGCGAGAAATTTATCACACTTGACGGTAATGAGCACAAGCTGAAAGCAAGTGACCTGCTGATCACCGATCCCAAGCGGGGAATTGCCCTCGCCGGTGTGATGGGCGGTTTAAATACTGAAGTCAGAGATGACACCAGGGATGTGCTGCTTGAGTGCGCCTATTTCGAACCTGTTGGAATCCGTATAACCAGCCGTGATCAAGGTATCAGCAGCGAATCTGCTCACCGCTTTGAGCGAGGCGCCGATCCTGAAATGACGATCTATGCCGTTAATCGTGCAGCATATTTGATAAATAGTTTAGCAGGTGGCAAAACCTTAAAAGGAGTAGCCGACGCTTATCCTAAACCTTGGCAGACAGCTTGTTTGAAACTCAGGTCAGAGCGCGTAAACAGACTTCTCGGCACGGATATTCCCACCGGCGAGATGAGCCTACACTTAAAAAGGTTGGGCTGCATTGTAAATCACAGCGTATCAATCAAAGTGAAACCTCCCTTGTGGAAGGATGACGTCCAACGTATGATCCAGAAACTGCTTACGATGGATATTGATGCAAACACAACTCTTTCCAAATTGCAGGTTCTGCTCAGTGAAGAAGTCAAATCCGCTGAAGATATTGAGGTTTCAACCTATACTTGGCATCGCGATTTGCTTGAAGCGGTAAATAAACTGGTAACTTCAGGGATAAAACAGAGTGAGATGGACGATTTGCTTGAGAGGTTGGACTGCGAAATAGAGAATAACATTCTGAAGGTAAATCCTCCTTCATGGCGACATGATCTTACTCGCGAAGTCGATCTGATCGAGGAGGTTGGCAGGCTGCATGGGTTTGATAAAGTGGATTCAGCGGTTGTATCTAATGTTCCACTATCATTTGACGATGAAAAAGAAAAGGTACGCCGTCAGATTAGTCGGATTAAACAAGCTTTAGTTGAGCTTGGTTTTAGAGAAGCAATCAACTCTTCACTTGTTACGGAAAAAGATGCGCTAACTTTGTCTCATGGTAAAACACCGGTAAGCATCACAAATCCATTAAGTGCTGATATGTCTCACCTGAGAACAAGCCTGGCGCCTTCATTGATGAGTGCAGCCAAGAGGAGTATAAACGCCGGTTTGTCCAATCTACTCCTGTTTGAGTGGGGTAAGAGCTTCTATTTAAAAGACGGAAAGATTATAGAAAACAATCATCTTGCAGGGCTTATAATCGGTTCCGTCAGGCCTTCTGCTTGGCTTGAAAAAACTCGCGAATTTGGCATTTATGACCTCAAGGGTTTACTTGAGCAGTTTACATTAAGAATTTCACTTGACAAACTGAAATTAAATCATTATGATATAGATGGGATGGATGAAAGCTGTCTAATCAAAATAGACGGTTTAAATTCAGACAACGATCTTAATATTGGTCAATTTGGACGTATAAGTACTGTTATATGTAACAGATACGATCTTAACACTAATGTCTGGTATTTTGATTTTGACGGGGATGCTTTGTTAGCGTCTTCGGGAGAGACTCCCAGCTACCATCCTTTACCGAGATATCCTGCTGCATTGCGTGATCTTGCTTTCGTGGTTGATAACAATATACAGGCTGCTGATCTGGAGCTTGTATTGCGAAAAAACGGTGGTGAATATTGCGAAACGATAGAATTGTTTGATCTTTTCAGCGGTAAAGGTATCCCGGAAGGGAAAAAGTCACTCGCATTTCATATTTCGTTTCGTAGTCCGCAGCGGACGCTTAAGGATGCAGAGGTCGATGGTTCGGTTCAACGAATTATCAATGCTGCATTGAATGAAGTCGGCGCGGAACTGCGTTCAATATAGAATTCCAACTGCTTAGGATTCATCAATGGAATTACAGAGTATCGACGATCTTGAACGTCAGGTAAATAAACTGCTTGAACGGCATCGTTCCATAAAGAATGAAAGAGATGAGCTTGGCGAAAGAGTCAGCCGTCTTGAAGCTGAAGTCGCAGAATTAAAGCGTAGCAACAAGGAATTAAAGGATGAAACTGAAGCCGCTTTAAAAAACCGCCGCGACCCGGAAAAGGAACAACGCATAAAAAGCAAAGTTGATGAACTTCTTAGCAGGCTGGAAGATATCTAACAGAGGGCATCATAACCGGCGCCTAAACGGGGCGGTAATTAATACCACCACGTGCTGAAGCAGCAGGTTGAATCTCTTGATAATCGAAATTAAACCCAACATCGCCTATGGCTGAAAATGATAATCAAAATCGGGCTGTCCGTGTGACCATTTATGGTCAGGAATATCCGATTAAAGGTAGAGGTGATGAGGAGTATATAAAAAAAATAGCGCGTTTTGTTGATGACCGTATGCTTCAAATAGAAGAGCAGACGACTATTAACTCACCAACGCGTCTAGCGATACTTGCGGCTCTTAACATTGCTGATGAACTCTTTAGTTTGCAGCAGGATAAGGATCAGTTGGTCAGTGAGTTTGAGTCAAAAGCACGCGAAATTTCGGAGCATCTTAACCAGGGTATGACTGAGATTTAACTGTAATTCAGAACTGTGGGTTATCAAATATAGCCCGCCCTTATGCCTGTTCCATAATTAGAACCAACAGAAAGAACCGAGGGAGCTCGTTGCTTGACGTCGATTGCCGGCCGCAATCCGTTGCCTAAATGGATACCGCTGATGAAGTGGACAGTGGAAGCGAAAACCGTTCAGGGCAGCACCCAATTTGAAAAAAATCGGTTCTAAAATGGGACAGATCTGGGCGGGTTTCTTGATTCTAAATAACTATGTATATAAATCCAATAATTTTTGTACTTGGCATCCTGTTGACCGGCGCTTTGTTCCTGCTTGCCGGATGGTTTGTAAAGGACAGAATTGACAAATTACGCAAAGCATCCGCTGAAGAACAGGCTCAACGGATACTCGATGATGCGCAAAAAACCGTCGCTAATCTCAGAGCGGAAAAGCTCAACGAGATTCGTAACGAGCATCTAAAGCTTAAAACACAGCTTGAAAATGACTTTGAGAAAAAGCGCGCCGATATAAACAATCGTGAACGCCAGGTACGAGAGCAGGAAAAAGCCCACTGCCAGAGAATTGATGACCATGAACGCAATCTTAAAGAACTAAAGAAAAGTCAGCAGGCCCTCGATACTGAATATCAGAAACTTGAACAGCACAAGAACGGGCTTAATACTGAAAGAGAGAAAATATCACAGCAGCTTGAAGAAGTGGCAAAGATGACTCGCGAAGATGCGCTGCGTAAGCTGCGTGAAGAGATTATAGATCGAGCCAAGCAGGATGCTGCTGAGATGGTTAAAGATATTCGTGATAAAGCTCGTCATCAGGCAAACCGCGAAGCGCGCGAGATCATCGTTCAGGCTATTCAACGTTCAGCGGCTGACCACTCCGCTGAAACAACCGTAAGTGTGGTAAATATTCCCAATGATGAAGTCAAAGGACGCATTATTGGTAGAGAAGGACGTAATATCAGGGCATTTGAATCTGCAACTGGGGTTGAAGTCATTATTGATGATACGCCGGAAGCGGTTACACTTTCTGCTTTTGATCCCTTCCGTCGCGAAGTTGCCCGTCTTTCATTGGAAAACCTGATCTCAGATGGAAGAATACATCCTGCCCGAATTGAAGAAGTTGTAAAGAAAGCTGAAACAGAGCTTGAAGAGCGAATAGTTCAGCTTGGTGATCAAGC
>JAIPJL010000147.1 GCA_021734165.1 bacterium | reverse complement strand
TTCTGCGTTTGCATCACCGAGAAGCCGTCTTTCAGCAGAATAGGTCAGCGGTCCGTTACCGCCGTTATCAACACAAAAATCAAAATTATATGACATATCCGGTTCAAGTTGTCTGAAGAACTGCCTTTGGCTCGGTGTAAACTCGGAATGAAGAAGTGTGATGTCCCATTCGAATTCACCTTCTTCTTCGATGTTTACTTCTTCGACAGTAGTCAGAAAATCAGTAGCCGAAATAATCACTTCGTAAGCGCCAAGTGGCATGTTTTCAGCGGAATATTCACCGTTTTCATTGGTGAACCTTGCGAAAAAATGATTAAAAATGTCAAGTTTGGCGTTTTCAATAGAATTATCATTTCCAGCGTCTGTAACAATTCCTGAAACATTGAACGTTGGTGAGTTATAAGACATGATAGTTGAAATTGTAAGGCAGTCATTCATCACATCACGATCTTCGCTTTCGTATAATTCAACGATCATATAAATCTCGTAAACGCCGTTTTCCATTTCGATTGGCTGGAAAATCAAATTAAAACTCATTGAACCATTCGCTTCAATCATACCCTCCTCCTCTTCCAAATCAGCCATCACCCATTTGTGATAGGATTCATTAATGCCATCGTCCTTGACTTCAATAGTTGCACCATTTGCAGTACCTGCCCAAATATTATAACCATCATGCCCAATGCCATCCCATCGATTGGAGGAAGAAGTTTCCCACTCTTGAACCGTCTCCACCGCTTCCCATTCATCGGTATCGATATCAACTTGAAAGATTCCACCCCCATCTGCAAATTCTGGAAGTTGTGTCCATATCTCCCCGTCAGGGTGTTGGTCAACCCAGATGAAATTAGCTTGCTCATTATTAGCGGCAAGGAATCCTCTAAGAGTTGGAATGCGCGCGACTTCCTCATCAATATTGCCATTTTCATCTACGGTGTAAATATGGATAGGGTAATCTCCTGCCGCCTCAGTGATCATCAATAGCTCCATCTCAGGTGAAGATGACATTCCTCTAACGGTATAATTCATCCGAATGTCATCCAGGCGGTTGAACTCTCCATCATAGCGCAAGACAGTGGAGTTTTGTGCAACACTGAGGTAGAAGATGCCATTCAACCAGGCTGCAGAAAAGAGATTTCCAGCGTCAGGCTGCCAGGCTTCTACCGTGGCATAATCATCGGCGGGATCGATTATTTCTACCCAGCCTTCCCAGATTGTTGCCCACATCCAGCCGGTATCCCAGTCCTTGGCAAAGGCAGGACCTCTGACGCCGGCGCCGTAGTTTTCCATACGGAATTCATCAATAACATCACCCGGATCATCACGTCTCGGTCCGGCATTTCTTTCGTCTTCTTCCGGGGGTTCATCAAAATCGAGCGCAAAGAAAACGTCGCTGTCACCGTTATTGGTTAATGTTACTTCGACAACTATGCTGTCACCCTCTTCGGTAGAAACTGCAACACCGACAGGATCGATAGTAACCTGTGCGGATACTATGTTCATTCCAGTAAATAGGAAGATGACTACGAGAAATACAACTTGAGAGGTTTTCATGGCGGACTCCATCTATTTTCAGTAAAAATTGCGAAAAGAAATAGTTAAGGTTAGCTCTAAGTCGGTATTTGTAATATAACAATAAATGTCATTACAAAGCAATAGATTGACTTTAATTACCGTGCACAATACAAACACAAGGCATTTCAGTGAAGGATAATCAAGTCGTTTGAGGAATTTTGAAAAAAGCCCGATCTATTAATCGGGCTAAACTCATAAGCCATTGTTATTTAAGTAGTCGGGGCGACTGGATTTGAACCAGCGACCACCTGACCCCCAGTCAGGTACGCTACCGGACTGCGCCACGCCCCGTTTCAAGTGTGAAAGTTTGAAAGTGTAAAAGAATGTATTATGAACTTACAATGTCTCTGATTTCAAGCAATCCGTTTTTTATTTCACTTAATTTGATTTTAACATTCTCATTAATACCGCCTGTTGAGTCATCCTTCATTTTAAGCTGCCGTTTAGCGCCCTCGATTGTATAACGATCTTCGTATAATAACTGTTTAATGCGCTTCAATAACTGAAGATCACTCTCCTTATATAAACGATTCCCCGCCTTGTTTTTACGAGGCGAGAGTTCCCTGAACTCAGTCTCCCAGAATCGCAGTACATGCTGATCAATCCCGAGCACTTGACTGACTTCGCTGATTGAATAATAAAGCTTTTGAATACCGTCTTCGGTCACGATTACGAATTCATCCCTATAGAGTTATCGTAAATTAAGAAGCTTAAACTCCGAAAGCATCACTCTAAGTAAAGCCGATTATCAAAGTAATATAGCATATCTATTCATCAGTCGCAAGCGGTTCAGCCAAATTGTTACCGCCAAACAGACGCTTATAGAGAATTGTGCCGTAGCTGCACTTGTTTGTAACCATCCTGAACAACCTGCCTGCGCCGTATCCAAATCCTCTGTTAAGCCTTCCGGGAATAATTCCGGTTGGATCCCAGCTATAAATCGCATCAGCGAATATAAGAGTGAACTCTTTGGAAACACCCTTGAATTTCTTGTTTACATGCGACACGGTCCCGATATATCCGGCTTCAATAGCAGCATCTATCTCACGCTTACCATAGCGACCAAAGGGAAATGAAATCCACTTGACTTCATCGTTGATTATCTCGCTTAAACTCTTCTTTGAATCAACCAAATCCCGTTTCAGTTGCTCATCATTTAATCTCATTAAATCAATATGTCCGATTCCGTGAGATCCGATCATCCATCCTGCTTTTACTAATTCCCGCAGCATTTGTCGGTTCATGTGCCTGAAAGGTCGTCCGAAAAAGTGATAATCCCAGGTGTTGTCTTTGCTAATAAAACCGGATGGAATAAAAACAGTGGCTTTATAACCGAATTCCTCTAATATCGGGAAGGCGTATTTATATATACCTTCGTATCCGTCGTCAAAGACCAGGTGGAAGTGTTTTGAAGGGGGCGCATCCCCCCTACATAGTAGGGGGGAATAAAAGGGGGGGTTCCTTATCAAACATGTAATTTTTGCTGATGTTAATTCTGAATCACTTGATGTAACCCCCCCTTGACCCTCCCCTACTGCAGAAGGGGGGGATGGGTGGTAAAAGTTATTCTCACCCGGAAGTATGGTTTCCCAGCCATCGTTTTTAAGCATCATCATGTGTCGCTTAAATACTTCAGGACTGATCCTAGTGACGCCGATTTCCCGTTGCGTATCAACCTTGTGATATAGTAAGGCAGGTGTTTGGGACAGGATCATTTCCCGCTGTGTCCGAAACCGCCGGAACCGCGCCTGCTTTCGGGAAGCTCATCACATTCTTTCCAGTCAATTCTTTCATAGCGCGCAATAACGAGCTGGGCTATGCGGTCGCCACGTTGAATGGAGTAATCCTGATCGGAGAAGTTGGTTAACAGAACCTTCACTTCGCCGCGGTAATCGCTGTCGATGGTTCCAGGCGAATTGATGACGCCGATGCTGCTCTTGAGCGCCATTCCGCTGCGAGGTCTGACCTGTCCTTCGAAGCCCTCTGGAATTGCGATGGAGATTCCGGTAGGCACTGCCATTGTGCGATGCGGTTTCAGGACGATTGCGTCTTCAACGGCTGCGTACAGGTCAAGACCTGCTGCGCCTGGACTTGCGTACTGCGGAAGTGGCAGCCCTTCACCGTGAGGATGGATTTTTACTTCTATTTGCATATTAAGTGTTTGCTGTTTTGAATGTATGTGTTGAACGGAAAACTTGCAGACAATAAACAACGTTTTTCTATAAAAGTCAAGTTTTACCGCGCGGCACAAAAAAGAAGGGGCATACACAAAATTATCGTCACTTCGTCACAGAATCGGCTGAAAGACTTGCCCGGTAAGGGTTAGATGGTGTGACGGAAATGTGACGAAGAGATTAACAAGGATAGACAGGTAAAAAGGATTCTTTGAATTTTGGATTTTGAATAAAGCAGAGGAGCGCTGACACTTGTTTGCCTTAGATGGTTACTCAGCGGAGATGAATGTCTGCAATCCCACTCCCTGAAGTTCGGAAGTATGATTATGACGAATACGTGAGAATTTTATATGATTCACAAGCATCCGGAGAACTACGCCAACGGTGTAATAGATTATCGCAATGTGTTTGGTTCTACTTTATTAGTTCAATTAGACCTGAGAGTCCTTAATATTTCAAAGAAAATTCTACAAATCCGAAAAATTCCCCGTTCTCATCATTAGGATTCTCTGGATATCGAAAAATATCAATAAGCTCCCTGATCTCTTTCCAAGGTGTATCTTTACTGGCAAGTATTGTTATTCTGTTGCATTCGCTGCATCTTGAAAAATCTATTCTTACGCTATCAATTATTGCATCAGTTTCAAAGGGGAGATCAGCGGACGCTCCTGAAAAATAATCTCTGATTGATTGCAGGTCTTCACGGATTAATCCGTAATCTATTTGAGCACCAGTAGAGTCATGAAAGATTCGCGTATATTCTTTATCTCTTCTCCATTTCCAGCCACATGGTTCCATATCATCGTAGTTATGCCAGGTTTCTGAATATTTCTCTTGTATATTAATCTTCATCCTTCTTATTATCATGCTATCAGATAGCTCAAGTTCAAGATCACGAAGGTGATAAGTGATATTAGGATTATGTCCCGGAAAACGCTGGTAATTATAATACTGGGCATAATATTTCCACGACCATGCATTTGTAGTGTCAAAACTACTATCCCTTTTTGTATCTTCCGTTACTACATCAATAAAGCACGAATAATTACATCTCACAAGACCGATGAATTTTGTAAACAATTCATAAGGCACATCATCACGGATATTCAATTTTATTTGGGGAACTTCATTTTCAGTTAGCAGGTTAAGCGCATAATTTTCATCCCTATATCCATTCATGAATCTATCGGTTTCATCAGTCAACATTTTCAGCTTTTCTTCAAGTAACCACTTCATTGAATCTGGTATTTCACTTCTATCAGGGTAAGAATTTTGAATTAACTTTGAGATACTAAAGTATTCCTTAAAAATAGCTAACGGATCATAGTTTTCAGAATTGTTGTTACTTTCATCCCTTAACTTAGCGTACTCTAAGCTGATCAGGCTATCAAACACCTCAGATACTCTTTCAAAATACTCATAATCAGAATGTACTGGATCTTCGAGATTAAACTCTTCAGTTACAAAAACCTGGATTCGCTGATTACCAATGACATACTCTAATCCCTTTTGAGACAGCTCGAAGTACTCGTCGGGTGGTTCGGAGCTGCAAGCTATCAGAAAAAATGTGAAAGTAATAATAAAGTGGAAAGTTGAATGTTTCATTTATGTTTCTCGGGATTTTTCAATGAGTCGGCTTTACTTTTACGATTAACTGATTTGAACCTCTCAAGTGCTGATTTCGGACTAACAAATTTTGCTAAATTTTTACAATTAAGTATGAAATTTATATCGCGCATGACTCTACCATTCGGATACCGCTCTATATTCGACTCGATCTGATTAAAATCAATACCTTCTGAATTGAAATCATAATAAGTATCCCAATTCCTTCTGATAAAAATGAACCAGAAATCTTCTAACTTCGTATCAGCGTCTATTTCGGTTGAAAAAACATCCAGTGTTTCCCTTACTATTTTCCAGGGTGTATTGTCAGTGAATGCCAGAGTCACCAGGTTACAATCTTCACATTTTGTTAAATCAACATCCAGTGTATCCTTAAGCCAATCATAATTACCAGCAGTATCAGCACAGCCTAACAGTCTTTTCCGAATCTGAAGTATATCTCCTCTCGCTTCCTTACACATTTCCTTAAAGCCTTTTGTGTTCTCAAACGTCCGTATATTATAGCTTCCATAGAGCCGCCAATCTATATCATCTTTATGATAAGATTCTCTTTTTGATATCACGTCTTCGAAAGCAACCTGGCGCAGAATGTGGTGGCTATATATAGCTAATTCTAGCCTCGAAATGTGGTACTCCATTTTGGAAAAATATGTGTGAATTGAAAAGTGTGAGGTATGATCAGGATATATATAATATTCATACGACCATTGATTTACAGAATTCCCTTCGCTTTGTATATCGGTAATAAATTTTACATTCAATACCTCGCATTCACTTAGGGAAATTATAAGCTTTAACAGCCATTCAAATGAAACATCGTCATGGATGTTTATTACGCATTCGACAGAGTCTAAATTATTTCTTGCCTGAAATTCTTGAAAATCGAACCACCAAGAGGTTTCCCCCAGTAAATAGCATCCTGCTTCTCGAGTTTTTTCTTCTTCCAGGGGACTTGAAATTCCTCTTTTCAGACTATTGCTTGCCTTCTGCTTGTTCTCTCCTAATTCCTTTAATTGTTTGAGCTTCGTCTCAACTCTTTTACGTGTTTCTTCCGCCGACTTTATCCGTTCAATCTTTATTCTCTGCAGAACCGAGTCGGGTATGGATGGAGCTTTATTTTGACGATTCTGCTTTCTTTTAATATCTTCTTTGATTCTCTGACTCTTTTCAAACTCATCCCGCTTAATGGTATAAAGGCTGTCAAGCCATGTATCCGCTATAAGAACTTCAGATTCGTCGTCTAATTCCTCCGGAGTTCCGATCAGAGTGCGGTCTTTCCCCAAAACATATTCAAGACCTTTTTGAGACAGCTCGAAATACTCTTCGGGAGGTTCTGAATTGCAACTTATCAATATTGTTGCTAAAGCTGCGATTATGACTAAAAATGAATATCTCATTTGTCTCCTCATTTTAATGTATCTGAATATCTGAAGTCTTAGAGTACTGCTTTCATATCATAAGACTTGAGAGAATTTTCCGTAACTGTAATGTTGGAGTGCCGTCACGTGTCTACACGTGACGGAATAACAATGACTTAAGTGTCATGTGAGGACACATGACACCACTATTTTTTATAATCGGACAGAATCTTAAGCAGGATACTCAACAGCAAGTTCAGTTTATCTCAATACAATAATAATTTCAGCACAGGCAAGATGCGTCGAAGATTAATTGATTCATGATTCGTGATTCTGGATTCCCTTCTGCAAGGGAAAGACTGGATAAATTCACTATTCATATTTTACCACATTTCGTCCATTCTGTCCATCTTGTCCATCCTGTCTTTATAATCCGGCTTTCTGAATCTTGCTCCTCTTCTTCCATACGTATTCATTCAAAATTTCAAACAAACTTGCTCACTTATCTGTAACTCGTTACTATAATTGGTAATTAAACAATTTATCTGTGTAATCTGCGTAATCTGTGGATAAACTTCCATCACTTCCGTCACATTTCCGTCACACCCTCTATCCCTTATCCGGTAAGGCTTTCCGGCGATTCTGTGACGATGTGACGATAATTTTGAGTGCCCGGATTCTTTGCCGAAAACTGACTCAAAATTTGACTTTTGTGTAATAATGTTGTATATTGTCACCATAATATATGAAAAACTTTTACTCTTTTAATCACA
>JAIPJL010000146.1 GCA_021734165.1 bacterium | reverse complement strand
CTAACGTAAAGAACACCGGAGCGCTGTGCCTTTCGACCACAACAACTCTCAAACCATTATCGAGGATTTTCTCCTGCACTCGGTCATTGAGGTTACCGGCAGTTTCTTCTGTTGCCTGAACTGGCGCTGTTATAAAAAAACAGACTAACAACAGGTTCAGCATGATTCTTATTTTCATTCTATCTCCATTAAATGTTTTCAGTATTTTAAGGCTATTATAAACGGTTGATTTTCTTCAAATACTGCGCAGAGGAAGGTTTAGAGTCCACGCTGAACTCTAAACTATCAAATCCTTCCCAGTCATTTCATCAGGTATTTCAAGTTTTAGAATACTAAGCACAGTTGGCGCAACATCGGCCAGTATCCCGTGTTGATGAAGCGGAGGTCTTTTTCCATCAGGTTCAATCAGAGCAAGCGGTACACGGTTTGTCGTGTGTGCAGTATGAGAACCTCCGTCTCTGTCGATCATCATTTCACAATTTCCATGATCCGCAGTAACTAAAATAGTAAAACCATACTTCTTAGCTTTTTCGATGATACTTTCCACCAATGGATCCAGAGCTTCTAAAGCTTTTATAACCGCTTGTAAATTACCTGTATGACCAACCATATCAGGATTGGCAAAATTGAGTAAAATAAAGGAATAATCCTCTTCGATTGCCTCTAAGACGTGCCTTGTAACAAGCTCAGCGCTCATTTCAGGCTGCAAATCATAAGTTGGGACAGAAGGGGATTCTATCAATATCCTATCTTCATTATGAAAAGGAGTATCGATCCCACCATTAAAAAAGAAAGTGACGTGAGCATATTTCTCAGTCTCAGCGGTTCTAAACTGTTTCAATCCTGCTTTAGATATGACTTCTCCAAGGATGTTTTTCAACTTTTCAGGTGGAAATGCAACAGGATAGTCAAAATCTTCATGGTAACTTGTCAATGTCGTATAGTGAAGTTCCAATGGTTGATGCTTAAAATGCTTCATTTTCTTTTCGTTGAGTGTCCAAGTCAGTTCTCTGGCGCGGTCTGCACGAAAATTAAAGAACAAAACTGCATCGCCACTGCGAATCGGACGGAATGATTCACCATCTTCAACAATGACAGAAGGTTCAATAAATTCATCAGTTATCTTATTTTTATATGAATCGGCAATTGCTTCGAAGGGATGTGCGAAAACTCTACCTTCACCCGAAGTGATCATTCGATATGCCTTTTCTACTCTGTCCCATCTATGATCCCTGTCCATTCCCCAGTATCTTCCGCAAATCGATGCAATTTTCCCCACACCGATCTCATCCATTTTATCAGTGACCTGTCTTATAAACTCAGCTCCGGAATAGGGGGGAGTATCCCTGCCATCGGTAAATGCATGGAGATATACTTCTTTCAAGTCATGTTCTTTTGCCAATTTTAGGAGCGCATAGAGATGTGTAAGCGAGCTATGTACTCCTCCATCGGAGACGAGACCTATCAAATGCCAGGGAACATTGTTATTTTTAGCATAATTGACTGAATCAAGCAGAACCTGGTTTTTAAAAAACTCATCATTTTGAATTGATCTATCAATACGTGTTATAAGCTGATAAACGATTCTACCGGCGCCAAGATTAAGATGACCAACTTCGCTATTACCCATCAAACCACTTGGCAGACCGACTTCTCTTCCGGATGCGTTAAGTGTACCCTGGGGAGGATCTGGAAACAGCGTATAAAGATAGGGGGTATGTGCAAGTTTTACGGCATTACCCTCTTTTCTGTATCTAAGACCATAACCGTCGAGTATCATCAAGAAAACCTTCGACTTACGGTTTTCGGTTGCAATGTTTTGGGTATAGGTCATATTTTTAACTCATGTTTAATTATACTCACTATGTACTTTTCTGTTCCGAATTGCGACGCCAGTAGATAACCGCTGTAGCAATAATCACAACAGCGAGCAGCAAGTACCAATGATTGGCTGCTTCTCTTAGCCATCTCTGGTAGCTGAAAAACGATTTTGCTCCAAAACCACCTCCTGCTGTAAACAATAATATACCACCGGGGATGAAAACCCAGCTTCCATTACTATCAATTAACCACATCAGGATAAACGCAAATCCCATACTGCCGAAAAGTATGGGCCAAAACTGCCATAACTGTATGATAATCAGTTCATACTTATACATCAACAGTACAGAGCCAAAAATCAGCAAGATCGTTCCCGGAAAGAGCATTTCCAGATTTCCGCTTCTTTGTAATCCCGATGCATAAAACAAAAATGCTGCAATAATAAACCACCATTGCCATGAAAACCAGTCAAGAAAAAAAAGAAAAACGAAAACTCCGAGCAGAGTAAATAACCACCCAACTCTAATTGATCTGTGAACGGACTTGCCTGTTTCTTTAGTCACAATTTGTTACGGTTGACGCGGAATTACTATCCAGCAGATAAGATAAAGCAAGATGCACATTCCGCTTGTAGCAAATGTTGAGAATATCCAAATCAATCTAATAATTACAGGATCGATACCGAAATACTCTCCAAGACCACCACAGATCCCAGCGAGTAGTCTGTCTTCTTCAGAACGGTATAGTCTCTTATAAGGTGGTTTACCTTCTACTTCCATTGAAACCTCGTGTTTATCGATATATTTACATCCAGTAGGACAAGCATTCCTGCTTGTCATTTGTCCTTAGCCGGAAATTCAAAATTTGACAAACAAGAATGTTTGTCCTACTGGGGAGTGTTGTTGAACATCTAGTTTGATACTACTAACCTATGAGTAACGTTAAATCCAAAACCTTCACCGAATGCGTAAGCGCTCCTATTGAAATAAAACCCACACCTGTCTCGGCATAACTACGCACATTATCTAAATTAATTCCACCGGTTGCTTCCAGCTCAATACCTGCATGTGGTACTTTCGTACAGTTAATAAGTTGGTCTGGAGTCATGTTATCTAATAAAATTCGCTCAGGTTTTGCGCTTAGCGCCAGTTTATATTCATCCATATTTGTCGCTTCGACCATGATCCTGAAGCGTCCCCATTTGGCGCGGAAATCCTTACAGGCATTGATTGCTTCAACTATACCACCAGCACCTTTAATATGATTTTCCTTGATCAGAAAAGCATCATGCAGCGCGTAGCGATGATTGACGCCTCCCCCGACCAGTACGGATGCTTTATCAATATACCTGAGTCCGGGCGCTGTTTTACGCGTTTCAGTAATTTTTACGCCGGTTCCTTCAACTGCTTTCACAAATCTATTTGTCAATGTTGCAATACCGCAGCACCTGCCAAGTATATTCAACGCAGTGCGTTCTGCAACCAGTATTGCCCAGAGTTTTCCTTTTATACGAGCGATCTCTGCTCCTTGTTCGGCGCTTTCACCGTCAGGAACAAGTATTCTATATATTAATGATGATTCAACCGATTTAAACACACCTTCAGAAATTCGTTGTCCGGCAATAATTCCATCTTGGCGAGCTATTATTACAGCTTCACCTTTCGCGTCGCCGGGGATGGTTGCTCGTGTCGTTATATCACCGCGTTTACCAAGGTCTTCGCGAAGCGCGCGTCTTATTATAGTCTTGGCGACGCGGTTGAGGTTGATCTCGTTTGTATTAACTTGTTTAACTTTCTTACTCATGCGCCTCTAACCAGTTTGCTCCCCATGCCACATCAACGTCCAAAGGAACCTTCAACTTCATTGCCTCACCCATCACAGCTTTTACTCTCTCAGATAGTTTTTCAACTTCATCTCTCGGCGATTCGAACACTAACTCATCATGTACTTGCATCAGCATGCGAGCTTTGAAATTCTCATTCTTAAGCGTGTGATGTACAGCAATCATCGCTCTTTTCATCAAATCCGCCGCTGAGCCCTGGATCGGTGTATTTATCGCTATACGCTGTGCATTTTGGCGCACCTGGAAATTACCGGCATTTATCTCAGGAAGCGGACGCCTTCTGCCCATCATAGTTTCCACATAGCTATTAGCGCGTGCTGCTTCATGTACTTCCTCAATATACTCCTTAACACGAGGGAAGTTGGCAAAGTATTGTTCAATAAATTCCTTGGCGCGTTTTCGCGATATACCAAGCCTCTGAGCCAATCCGAAATCGCCCATGCCGTACAGCACTCCAAAATTCACTTCCTTAGCCTGCCGACGCATATCGGAAGTCACCAGTTCAGGCGGAAAATCATTCATCCAGGCAGCGGTTGAGCGGTGAATATCCCATCCTTCATTGAAAGC
This sequence comes from bacterium, assembly GCA_021734165.1. Classification (GTDB taxonomy): domain Bacteria; phylum Electryoneota; class AABM5-125-24; order Hatepunaeales; family Hatepunaeaceae; genus JAIPJL01. Next base: position 3,318 of record JAIPJL010000146.1, on the reverse strand, counting down.
TTCGATCAACTTTTCATCACCTGAAAGATGCGCCATGATCCTAAGTTCGATCTGTGAATAGTCAGCCGCGACGATCAACCAGTCAGGTTCACCTGCAATAAAAGCGCTGCGAATCCTACCGCCTTCATCCGAGCGGATGGGAATGTTCTGCAAGTTCGGATCCGTCGAGGACAGCCGTCCGGTTGCGGCAATAGTCAGATTGTAAGATGTATGTACGCGTCCGGTTATGGGATGAATCAAAGCAGGCAGCGCATCAATATATGTCGATTTAAGCTTGGCGAGATGTCGGTATCTGAGCAGTTTGCGCGGCAGTTCATGCACCGGAGCCAGCCTTTCAAGCTCGGCTATATTCGTAGAGTATCCGGTCTTGGTTTTCTTGCCTGCCGGAAGCCCCAGTTTCTCGTACAATACAACCGCCAACTGTTGGGTTGAGTTAAGGTTAAATGACTGTCCTGCCAGATCGTAAACTTCGTTTTCAAGACTTTCAATTTCAAGCTGAAATTCACCGGACATCTCGGCTAACAGATCAGTGTCAAGCTTCACCCCCGTCTTTTCCATGTCAATTAGTACCGGCACAAGCGGTATTTCCTGCTCTGATAGCAACTTGTTCAGATTATTCGACTTAATTTCAGGCAGTAGAAGTTGATGCAGTTGCAGAGCAATATCAGCGTCTTCAGCAGCGTATTCAGATATCTCTTCCAGTGGAACGTCAGCCATCGAAATCTGCTTTGAACCACTGCCGATCAACTGTGTGATCGGGATCATCCTTACATTCAAGCGTGTCAAGGCCAGGTGATCCAGATTAAGCTGCCTTGCGGAAGGATTCAGCAAATGCGATGCTATCAGTGTATCGAACACCATCCCCTTCACATCAATATCATAGCAGGACAGAACCAGCATATCGTATTTCAGGTTCTGACCGGTCTTGGGGATATTTGCGTTCGCGAAGAAAAGGTTCAGTTTATCAAGTATATATGAAGTCTCTCTTGAAGCATCAGGTCTCAAGAGTGGGGGAGAGGGAGCTTTATAATCTGTAGGAACATCTTTGAAATAATTGACACTCACGTACCATGCTTCATCTTTTTCTATTGCGAATGACATTCCAACAAGTTCTGCTCTCATAGCGTCGATAGATGTTGTCTCTGTATCGAACGAAACTAAATCCGCTTTATGCAGTATTTTAATTAAATCAGATAATTCCGAAGGAGTTGTGATCGTATGATATTTCCGCTTGGATTGATCCGCTGACACTGACATAATTGTCTCAGGCTCAAGCTGATCCAATTGTTTCAGCAATGATGAGAACTCGTAATCTGCAAGCTTCAGACGCGCTTCTGAGTTGTTAAGCGGTCCGTATGTAAGATCGTCAGGCTTTCTATCTAACGGTACTTCTGTATCTATAACTACCAGCTTCTTTGAAAGCCTCGCTTGCTCGGCAAATTCGATCAGGTTCTGGCGAAGCTTGGGTTTGGTAATACTATCCGCAGCGGCAAGTGCTGCTTCCATGTCACCAAAATCATTCACCAGTTGAACCGCAGTTTTTGGTCCGACATTGGGTACACCGGGAACGTTATCAGATGTGTCTCCGGATAGTCCCATTACATCAATAACTTTGTCAGGAAAGACACCGAACTTTTCTTTTACGCCGGCAGGATCGTAGATTATCGGTTCACCGCTCTTGGGATTTAATGTGTAAACTTTCGATTTGTCTGTAACAAGCTGATAGAAATCCTTGTCACCTGTTACCATAAATGTCTCATAGCCGGATTTTTCACCTTGTTTAGCGAGCGTACCGATAACGTCATCAGCTTCCCAGCCTTCAAGGTGTATCTGAGGGATTTTCAACGCATCTATGATTTCATACAACGGCGCAAGCTGCTGCCGGAGTTCCTCGTCCATGGGAGGGCGGTTGGCTTTATATTTATCATACATCTTATGGCGGAAGGTCGGAGCGCCGGTATCAAACGCTATAGTAAGTAAATCCGGTTTTTCATTGCGAAGTATCATCAGGATAGTCGCCAGAAAACCATAGATCATGCTCACGTCACGTCCTTGTGACGTCAGTTGTGATCTGCCTCGAAAAGCGTGATAGCTTCGGAAAATGAGTGCGGATCCGTCTATGAGGAATAACCGTTTCATCTGATGATTTCGGTGTTTAGGTGAACTTGGTGGTGTCAAACGTCTCGTTTGTCACAAAAATATATTAGTTTACTGTCAGACGGGACGTTTGACAACACTCCAACTTATAATATCATTAAAATATAGGATTTACTTAGACGATTTGCAATAAATGCACTGCAAGAGTATATTATCAGCAATAAAACAAGGTAGTTTGATTAAACACAAAGCACACCAAGAACACGAAGAAAATCTCTTTGTGTCTTTGTGACTTAGTGGTTAATAGAAGAAAGGAACCAAACTTGAACCTCTTGTCGAAAGAATCTTTCAGTTTCATGGCAGATTTGTGGGAGAACAACAATAAAGGCTGGTTTGACCACAACCGTAAACGCTACGAAGAACATGTCCGTGAGCCAATGAAAACAATGGCAAAGCTGCTGCGAGATCCTGTCAGTACCGTACTGCCTGAACTGACCGGCAAACCCAAAATATCACGCATCAACAACGACATCAGGTTCACGCCCAACAAACCTCCCTACAAAGAGCATGTCTGGATTTCTTTCAGCAAGAGCAGTGGTTCCTATGCGGATATCTTTGTCGCAATCGGCAGGAATGGCTGGGCGGCGGGAGTTGGGATTGGCGCTCCCAAGCGGGATCCGCTCGATCTGTGGCGAACGAACTTACTCGCATTTCAGGACATCTGGCGCAGATATGCAAAAAAGGTCAAGCTGGGCGAGGAAGTAAAAATATACATTGATAACAGCTATAAGAAACCACTGTATCCCGAAATACCGGACGATTTACGGCAGTTAATCCAGGCTAAGGGCGTCTGGTTGGTTGAAGAGCCAAAGCCAGATTTCAAGCACAGCCCTGAGGTTGACTGCTTTCGCGCCTTCTGTAAAGTAGTTCCGATTTTCTTATTCATGGAAATAGCGGACGGTAAATTAACCTCACGTTTGAAGCAGCTCAGTAACGAGATAGAGCCACCAAGTGCTGAGGTGAAAAAGGTGTGGGATATATTGTAGCCCATTTCTCCGAAACCGGGGAATCCTATCTGCTTAATCCGCTTAATCTGCTTCTATGAAAGAAAAATGTTCCCGCTTTTCCCAAGTTTTATATTGGGAATTAATTCCATGCTTCTATTCATCCCGTTTTATCGGGATAAGTTTACGGTTCGGAACCAGGCACCCTACGCTGTGA
>JAIPJL010000145.1 GCA_021734165.1 bacterium | reverse complement strand
TCATACAGGTGATTTTTCCATTGTTCATCGACGACCTGAAGAACAATCCAGCGGGTAAAAGTATCAAACCTTTCCTTACCGTATAATTCACGTCGTCGATCAAATCCTTCCATAGTCCTGTCGAGTAAATAGTCCTGCCATTCGTTAACTTTAGATAAATTATCCCATTCCTCTTCAGATGGAGCTTTAACTTGTAATATCCTAAATAATCTTGATTGAATCTCTTCCTGATTCCACATACTGGGTGTTGATTTATCATCTGCATATTCATCAAGTAGCATCTCAATATATTCATCAGCTATTCCAACAACAACCTCACGAATATCTTCATCCATCAGAATAGAGCGTCTATGTGAATAGATAACCTCACGCTGTTGATTCATAACATCATCGTACTCAAGCAGATGTTTTCTTATACTGAAGTTACCGGCTTCAACACGCATTTGTGCTTTTTCTATTGACTTGGTTATCATCGGATGCGTGATAACGTCCCCTTCACCAGTACCCATTCTGTCCATAACACTTGCAATCCGTTCAGAGCCAAATAACCGCATCAGGTTATCTTCAAGCGAAAGGAAAAAGATAGAAGCGCCCGGATCACCCTGTCTGCCGGAGCGACCTCTTAACTGTCTGTCAATGCGTCTGGATTCATGTCTTTCCGTTCCAATTATCTGCAATCCACCGATAGCGGTTTCTTTATCGCCTTTCTTATCCTGCCAGCGGATGACTCCCTGTCCAAGTTTAATGTCAGTACCTCGTCCAGCCATGTTTGTTGCAATAGTTACAGCGCCTTGCTGTCCGGCGTATTTAACAATCTCAGCTTCGCTTTTATGCTGTTTAGCGTTAAGAACATTGTGTTTGATTCCCTGTCTTTTCAGCATTCTCGAAATTGTCTCTGATACTTCAACTGAAGTTGTTCCAACCAGCACTGGCAATCCTTCCTCGTTCAGGCTCCCAACCTCTTCAACAATTGCATTATATTTTTCTCGTCTGGTTTTATAAATTAAGTCTTCATTATCAACTCTTCTAATCGGTTCATTTGTAGGAATAACAACGACCTCTAATTTGTAAATATCCCAGAACTCGTTTTCTTCAGTTTCAGCGGTGCCTGTCATTCCGGCAAGTTTATTATATAGCCTAAAATAGTTCTGTAATGTTATGGTTGCAACAGTCTGAGTTTCACCCTCAACTTTGACGCCTTCTTTTGCTTCGATTGCCTGATGTAATCCGTCGGAATAACGACGTCCCGACATCAGACGTCCTGTGAATTCATCAACAATCAGAATCTTGTTATCCTGGATTACGTATTCAACATCTTTTTCATATAGTGAGAATGCACGCAATAATTGACTTATATTATGAATTTTTTCACTGCGATCCGCATATATTATATTAAGTTTATCCTTCTCTTTAGCTTTTTCCTCCGGTGTTAAATCATCATTTGTTTCAATCAGATGACTTTCTTCAGCCAAATCTGGCAGTAAGAAAAGATCCGGATCACCACCGAGTTGTCTCGCTAAAATCTCACGACCTTCTTCTGTTAAATCAATGGAATGATGTTTCTCGTCTATAACATAATATAATTCCTCATCAAGTTCATGAAGTATTTTATCACGAAGATAGTTGTTTTCAACCTGACGCATTAATGTCTTAACGCCGCTCTCCGATAATAGTTTAGTAAGTTTCCTATGTTTTGGAGCGGCTCTATACCCTTTTAATACAAGTTCCCCAGCTTCATACTGGTCTTCTTCAACACCTTTTGCTATAATCTCCTCAGCCTTTGCAACAAGGCTGTTTACGCGCGAACGCTGCGACCTTACTAACATTTCAACAGCCGGTTTCAAACTATCATATAATTGTGTCTTTTTACTTGCTGGACCAGAAATTATCAGCGGTGTACGAGCTTCATCTATTAAAACTGAATCAACCTCATCAACAATGCAGTAATTATGCCCTCTCTGCACAATGTCTTCAACACGTACAGCCATATTATCACGAAGATAATCAAATCCGAATTCGTTATTAGTTCCATAGGTAATATCACGGCTATAGGCAACTCTGCGTTCAGCAGGCGTCATGTTATTTATAATACATCCAACAGTGACGCCGAGCGTCTCAAATATTCCTCCCATCCATTCGCTGTCACGTTGAGCAAGATAGTCGTTTACAGTAATCAAGTGTGCGCCTTCACCTGTCAAACTGTTAAGGTAAAGCGGCATAGTCGCAACCAGGGTTTTACCTTCACCGGTTGCCATCTCTGCTATCCTACCCTGATGTAAAACTACACCACCTATAAGTTGAACATCATAAGGAACCATATCCCAGATTGTGGGCTGCCCGACAACATCCCATTTTTTACCTGACATTCTGCGGCAAGTTTCTTTAACGAGAGCAAACGCTTCCGGTAATATGTCATCAAGACTTTCGCCATCTTTCAGGCGCTGGCGAAATTCATCGGTCAGCTTTGGCAGATCTTCATCACTCAGAGTTTTACGATAACGCTCAAATTGAGTGTTAATTTCATCCACAAGCGGCAGGATGTTTTTAACCTGTCGATCCCGCTTTGTGCCGAAAAGTGATGTTATAAAACTCGTAAGTGCCATTATTGTTTCATACCTACTTGTACCTGTCTTTATAAGTTTTAACCGGAATTTGCCTGGTTGGAATTCCCGGTAAAGATGTCTTTAGTACTTCAGAAAGGGGATATTCCGTACATCTCCTTTTGATTGTTGCGATCTCCTCTTTCGTTAAATCTTCACATGCACCAAATATTATCTCATCAATTTCATTTTCAGTTTTTCTAAGTCTATCAGCCAGAGTCGGTTTACGTTTAAGCCAATCACGTATCAATTTATTTATCTGTTTCAAAGTGTCGTTTGATTTAGGTAATTCATAAGCTTCAATATCCTTTCGGTGAAGTCTTGCTTTTCCCTTTAATTGAGCATGATGCGCCAAAAAATATAGAGCTTCATTATCCCCGCGAATGAAAAATAGACTACCATCTGAAAGCTCTCCTTTTCGGGAAAAATGCGCATTCGCAATCTTTAAATCACCCGCTAAACTCGATAAGTCACTATCTCGAAGATCAGAGAAGTGAATCCTGTCTATTCCTAACAATCCATCGATCTTGTCAATCAGATCACGGTCGCCATTGACCATCTCATAAGCTAAGGAATGGCATTTTTTTCCAAGTGATTCAAGTAAATCTGTTATACTGCAAAAAGTTGGAGCGCTTATCATATTGCCTATAACACGAGGATATATAGTGTTCCTTGCAGCCAATAATGGATTACTTCTAAGTATAAGAAACGAATAATAACGATTAAGTAAACTATTAATAGCACAACAGACTGCATAAGGACTAATATCATCATCCGAGTTTACTCTCATTACCGTATCTCTATAGTAAAATTCATTTTCTAAGACAGATGCTTGTGAAGTAAGTGAAATGCGCGGTAATACAACCTTAGTACTCTTAAAGTATTCGTCAGATTTTGGATCAGATATCTTCTCTTTATTATAATCTATATAGCGCCCCTGCCATTCAACACTCCATGCCTTTATTTCTCTGCCGTCTAAGACTGGTTTTGGATTTTTCATTTTTGAAGTATCATTTCCAACTAGTATCTCCTTGCTTCTTGCAGTTAAACCGTATGAGCCCGAAAATAGAGTTGGATATTGCGACAATTTCTTTATTATCGGAATATCCTCATCAGTAATTTCCATTCTCCAAGAGCTGTCAGGAGAAAGATTTACCCATTCAGACTGCTTGATATAAGTTGATCTATCTTTTTTACTTTCGAGTTCCTTAATATGACGTAAACCTTGGCGAATATGTATTTTATGTCCTTTTGATGGAACTTCCTTTTTCAAAACAAGAAGGAACGGAATAACAGCCGCAAGGAAAACATCCGCCCATTCAAGAGGCACAAGCTCTTCAATAGTATATTGCTCAATGTAACGTCGCACTTTTAGGCTACTGCGAGCATTTGCAAAACCTTGTGATAGAATGACCGCTATTCTACCGCCAGGTTCAAGCCAATCCATCGCTTTTCTGATGAAATAAGCATAAATATCAGTATTACCTTCTTTAACGTCTGCAAATATCTTATCATACCAGTCCTTAGCTGCCGGATCGAGTCGTTCATTACGAACATAGGGTGGATTGCCTACGATATAACGGTATGCGCCTTTCAAATCGCGTGCAATAAGCGCATCGGTGAAGCGTTCCCCGGGCCAGGCGTCGTAGGATGAAGAATATGAATCTCCTGATCTGACAAGTTCACGCCCATCGAGTAACGCATCGATACGAAATACTTCCATATCCGGCAGTTGAACTGGGATACCGTTTTTTACGCGTTCATCGACGATTTCTTTAAACTGATTTACCATAAGGAATAGGAGATTCATCTCAGCGATATGAACAGCGAAAGGATTAATATCTAAACCAACTATATTCCCAGCTTGTCGCCAGCATTCCTCAGGAGAGATACCTCTTTTTTCACCGTCATCCAGACTTTGTTTCAGCGCTTCGACGAGAAAACCACCGGATCCACAAGCAAAATCAAATAACTTACCCTCACCGGGCCAACCGGCTTTTTTCAGAAGGTATTTTATAACCTCATCAGGTGTGTAGAATTCTCCGAGTTTTTTTCGTTTATCGGGTCCAAAGAAATCCTGATAAACTCTGCCCATAATGTCCCTATCAACGTCTGAAAAGTCAAATCCGTTAAGCAGAAATAATGATTTCTCGACGACGTCACCAAGTTCACCATCAACCTTTAAATACCAGTCAAAAATACCTTCAGTAAAAAAGTGATGATATAGCAGTTCAGCATCCCAGAAGCTGAATCTCAGCAAATATTGATAGCGATCACGAATAAAAGTTGTCAGTTCGCGCCATAAATATATCCCGCGATTTGATATTTTAGGTTTAAGAATACCTTTATCTTCAAGGATACGAATCATTATAGCTCTGTTCAAAACCAGATGACAGACTTCGTTAAGATATATTTTCGTTACCTGTTCATCACTTACCGCTCTTGAATACGGCTGTATCTGTTTAAAGCGATTAAAGGATTTCTCAATTGCCTCGACAGGTATTTCGTACTGTCTTTCAAGCTTCGTTCGCTGTTCATCAATTAGTTGAAGTCGTTCTTCGATTCGATAAGTTTTTTCACCGCTGTGTTTAACGCCATCCTCTAACTCATCAAGTTCCTTTCGTTTGGTATAGTATTCATTATATAACTCAATTTGTCTTGGCCAGACTTTCTCTGCATAATTATAGAGCATATCAAATGATAACCGCATGACAGAAACAAGTTTATCGAATCCCCTTTCATCGAGTTGAATATATCCTGATGGTGATTTGCCTTCTCTAAAATCACGATACCGCTCATTATCAATCATCATGCTTTCAGATAGTCTAAGAAATAGCTCTTTATTATCAAGACCATCTTCTTCGGTAAGATTAATTTCACCTATGGGCGTGATCTCATCAATAGATGCACACTCCGGGCGAAAAACCTTCCAACGTGCCTGTGAAGCAAGCACTATGTAGGATTCCCCACCCTGAATATAACCGAATGCCTGCCTTAGAGCTTTTTTATTAAGCTTCCTTTCGGTTAGCTTGGTTTCAATTATTATATGTGGTATGCCATTGTCATCGTGAATTTTAATGTCAGCGCGGTCTTTTTCAAATCTGATATTATTCTTCCTGTAACCAAGACCTTGTTCGATGATCAATGGAACCATTTCCTTGCGCCATTCGATCTCACCCATATCAGGTTTATCTTGTAAAACTTTGAAATATTTAGTTAACCATTTCTCCATTTATCTACCTGAAATGAGTCTATCTGCCAGAAAACCTGGCAGTCCTGCTTCAATAATTTGTTTACCTGTCACTCTGACCGGGTACTCCACCCTTATCCACTTAAAATCATCTTCATTAGAATCGTATAAACCCCAGCAGGCTCTTGGATCATGATCGCGGGGCTGCCCAACAGATCCGACATTAATAATACGACGCTTACTGCCAGGTTCTTTGAACATTAATGGGTTATGAGAATGCCCAATGAAACAAATATGCTGATTAAAAGATTCGAATGCGCGAAGCGCATCAGCCTGAGATATGAGATAATGCCAAGCCTTTGGCTGGCATGGTTCGGAGTGTACGAAGAGTATATTATTAACGGACATTGTCATTTTTAAACCTGACAGTACTGCTTTTGAATCGCTATCAAGTACAGACGTTGTCCAAATAATAGCTTCACGCGCAAAAAGATTGAAGTTCTCGATATCACCAGTACCGAGAGCCGCTTCATCGTGATTCCCAAGAATACAGGGAATCTGACGAGTACAAATCAGATTGATGCACTCGTTCGGTCTAGCGCCGTAACCCACAATATCACCCAGGCAAAACACTTTATCAACATGCTCGTCATCAATTGAAGTTAAAACAGCTTCTAAAGCCTGGAGATTACCATGGATATCAGAGATAACCGCCAATTTCAATGATTCTTACCACCGTTGTTATTAACTAATCGTCCTCGAACAATATCACCATATATAGCATCAAGAATACCATTAACGAATTTTCCGCTCTTTTCTGTTGAAAACTTCTTGGCTATTTCAATTGCTTCATTTATAGATACCTTAGGCGGAACATCAGGAAAATAAAGCAATTCCGCTGCTGCTATTCTTAAGACTATCCTGTCAAGTACAGCAATACGGCTGAACTCCCATTTCTCAACTTTCGCTTGTATAATCTCATCAAGTTGTTCCTTGTATTCCTCAACATGACTTAATAATCGTACAGCAAATGCAGGAGGAAGTTCTCCACCAATAATTAGTTTATCTTGAAGAATCTCCTCCTGTTCGCATTTACGCATTTCGTGAGCATAAGCAACTTTAAGCGCAATCTCGCGCGCCATTCTTCTACTCGAAGTATGAGTGAGAGTTTTAGTTGGAACCGCAGTACTTAATTCTGCCAATTAAATCCTTTAGAACTCCACATACGTTAACCAGTTATGATCGTCAGGTAATTCACCGTTAACGTAGGCAAAGAATCGTTTTTGAAGTTCGGCAGTGACAGTACCACATTTTCCACTGCCTATAGAAATCCTGTCAACAGATCTGATTGGTGTAATCTCAGCAGCAGAGCCTGTAAAGAAAACCTCATCAGAAATATAAAGCATTTCGCGCGGAATTATGCTCTCTTTAACATCATAACCCAGTTCTTTAGCAATTGTTATTACAACATCACGTGTTATTCCTGGCAGTACAGAAGCTCCAAGTGGTGGAGTAATTAGTTTGCCATCGAACAATACAAAGATATTTTCACCTGAACCTTCGCTGACATAACCCGCAGTATCAAGAGCAATGCCTTCTATGTATCCATCCTGCATCGCTTCGAGTTTTGTCAACTGTGAATTCATATAGTTGGCTCCACATTTAGCAAGCGCGGGAAATGTATTAGGAGCCATTCTTGACCATGATGAAACTCTAACATCAACTCCAGCAGCAAGAGCTTCAGCGCCGAGATATTTACCCCAATGCCAGGCTCCAACAACAACCTCTATCG
>JAIPJL010000016.1 GCA_021734165.1 bacterium | reverse complement strand
CGCCAGTGTCGCTGTCCAGGCAGCGGTTCCCGCGGCGACAATGGCAACTTCAGCGTCCTCCATCCTGTAAGGAATCAACGGCTGCAAACGCCTGCCGGTCAGCTTTTCCCAGTTGTCGGCTTCTTCGAGAGTGATGTCAACCGCAGCTTCCATCGCATTCTGCAAGTGCCAGCGTGACTCCATCCAGCAATCGACGTTCATCATACCGCCGTAAGCATGAGGATCTTTTGGGTCGAGTTTGAAAGCCGCTTCGCGTTTGGGTAAGAAACTGTCAACAAGCTCCGGATCGGGGATGTCAACCGCTTCGTTGGTGTGTGACAGGACGAAAGCATCGAGGATAAACATAGCAGGCAGCGCTACTCGCTCGGCGATCTTGAAGCACAGTATGGTTGTGTCGAGCACATCCTGATTATCGCGGCAGTAGAACTGCATCCAGCCTGTATCGCGCTGTGAAAGGCTGTCCTGCTGGTCGGTGTAGATCGTCCAGGGCGGAGCGAGCGAACGGTTGACCTCTGCCATCACCACCGGCAGCCTCGAACCCGCCGCCCAGTGCAGCATCTCGCACATGTGTGCGAGTCCCTGGCTGGATGTGGCTGTGAACGCCCGCGCGCCTGTCATAGACGCGCCTATGCTGGCTGACATAGCGGAGTGCTCGGACTCGGAATGGATGAACTCCGCCGCCGGATCGCCCCGCGCGCACATCTCGGACAGTTCCTCGACGATGCTGGTCTGCGGAGTGATAGGATAGGCGGCTATGACTTCAACACGCGCCAGCCTGACCGCATGACTGACAGCGTGGTTTGCTGTTATGACTTTTTGCATATTATTTTAAGTTTACAAGTTAGCAGGTTTACAAGTTTACAAGTTGAATAAGTAAAAATAGTACAAGTTAATAATCACGTGAGAATCTCTCATGGGGTCATACATAAAATTATCGTCACATCGTCACAGAATCGCCGCAAAGTCAATACCACATTGGGTTTGAGGGTGTGACGGAAATGTGACGGAACGTGATCAAGTGAGCATTCACTACTTTTTCCTTCTTGGACGAGGCCGTTTGCGTTCTTTTGGAAGCAGAGGACTGGCTATTTCCTGATATTTTGCGAATAGAAAAGCTACCCTTTCAGCTTCCGATGAGAAGCTTCGCTTCCCGTAAGCTGCATCCACAGCTCGATCCAGTTTCCGATGCGCTTTTACCAGATTTGGAGGCATGGTAACCGGATCATATAAATCTGCAAGCGTTGCCGATGACCATTTCTTTCTTGCTTCAAGTACTTCCTCTGCAGCATTTTCAATTGAAGTTTTCTGTCTGGGTGTTGGATCTGGCCAAGGGAAGTTGTTATAGACTATTCCCTTTGAATAACGATAACGACTCTCAAGTCTACCAGCGACAGCTCGTACCCAAGCCATATGCATAAATGAAGTTAAAACTCCAAAATGGAATAGATTCGCTTCGCCTATCACAAAATTAGCATTGCTCGATAGAATATCTGTACTTACAAAGGAAATAGGCATATAGATACGCATTTCAGATGAAACACCAGGTATTACCAAATAATCAGATTCTGGAGTATTCTCAACCTGAAAACGGGTTGGTCTTTGCGCTAATTCACGTGTACTACTTCTTATACTTTTTAAGCGAAATTCTCGTACAGCGTCAACCCGTGCCTTTACATATGGCATAGATCTAATTTCATGCGGAGAGCAATTCTTCAAGTATAGACACCATCGTTCAAATTCATTAATAAACTCATCAGCTCCGATCCATTTCCTAAACCATTTTTTAGCTGTTGGTTCTTTTTGTAAAAACTCGTTTTTTTCCACAGGAGTGAACAAATAGTAGCCATTATCTATAGGTTGGTTTCCAATACCAATTTCAGGTACATCGCAAATAGGTGATCGTCTGTTAGATAGAAGAATAGTAGGAGCATCGACCAGATAGGGATTAATCTGACTCACAAGCATGGCTTTCGGTTCAGATTTTGGATTTTCGTATTCAAATAACCACTTTTCCTGGTCACCATTAAGCGCAAATCCGATAATAACACATTGCACTACAGCCTGACCTCGCGTCTCACTCATCCACTGAAATGTTCTATGTGCAAAAATGATCCTCACACTTCTTTTTATGAGATCACCCCAGAGAGCACCAACCTGCTCACCCTGCGTAATGGAATTTGTTGACACAAATGCTGCCTTAATCCTGGGATTATTTTCCATGTACTCCGCTGCAAGACGGTACCAGCAACAAACATAGTCCAGAATACCTGAATTGGGAGTTCCATTAAACACTCGATTTCTGTCGGTGGTTTGTTCTGCATCAAGGTGTTTTGCTCCCACAAAGGGAGGATTACCGACTATATAAGTCAGCTCATTTGGAAGTATCAAGTCACTCCATTTATAAGTAAGAGCATTTTCACAAATTATATTGGGTGTTGTTTTCAGGGGAATACTGCTTTTTTCGAGCCCAAACTCATTGGCAGCTTCAATATTCATCTGATGATCAGTCAACCACATAGATACTTGAGCAATCTGTGAAGGAAATTCCTTAAGTTCAATTCCATAGAATTGACTTATATTCACTGCGGTCGCTGTCTCCAGAGAAAAAAGTTCGGGAGTATCTTTTCTCAACTCAAGCAGGATTTTAATTTCCAGTCTTCTAAGTTCTTTGTAAGCAACCGAAAGGAAATTCCCACATCCACAGGCAGGATCAAGTATTTTTATACCAGCTATCTTGCGCTGCAATGCTTTAAGCGCGCGATGGTTATTCTTTTTCTCTTTGTATTCGAGCTGAAGATCATCAAGGAAGAGGGGATTCAATGCCTTTAAAATATTTGTTTCAGTAGTATAATGTCCTCCAATATGTCTTCTTTCCACAGGATCCATTACAGATTGAAAAATCGATCCGAATATAGCCGGACTGATCCTGCTCCAGTCTAATCCGCAGCAATCCAGCAGCTTATCTCGCATTTCCATGTTGAAAGAAGCAATAGGCAACTGTTCTTCAAATAACTTTCCGTTCACATAGGGAAAAGCAGTAAGATGTTCATCAAGATGCTTCATCCGTTCATCATCTATCTGGTTTAATACTTCAAAGAGCAACTCCAAATGAAGTCCAAGATCAATACCGTCTTTTCTCGTTCTTAACTCAAGATATTCACGAAATTGACCTCTCTGAAATATTCCAGTAGTATCGGCAAACATACAGAAGAGGAGCCTCACCATCATAACTTCGAGCTTGTGTCCCTTGTAACTTGATTCTTTAAGCATATCGTGCAACTCACCCAGACGAGCGGCTGCCTTGGCATTGACAGGATCTTCCTGACCAAATGAACGGTTTTCGTAACCGGCGATAAATGCAAAGAGTTCAATATGTTGCGGTAAATCAATTAGTAATATTTCATGAGTCTTTTTTAGATCCAAATCATACAGACGCAAACGTGCAAAATCTGAGACTATTATATATTGAGGAAGATCACGTTCTTCAATACCAGGGAAATAATCAATTGCTTGCTGATATGCGCGATCTAAATCCTTGCCAAAGGATTTGTGTTCCACTAAAAGTGTGCCTTTCCAAAGGAGGTCTATAATACCACCTTTATCAGGTCGAGGGTGTACTTTCGTTTCAAATGTAGCTACTCTTCTTCTGGTTATACCGAACACATTAAAAAATTCATTCCAGAATGTTTGCGCTTCTGAAGCTTCTGAACTTTCAGTTTTCCATTCATTTGCAAACTTAACTGCTCTGGATCGAATTTCATTCCAACTCAGAGGCATATTTCATCTCCAATTGTTATCTGGATTCCCATCCGCATAGGAATGACGGTTGTGATCTTCAGTTTATTTAGGCGAAGATTACCAATAATCTATTCCTCCAGCAGCGCAATCACTCTTTCAAGTACTGCTGATACAACTTCGTGAGATAGTCTATCGGCAAATTCAGTTTTACGTACACGCCAATCAAGATTCTTTATTTGATCCGATAATATTACACCAGTAACAGCCATTCCTTCAGGCAGCGGTTCTTCAAAAAGATACCCTTTTACTCGACTGGTTATCGGACACATAAGCGCTAATCCCAGCTTTTCGTTATACCTGAGTGGTGATAATACCAGCGCTGGACGTCTTCCTGATTGTTCTCGTCCGGCTTGCGGCGTCATACTTACCCATACGATATCTCCACGAGCGGGTACGTAATCGCTTTTTTTACCAGACTTCTTTACCAACGGCCTCTCCCCAGTCGTATTCTTCATGCGTGTTGTCTTCTGTTACGCTTGCGAGTAATTCATCCAGAGTTATCCGTTTTTTCGGCGTCGGTGTGACCACCAACGTTCCGTCTTTTAAATTGATTTCCACCGCTGACTCAGGCATTAAACCGACTTCTTCAGCAAACGGTTTGGGAATGCGGAGCGCTAAGCTGTTGCCCCATTTTTGGATGCGTGTGTTCATCTTTCTCTCTGATTAGATGTATATACAATGAATATACATATAAACTCAATTAAAGTCAAGTGATTCAGGTAGATGTGTTGCACCAACTAAACTTGTCACTTGAGGAAACCCCCCTTTTTAATTCCCCTCCCCGCCTTCGCGAGGACAGGCTCTGCTGTGGCAGGGGTGAGGGTTTGGGTATTCACTACCACCGGCTAACGCCGGTGGCTATTCATATTTAACCCTTTCAGGGTTATCCAAACTTCCCGAACATTCTCACTTTTTACCTTATAACTTGCTTCCTTGCTTCCCTTCTTACTTTCTCATTTCCTCATCTCTATCGCTGTCCTTGGGCATTCCTCAGCGCAGATACCGCAGCCTTTGCAGTGTTCGAGGTCAAAGGAGAGAGCGCCGGTTTTCGGATCGCGGTTGACCGCGCCGTCAGGGCAGAAGATGTGGCAGTTGCCGCATGAATCGCAGGTCCCGCAGTGAAAACAACGCTTCGCTTCACGCACGGCTGAGCTGATGCGCCAATCCTTCACGACCTCGGTGAAATCTGCTTTTCTTACTTCTGGTGAAAGCTCGCTGATAGTAGTTGCCCGAGCTTTAGGATGATAGGCAAGATTCAGCTCTTCAAATTCGACTTTTTTGTGACGGTCGTAAATAGTCTTGGGGAGCGCCGAATTGCTGACATAATCCGTAACCGATACAGCGTAGTTGTCGCTTAAGATTAGCCCTTCGATGCTTTTCCTATCCGAGTTGTTCAGGTGGACGTCGATGTCCAGAGCAGCACGTTTACCTGCGCCGATGGCGTAAGTGACCGACCATTCGGCAGCCGAGAAATCACCGCCTGCCCAGACTCCCTTAATACCCGTTTTCCCCCATTTATCGATCCTTATCAGAGTGTTTTGAATGTCCTTATCGGAACTGAAGCGTGCAGGATCGGGATATTCACCGACGGCGTCGATAATGACGTCGATTGGGATTTCGAACTCGCTGCCGGAGATAGGCTCTGGACGGCGTCTGCCGCTTGCATCAGGCTCTCCGAGCTGGTTGCGGATGCAGCGGAGTTTGCGCCCTTTCAGACTTAAAACCTCCAGAGGTGCAACGAGGTATTCGATCTTGACACCCTCTTTGAGTGCGGCTTCGACTTCCTCCTCGAAAGCAGGCATTTCTCTGCGAGTTCGTCTGTAGAGAATGGTAACGTCACATCCGAACCTCAGCGCTGATCTCGCCGCATCGATAGCGCTGTTGCCGCCGCCGATGACTGCAACGGTCTTGCCGATGTCCGGCTTATTTCCTCCGGATATGTCAGCGAGAAGCTCAATAGCGCCGATGACCACTCCATCTGAGTTCTTAATCCCGCTGTTTCTGTGTCCCGATGCTCCGGGGCTAAGGTAAACAGCGTCAAACTCGCGCCTCAGATTAGCGAAGTCGTCTTTAACGATAACTTCGCTGTTGTTTTTAAAGAGAATTCCCAGCCCAGACAGTCTTGCTAATTCCCTGTCCAGTACTTTCTGTGGCAGCCTGTAGTCGGGGATGCCGTAACGAAGCAGTCCTCCTGATTTGGGAGCGCGTTCGTGTACTTCGACCCTATACCCTAGCCTCGCCAGCAGCCAGGCAGCAGCGAGTCCTGACGGTCCCGATCCGATTATAAGTACTCTGCCGTTTGAAAATCCTTTCTTCACACGATTTTCAGGCATCATTCCAAGCTTTAAAGCTCTGTCACCGAGGAAGCGTTCGACTGCTCTGATCGATACTGTCCCGTCGTACTCATTGCGGTTGCAAGCGGACTGGCAGGGATGATAGCAGACTCTGCCACAGATGGAGGGAAGAGGCTGCTCTTCGATCAGGAGCTTTACTGCATCGTCCCATTTATCGTTTCCGACTGCTTCTAACCATCCTTCGACGTCGTTGCCGACCGGACATGCAGCCCGGCAGGGGGGAAGTGTTTTAACGTAGTGAGGCGTTACATTGCGCCAGGCGCCGGTTTTGAAAACGGTAGTCCTGCCCCAGGAGATTGCGACGGGGGGTATCTCGTCGATGCGCATCTGCGCCACCGGTTTGGGCGCGCCGCTGCGGATGTATTCAGCGGCTTTATCCGGTATTACTTTGTAGGCGGTTTTTTCATTCATGTCAACAAATATAAGGAAGATGAGTATTCATTGCTATATTTGAAGTGGATTTGAGGACGGGATTTGAGTTTTGTTAAGGTGTTGAAGAAAGCGTCAGGTCACAATTCGACTTCGTCGCATCAAGACCTGACGCAACTTACCAAATATCGCCGATAGGAATATCGGCGCTCCCCAAGCACAATATATTTTTACTCGATCAATCCAATCTCTCGCAGTCCGTCCAGTCTGTTGTCGTCTCTCTTGTATTCAAAGGATTTTCTGCTGCGGAAATCACATAAGTACTGAGCACTGCAATTGCTGCATTTTGTCTTTTCAGGTATGGCAGGGAATAGCCCCGCCCTAATACTACTAATAAGAACTCGAACGATTTTTCCGAGTTCGGTTTCATTTTCAGACAGCCAAGTTCCTCTCATGATAAGCGATTTTATGTTTCCTTCTGTACCTATATGCAGGTATTCGGCTGAGCTTTCATTCAATTCAACATCGGGATATCTGGCTATAATTGCCATCAAGTATAGCGGGAGTTGAAGGTTGGTTCCGCTCTTGAAATCTTCCGGTTTGGATGGTTTGTTTCCGGTTTTGTAGTCGATTATCCTGATCGATTTGCCATTTGATGATCTGTCAATTCTGTCAATCTTGCCGGTCAGGTTAAAAGTAAAAAGTACAGTATCTGTTTTTAAAGTCAATTCCTGTTTGACTGTTACTTCAGCGTCAATGAAGTTAAAATCGCTTTCAGCATCTATCTCGGCTTTAAGAAAAGCTTTCAAACGCCGTAGTGTGCGCTGCTCTTCAATATCCCACAAGGCGCGAGGAGCAGGATGCTGCACCCGAATGCGTTTGATGTTTTTCGCAAGGATTGACTCAAGCTCTGACTCCGCCCAGTCTCGATTGTCACCGGTAAGCGGAAGCTTTCCTTCGTCTCTCGCATTTAAGAAGAAACGTTCGAGCACTCCGTGAACCAGTGAGCCGATGGCTTGCGGCGGAGGTTCGAACAGCATCTCCGGTTCTTCCCATTCGGATGCTTTGAGTATATGACTGATGAAATATGCAAACGGACATCCGGCATAAGCTTCCAGGGCGGATGCGCTAAAGCTGGTGGGGATTAGTTGAGGCTGGCTCCAACCTTCCGGCATCACGCCATCCCAGGCGGTGAAATTCTCTCCTGTAATACGTTGTATGGCTGCTTTTATACCACGTTGAAACTGTTCCGAATGCTTCGAGTACACTTGCTTAAATACCTCTGGTCGCAGATGATCGGGTGTTTCTATCAGTAGTTTATCGATTACGAACTGCTTCTCATCAACAGCGCGTCGTTCTAATTTTTCGATTCGCTTCTCTTGGGAAAGCTTTGAATCATCTTCGAAGAATTCAAGCTCGCTGATTTTATCGGTTTCGACAGGTTTACCGGTTACTATGCGGCACATTTCGAGTAGGAAGCGTGACGGCAGCAGTTTCCTGCCGTCCGCGCCATGATCGGGATAGCTTAAGCAAAGGCGTTTCTCAGCAGAATCGACAGCCAATGCAAACAACAGCCGTTCCTCGTCGAGCATGGATGATTTCAGAGGCAATTGTAACGGCAGCTTTGTTGTTGAGTAATCCTGCTTAAACAGGACTTTATTTAGGATAATTCGATCTCTATCATTCAGAAATGGATCGTCATGCAGTTTTGCAGGTACTGATCCTTGAGTCAATCCGGGAATGAACAACAGATCGAAACTTACTCCACGAGAAGTCATTTTATCGCATATTGTAATGCCGTCAACGCGATATCTGCCGGACTGAGCAATCTTGGTCTTTTTAAATAGTTCGGTGATAATGGATGTGAGATTAGCTCGATCAATACTGTGATCAACAATCGCTAAACCGAATGTGCTTTGCATTGTTTCAATAATTTGATCAGTATTGTCATTTGCAGGTAGAAATTCCTTGGCAAGTTTAACAGCATTATCAACGTATTTATCCCATTCAACATTATCCGGAATTTCGCTGAATCTACCGGAGAGCGCTTCGACGAATTCTTTGAAAAGTGTGATCTGTTCTCTTGAAATAAAGGGGGATTTATCCTGATGTTCGGTTTTCGTTTCAGCACGATTTGCTAAATAATCAAGTTGAGTTATCCATTTCTGCAAATCACCTTCGACAATCCCGGTCTCAATGCTAATCGCTTCCCATGCGACAGGATCAGGTTCAATTTCGTCATTAGAACAAACATTCTTGTTTGTCACACTCAAATTCAACTTATATGATGCTATCAAATCAACCAGCGCCTGCCTTTCAATTGGTTTACCGCACATCCTCAGCAGCGATAAGAATGCTCTGCATTCAGCAGTTTGTGCCAGCGTTATACCTATAGCGTCATAAAACGGCAGATTGGCTTTTCCCATTTCATGTTTCAGTAGAGGCAGGTAATTGTCCGGCTGCCAGAGTATGATCCCAATATGCGACAGAGGTATTTCATTGTAGAGTACTGCCTCATTGATGCGTCCAACTATGCTTCGAACTTCGGCAGCCTGATCTGAGGCATTGAAGATGATTAGATTATGTTCCTGTGGTGTTTCTTTGTCGCTTTCCTCGATAATACCAAAGTTAAACAGCCTGTGACCGTATGCAACAAGTGAAGGATTAAGCAAGCTTGCCCCTACGTGGGAGTCCGGCAATATTTTGCTAAAAAAGTTCACAGTCGGTTGAGCAAACTGAAAAGCCGAACCAGTTACATCACCTTCACACCAGGGAAGATATACATTTAGCTCAATCTCACTAACAAGCGATTCCAGAAACCCTCTCTGCGCTGTGTTAAAATCGTAAAATCCGTAGATAATCAGATGGTCGGTTTTATAAGCATCCTTAAATGATTTTCCGGGATTAGCAGAGGAAATCAGGTTGTCTTGTGGGCGTTGAAATTGGCTAACATTATCCTGATATAAGCTTCGGAGGTTAGCGAGAACTGTGAATTTATCATTATTATCCAGAGGTTTGCTGACGAGTTCTTCAATCTCATCTATCAATGCTTCATCAAGATCACTGAAAGAGGCTTTTAAAATACGGATAAAACTGAAACGCCCAGAGACTTTATCGAAATAGTGCGGTTTTTTCAGGTTTGAGACAGCGTCTAACAGAAACAGGAATTCACCATGTGGTGGCATGAGCGGTCGTGAATCATTGATCCTGCTGATGAAAGACAAGTCGTTGGTAAGATCAGCGAAGGTGATGAAGCGGACATTGAAAAGGTTAAATCCTTTTTCAACGAAGCGCCATCCGAGATAGTCAGCAAGCAGTCTTGAACCAATTAATACAACTATGGGATCAAGTGGATCGATTGATTTAAGCGTCTGGATTTCGGCTATTAATGCAGGCTCCAGATCACAGTGCAGGAGACCTGTATGGAGTTTTGAGTTGTTGATCAAATTCTATTCTTTGTAGGTGGAATGACTTGTTTTATCGGGACTATAATTTTAAAATATTTTCGTATTAAGCATCAATCACAAAGGTATAGAAACCTCAGGATAGTTGATAAAAAAAAGAAATCACTTAAGGAAACCCCCCTTTAATTCCCCCCTACTCATCTTAGGGGGGAAGTTCATTTGTGAAATTGCTTAAATGCGAAAGTAAATTTGAGCTAAGTTATAGTCCCGACCAAACAGGATATGACCTGACGGTAATTTACAAAATGCTGGCAGGTCACATTGGCTGTACAGCGAACAAGACCTGCCAGAACATTGTAGGACTCGAGTGTCAGACGAGGACGTCAGACACCACTTGATTAAGTTAAATATTTCTATCAGCGCGAATACACCAGCTTTATAATCTTCATGTCCTTTCCGTCAACGCGCATCCTGCACAAGTAAATACCTGTCGCGATGTCTTTGCCGTTCCAAACGATCTGATGGTAGCCAGCGTTGTATTCGTCGTTTGTGATTGTCTTTATCAGGTTGCCGTTGATATTGAATACGTCCATGACGACTCTGCCGGCTTCGGGTAGAGCAAAATCAAGTGTGACCGAAGCGTTAAACGGATTGGGATAAGCCGGTCCAAGCGCTATTTCTGTTGGTAAAAGTTGCTCATCAGAATTAGCAGAAAGCGGTCTGATCGTCAGATTGAACCTCTCTTGTGACCGAACCGAGTCCGTGCCGTCTTCAGCCCAGACCGACCACATCATTCGTCTCGGTTCATTGGGATCATACGACAGCCATTCGCGAGGTATTTCTATATGATTCTCTTGAATGTTCCGTCTTTCGATTTCACCCCCATAGTCAATAAACTCTATTAAGAGAGTGTAAACGACTGTCGAATCTTCAATGTCATCAGACGTCTCCCAAGTAAATTCAACATTAGGAAATGTACCTATTACAGCATAGTCATCCGGCGTCAAAAGGCTGAAATCTGAGGGAGGATCGTTCACAGCATTTACCCTGATCGGAATATCCATACATGTATCCTGATTCAAATTATCACGAGCGGTAATGTTCAAACTTGACACACCGTTCCAGTTTTCACGTGGTCTGATGAACAGTTGACTTGCTTCATTAACAGCGGTGTAAAGTCCTTCACCGTCAGCGAGAAAATTCAAGCGTCCACCGTCCGGATCGCGAAAGTGCTCGTTTAAAGTGGCAACCATGGCTACTCCATCATCCTCATCGAATTCAATTGGCGGGATTTCAGCGATATATTCGGGAGCGCGGTTATTATTAGAGACGTTTATCCTGACCGCACACAGATCGCGTTCATGGAAGTTATCCTGTACCCTGATGATCGGCACATAGACTCCTGCGTCGTCGTAGCCGGTCTGCCAGGTGAAACGTCCTATCATGCCATCTATAACCTCAAAAGCAGCGCCTTTTTCGACAAGTCCATCATCTTCGAGGAATGAGAATCTTAGCGAATCATTATCCCATTCTGAAGCGACGTCAGCGTCATATACCCAGACGTCAAATTCAATATTATCATCTTCACGGGCGTCTATCTCTTCAGGTGCATTAAAGATATTCGGTCTGTCATTGATTGGGTTGACAGTTAGCTCAAATTCAAGCTCTGTTGTCCAGTCTCGCCTTGGCTGGATAGTGTCATTCCTGCGAAGGCAGGAATCAACTAACCTGTTATTATTAGTAGATTCCCGCCTGCGCGGGAATGACAATAATGGTGTCTTTGTACATTCTATGAAAGTCTTTTCCTGACTGCCATTCGCCGACCTTAGACTTCTTACCGGAGCATCATTTCTTTCAGGTCTATATCCATCGTCAGCCGTCACAGTTATCGTCATAACGCCGTTCCAATCGCCATGAACTTCAAGTAACAGGTTGCTGTCATCATCAATTTCAAGATCGATATGCCCGTCATCGGAAACTGCGTTGAATCCGAGTTGATCGTCGTCGGGATCGCTGAAGAAGTTGTTCAGGTTTTCAATGAAGAACGGCTCCGAGTCTTCGTCAATCTCAATATCGGGTATTTCACGTACGACTTGGGGAGGCAGGTTATCTGAAGTACATGCTCTAACCGGAATTTCAAGTCTCTCGTTCCAAAAAGCATTGCTGCTGATGATCATAGTTGTCTCGAACAGACTCTCATTTTCTGAATTAAATGAAACAATGATGTCTCGTTCTTCTCTTGGATCTACCAAAAAATCCTCCCTCTGATCGACAGAGAAGCCAATGTCATCTGTAAAAGTAATATCCACAACTTCAAGAGTTCCAGATCCAACACTTTTGATAGTTAAAGGCAATTCATACATTCTATTTGCTTCAATAAACCCAAAATCAATCGAATCGGGATCGACTTCAATAAGAGGAATACCATTTAAAAACATCATGACAGATACATAGACTACCGGATTTTCAGGATCATTTGAGAAGATTAGAATGTCAGCTTCATAGTCACCTTCAACCAAGTCTTCGGTATTGAATATCACATCAATATCTATATCTCCATTGGGATCAATACCGTGTTCCGGAGATTCAGAAGGTTCAACTGTAATCCATCTAAAGTTTGAACTTGTCAGAAAGTAAAGGATTTCTGTGCATACTGAACCCCATTGACCTTCACCTGTGAAGTTCTGCCAGCACTGACCGGTTGGGTGACATATCGTCAGGATGTGACCTTTACCGATACCATAAGCAACAATACCACCATTTTGCTGACCTTGCGGAACAGCGATAAGTTGATAATATTCAATAACATCGTTATCTAACGCATCTGCAAATTGACCCATCGGATATGATGAAAGCAGGAAAGGCTCACCTTCGATGAGTTCATTTCCTTCCCAGAAATCTGGCTGTGTTGAGTGGAATATTTCAGCAAGTAAACTATAATTATCGTCATCATCGAATGGACTAACTACAAAAACACCGTTGTTCGCGCCTCCACCGCTGTTTGTGAAACCACCGGGAACGCGAATCTGTTGATTAGCTCTTCCCATCTCAAAGTATAGACCACCACCATCATTGACATATTCAGTAAGTCTCTCGATGTTTCGATTATAAACGTCAGCAGCTTCTCCGTTAGCATTGATAACTATTGCATCGTAATCATCGAAATCAATATCGTTTAAGGCATTCCAGTCACGAAAATAATCACAATTATCATCATTGATAAGCTCCTCTTGACCAAGCATAACTTCGTCAAGCCAGCCCCATGAGGCATTCGTTTGGAACACAGCAAAACGCATATTTGAAATATCCTCAACATTTATCTCATCCAGATACGGCGAATTAGTAACATCAACATTAATATGAAATCTAAGAGAACTTCCACCTTCATTGGCAATGTTGAGACGTTGAGGAGGACCCGGTCCCTCTATTCCTACTTCAATTTCTATATTCCGGGGTTCCACAACTATCACCGGAGGATCACCAACTACTTCCGCTCTGACAGGGATCTCAAGCTCGCCATTGTTATTTGCATTGCTGATAATAAGCAAGGTGTCTTCAAAAACACCAGTCTCTTCAGAATAGAAGGTCAGTGTTACTTCCTGGCTCTCATCAGGATCAATGACAAATTCAACAGGATCGACCGTGTACTCGTCACTGTTTATAGATACATCTTCAACTTCAAGCGCCGTGCCACCTGTATTCAGAATATTTATCACTAACGACGACTCAAATCCCGAAAAAACCTCACCAAAGTCAATCAGATCGGGATAGCCGTTAACTTCAGACCAAACGACATCTATATCGGGGACGCCTGTAATATGTATTATTACCCTCACTATACCAAGTTCATCATCATCGTCCGATAGAAAGCTTATATCAGCAATATATTCACCAGAGATTAGATCATGCGTGTCAACGGTTACTTCAATCTGAACAGCATCATCGGATTCTAAAGAGCCTTCATCCGGTTCAACCGTTATCCAGAGATCATCTCTGTAACCGTCATCGTAAATACGAATGTCATCCGCAGTGTAACCTGAAGCCCAGATGTATTCACCGTCATGAGCAACCGTGCTGTATGATGGTCCAATATCACCGACTCTGAACGATACTACATCATCGGAATCAATACATTGCCACCTGTCGCGATCAACCGCGATCTGGTAAACAATACCTTCTCTGCCTTCTGTCATCCAAAGAGGCGCCTCTTTATGAGCGGCGACCCACTCCAAACCAACTCCATTAAACATTTCAAATGGATTATAGTTGTTGATCTCACCAAGTTCTTCGTCTTGTTCATTGTCTTCATTAATCGCATAGACATGAATAGGGTAATTATTTCCGAATTCCTGAACAAGCAACAACTGCTCTTCAGCATCTGCGGCAAGACCGCAAACCTCGTAATCAAATTGAATGGCACCGATATTTTCACCATTCTCATCCCAGCGGTTTACGTTTCCGCTGCGAAATTCTTCAGGGATAAAAAGGAGACCGTTTACCCAGCATCCATCCATGTTAGCGCCTACTTCGATGCGAGCCACCTCTTCAAATTCCTCGTAATTCGCATCATGCGTATAAGCGGCAGCAATTCCGGCATTGTAGTTTGTCACCCACATACGCCCGTTATCATAATCCCAGCCAATGCATGAGCTGTACTCGTCCGCGGCGTTAATACCCTCGAATGAAGCGATCAAATCACCCGGTTCATCGCGCCGTGGAGCTGCACCGCTCATACCGCGTAACGAACGAGCATTATAATCGCGCTCTTCTTCAGGTTCACTGATGATCTCGATTTCAGTATGCCAACTGACTGAAGCATCTCCTGTGTTCTCCATTGTAATCGAGTATGTTTCAACCACTCCGGTAAGTAGGTCATCCTCAATCGTGTGCGGATCAAAGCCAATATCAGGTGGTTCGATTGCTTCCGCGAACATCCTGATTGTAAGTTCTTCCTCGTCGGGATCGTTGGACACAAATGTAATTGTGCCCTCATATGCACCGGGCTCCTCAGCTTCGAAAGAGAATGTAATTACCGCTTCTTCTTCTGACTCAAGAACCATTTCTTCCTCATTTACAGACCAGACTTCATCTCCCTCGGTAAAGATTTCCTCAATCTCAAGATTAGCCGAACCTTTATTAATAACTGTAATCTCGGAATCATAAGGTCCACCTATATATATACCACTACCGCTAAGGTCTATTACCGCTTGTTCTATGTCAACATTGCCATCCTCGTCAGCAACATAGCCCCAATCCTCATCCCACTGCAGATCAATGTCGGGTACTTCCGTGATGTGCATTAAAACATTGACAATCACTTCCTGGTTAGCAGGATCGTTGGAATTAAAAGTGAGTTCGGCTTCATAATCACCGGGCAGGCAGCCATGGTCAGAAAGTATGAGTCTGATTTCAAGTTCGCTGTCGGGTTCAACGATGCCTTCTCTTGGTTCGAGCATTATCCACCAAAATTCGATCACGCCATCATTGACGATTTCGTAATGATCGGATGCGTAAACTCCAAGTATCAGATCATCGCCGTCATGACCAATGCCACACCAAGCGTTATTACTATTATCATATTCAAAATCTTGAACAGGCTCGACGACCCACTCACGGACGTCAACAGCAAAATTCCAGATATGGTTACTTGAACTCATCCATAACTGTTGGTCAGGATGGCTGTCAATCCAGCAAATACTAAGACAAGAGATTGCCTCAAAGTCTCCCTGACGCCAGTCGATGATATCAATTTCTTCAATGCCGTCATCATCAATACTCAGTACATGAATTCGAAAATTACCCTCTCCCTCCATAACGAGAAGAACGCCTTCATCAACAGAAGCAGCTAAAGCAACAGGTCTGTTGATCCCGAGTCCCATATTACCAAGATTTTCACCGACAGCATTAAACTGTGTGACAGTTTGATTATTATAGTTAATACAATACATAATCCCGTTAAGCCAGGCTGCGTTCATAAGGAAATTATTTTCAGTATTGTATCTCGTCACTTCTTCATAGTCTTGAGCGGGATCGAGGACTCCAATAGTGTGATCAGCATAAGTAGTAAGGTAAAGCAGGTTGTCGTTGGGATTGTAAGTAATACCTACCTTATAATCGTTCTCGCCTGCGGCGTCCCAGGTAAACTCACCAATTTGATCTCCGAGGTCATCCCGCTGAGGCGCTGAGGCGCTTTCAACATTGCGCAATGAGCGGACATCAATATCTCTTTCCGGTTCGCTGATAATTCTAATATCTGTCGTGAATCGAAGCGGCGCTTCACCGGAATTTGAGACTGTAATAACTTCTCCGCGAGGACCGTCCGTTTCTATCTCCATCGGATCGACGCCAATCACCGGCGGATCCAAACTTGTGGCTGTCATCCTTACTGATAGTTCTTCCTCATCGGGATCGTTGCTAATGAATATAAGGTTAGCGTTATACTCACCTGACTCGTCAGCCCTAAAGCTTATTACGACATTTGCTTCATCAGTGGGATCAATGACCATTTCCTGCGGATCGATTGACCAGACGTCGTCGCCTTCGTATGTAATATCATCTATTTCGAGCCAATCGGTTCCTTCATTGCGAACTGTAACCGGAATTTCATAGGATTCACCGTTAAAAATATCACCGAGCACATTAAAGTTCAGTACCGACTCTTCGACGTTAACGTTGCGGTTTTCATCCTCAACAAATCCCAAGTCTTCATCCCAGCGAAGATCTATATCGGGAGTACCTCTTACACTCATTAAGATATGTACTAAAACAAGTTGATTCTCCGGATCGTTAGATAATATGCGCATATCAACTTCATAATCACCGGATATAAGTCCTGTATCATCAAGGATTACGGTAATCACATCTTCATCCTCAGCTTCAAGTACTCCTTCCATTGGGTCAATTGTCAGCCACGGAATTTCCTCAATTCCATCATCGACGATCTCATAATGATCGAAGTCATGAGGACCGAAAATCAGATTTCTGCCATCATGACCGATACCGCAAAATTGATCGTTGTCGTTGTTATATTCGAAATCCTGAACGTGTTCACAAACGGCGTTCTCGGCGTCAACATAGAAATTAAAGATACGATTGGGTGAGTTGATCCAGAGCTGATTATCCTTATGGCAGTCCACCCAGCATATACTGCGACTTTCGACGTTTGCAAAATTGCCTTCACGCCAGTTGATAAATGCGAAACGCCGCACTTCATCACCATCGACTCGATAAGCGACAATCCGGTAAGGATGATTTCTTTCAAGCGCAAGGAGAACACCCTCTTCCTGTGAAGCAGTTAAAGCCGATACTCTTCTATCTAATTCCAGATCACCAAGGTTTTCCCCCTCAGAGTTGTATCTCGTCACGGTTGTGTTTTCAGAATCATAACAGTATAATATTCCGTTCAGCCAGGCAGCGCCGAACAACGACCTTTCACCTACATCATAGTTTGCCACTTCGCGGTAGTTCTCCGAAGGATCAACTACGCCTATGCTGTGTCCGTTATAATTAGTCAGGTAGATCAACCCGTCTTCAGGATTGTAGGCGATCCCCGGTTTATATACATCTTCACCGGCGCCCTCCCAACTGAACTCGCCGAGAATGTCGCCCAGGTCGTCGCGCCGAGGTATATTGCCTCTACGCATGGATCGGTCATCCTCATCACGATCCGGTTCATCTACCAACTCAGCTTCTATAAAGTACCTAAGCCTACATACGCCGGTGTTTCCGATTGTGATGGTGTGTTCACCGCCTCCATCGACTTCTATATTTAGCGGTTCAACCTCAATAACGGGAGGTTCACCAACGATAGCTCTGATAGGAATCTCTAATTCCTCGTTATCAGGATCATTGGAAATGAATGTCAGTATATTCTCATAATTACCATAATCGTCAGATTCAATTGAGAGCAATACTTCACCGCTTTCGTCAGGCTCCAGCGCCATGTCCTCCGGAGTAATATCCAGGTAATCGGCGTCAGAAAATATCTCCTCAAGTTCGAGAAAATCATTGCCGATATTGCTGACCTGTAAGGTAAGTTCAAAGGGCAGATCATCCAGAGCAACATTGCCAAAATCGATCAGATCGGGATAGCCGTAATCCTCTGACCATGTTACTTCGATATCGGATGCTTCCTCAAAATCCATCTCAATATGGCAAAGCCCATGACCATATCCATTATCCTGACCTCGCTCACCACGATCTTCAGCATGCGCTGTCAGCCAGTTCCACAGCTCAGCGTTTGTCATGTCTTGTGCTGACAATACCAATGCCGCAGCTCCGGCGACGCTTGGAGCAGCCGCAGAAGTGCCGAAAAATTCGCGTTCATAAATAAACGAGGAAACGCCGTCAGTACCGCTGATGTCCGGCTTGATGCGGTTATCGTAAGTGGGTCCGCCTGAGCTAAATGACTGTAGCGTCGGATTTTCACTCTCCCAGCCATCTTGATAGACAGCGCCTACAGCGAAGTCGTTTTCTGAGAGCCCGGGGATGGTTATGCTGCCCTCAACAGTTTTGTAACCGAGATCATGTGATGTAAACAACGTGAAGTCAACACCGTCAGCTCCACCGTTGTTCTGCACAATCAATCCGTAGTAGCCTCTTGCTTCAGCGCGATATGAAACCCATTCGGTAGGCAGATCGTCTCCATCCTGCTCAGTAGTGGACTCGGCAACCTGAATCCATTCTTCGTTTTCCGTGTCAAAGAATACCACGTACAGATCGTAATTAACGCCGGACTCAGGAAAATCGTCCCACGCCAGAGACGCCCAGATACTTGTGTTTTGTGCTAATGTGGCAATCCTGTCGGGTCTGGAACCGAAGTGGTTTACATAAACATTATCAGCAAACATGTGCACGTTTTCATCATGATCCTGATCATCAAACTCGGCGCGGTAGTGCTTCTGTCCCTGATTACCTGCCGAATTGACATAAAAAATACCTGCTTCAAACGCTTCTGTGACCTTATTGGAAACAGGATCGTGACCTTGATAATAGTCATCAAACGCATTCGGGAACGAGAGCGACATAGTAGCGATATCGACCTGCTCCTCGATCAGGTAGTCAATAGCATTCTCAATGTCAGCGTCGGTAGCGACTTTAACGAGGTAAAAGTCTGCATCCGGCACGAAATCATAAACTATCTCTGTACAGGCAGCGCCGTGAACACTGCCATCTTCAAAAGCCTCCTGTGTGAAATTCCTCATTGTAGGATTCGCAGGCAGTTCGCCTTCTTCCTGTCCGTCGGAAAGCCTGTTGTAGCCTCCATCAACGACAGCGATTTTCACACCTTCACCGGTAATATCCTCATTGTGGAAAACATCACCTCCGATAAGCTCAAATCCCTCATTAGTAACGTCAGTAATCATTTTATGAGGTCTGTGAACCAGCATTACATCGATCATATCAGCAGCGAAACTCTCAAGCTGTTCAACTGGGACTTTCACAATGATGAAATGATCAGATTGGCTGATAATTTCAACGTTGGTTCCGGTGAAATTCAGACTGGTGGTGGTGATGCCTTTTCTAAGGGAGAGTTCAACACGAACTTGACCATCGTTGAAATCAATATCATGGATCAGAGCGAAGTCACTTGCGGGTTTAGCGCCTTTTGTCTGATAGATGCTAAGAAATTCGACCAACGCAGTCTCAAGTTTTGTGCCTGTTGACTTAACCGGAGCGAGTTTCGGCATGGATGAAAGGGAATGGCTCTCTATGGGCAGTGGATCTGAAGTCAGATTGGATTCATCGGTAAAAGCATAAGATACGCTTGCGATGAACAGAGCCAGAATCGAGATGGTCAGCTTTTTCATAGGACTTCCGAATTTAGTAACAAAGAGGTGTGGTGAATCTAATCAACAATTTATAAAAGGATGCTGCCGGATTATGTGTTGTAAATCACAAAACGACTTTATAAGAAATATTGTTCAGCTTACACGCTTTGGTCTGTTAAATGCAGCATGAAGGCTGTACTCTAAACGTCAATCACCTTCGCTTTTTCCTTGCACATCCTTCGGTACAGGTCTGGGACGAAGGTTGCGATCGATATTAACCATAACGCAGCTATAGCGAAACGCTTCAGTGCGCTCTCCGGTACGAGGATCCAAAATCTTTACGCAGATTTTAACGGTTACGCTCGTCCTGCCGATCTTGTAACCTTCACCGTAGAACTCTACGATCTCGCCAACCCTGACCGGCGCTAAGAAATCAATATCCGACATGTGAACGGTGATGACATTATCCGAATGGATTAGCTGCATACACCACAACGAAGCAGCAACGTCCGCCCAGGCAAGCATCTGACCACCGAAGAGGATTTCTTTAGTGCCGACATGGGACGTCAGGCAGAGTTCACGGTTTATAAGTTCCATTGATTAAGCGCTCTTGCGTTCGGGTTTTGTATGTACGATCTTGGGTTCAGCATTTTCGGTAACTGTTTTTTCGGTAATAATAACCTCTTCAATATCTTCCATTTCAGGCAGTTCGAACATCAGTTCATTCATCACCTTTTCGATCACACTACGTAAAGCGCGCGCGCCGGTATCTCTTTTCGTGGCATGTTCAACCATTGCATCAAGCGCATCATCATCGAATGTGAGTTTGATTCCCTCGAATCCGAAAAGTTTTTTATATTGTTTGGTGAGTGCGTTCTTTGGTTTAAGCAGTACTGACTTCAGAGCCTCTTTCGATAACCTGTCGAGTGGAGTAACAATCGGCAATCTGCCGATGAGTTCGGGGATAAGTCCGTATTTCAGAAGGTCTTCGGGTTCAACCTGGGCAACGAGTTCATAAAATCCCATTTTACGACGCCCCTGTACATCAGCATCAAATCCCATCCCTCGTTTGCCAACACGAGTCTGGATGATTTTATCAATCCCTTCGAAAGCGCCTCCACAAATGAAGAGTATGTTTTTCGTGTTAAGAGGCAGCAATTTCTGCTCCGGGTGTTTCCTGCCTCCTTCCGGTGGGAGGTTGGCTGTCGTACCCTCCAGAATTTTAAGCAGAGCCTGCTGAACACCTTCACCGGAAACATCGCGAGTAATAGATGTAGATTCGTTGCGTCTGGCAACCTTGTCGATCTCATCTATATAGATAATTCCTATCTCGGCTTGAGCGAGATCGCCATCGGCTGCCTGTAGCAGACGAACCAGAACATTCTCAACATCTTCACCGACATATCCTGCCTCTGTAAGTGTTGTTGCATCAGCAATAGCGAAAGGAACCTCAAGGAATCTTGCTAAAGTTTGAGCAATGAGCGTTTTACCGGTGCCTGTCGGTCCGATCATAAGGATATTTGATTTTTCAATCTCAACATCATCATCAAGCGTCTTAGCGGTAATTCGTAAGTAATGATTATAGACAGCAACGGCTATGCGGCGTTTAGCGTCGTCCTGACCGATCACATATTCAGAGAGTTTATCAAAAATGTGCCTGGGTTTAGGTATTTGATCTCTCAGAGCAGTCCTTTTCTGGGCAAGGGCACGCTTAACGATCTGACCTGCTCCAGCAATACAAACATCGCATATTGCTGCTGTATCTCCCTTGACCATCACACGCGTCATGTCAATCCGTCTGTCGCAAAAAGAACATCTTTCTATTGGGGCTTCAGGTTGGTCTTTTGGATCTGATCCGTCTGGAGTTTCTATTCCGCTTTTGTCATCACTCACTTCTTGCCCTTTTTGTCCTTTGACTTGGATTTGTCGTCAGCATCGCTTCTTTGGTGAATAACACGATCAATCAAACCGTAAGCCTTAGCCTCATCTGCGGTCATGATATTGTCACGATCAGTGTCTTTAGCAATAGTTTTAATGGTTTGACCGGTTGCTTCAGCCAGAATTGCGTTAAGCCTGTCGCGGGTTTTAAGCATCTCTCTGGCGTGAATATCTATATCAGACGCCTGCCCCTGCATACCACCGGCAGGCTGGTGAATGATGATCTTTGAGTTTGGTAGGGCAGATCGTTTGCCTTTTGTTCCGGCAGCGAGCAGCAGAGCGCCCATAGAAGCGGCATGACCGATAGCTATAGTCGCTATATCAGGCTTGATGTAGTGCATGGTGTCAAAGATTGCCAGTCCAGAGGTTACCAAACCACCCGGAGAATTGATATATATTGAAATATCTTTATCCGGATCGTCCGCTTCAAGGAAGATCAGTTGCGCAATAACCAAACTGGCAACGTTATCCTCGATTGGTCCGCCGATAAAGATAATGCGTTCTTTCAACAGTCTTGAGTAAATGTCGAAAGCGCGTTCGCCTCGACCAGTCTGTTCGATAACCATAGGTATCAAGTTCATGGTTTTCCTCAATGTTAGGATTTAGTAGGTTGTGATCCTTTTTCCGATAAATCCGGAGTTACAAACATCAATCAATCACTTTGATTTTTTGATAAACAGTTGCATCACTCCGGATTATTATGTGGATACACTATCAAATTATCCGGCGTGAAACTCCGCTATAGAGTTCACAACATAAGCGATCATATCGTCGGTCAGTTCGGGATAAATCGGCAGCGCTACGGTCTGTTTGGCAGCAAGTTCACTATGTGGGAAATCACCCTCACTATGACCCATATATGCAAAGCATCCCTGCATGTGCAACGATAACGGATAATAAACCGCTGATCCGATATTTTTTTCTTTCAGGAACTCTATTAATTCATCACGTCTGTCGCTGCGGATCACAAATTGATTGTAAATATGACGGCAGTTATCGATAATTGTAGGAAGTATAACTCCTCGTTTTCCTTCAAGATTTTTCTCATTCGGATCAATTACCATCCCTGCATCGTTGAATAACTTGCGGTACTTATCAGCATTCTGCTGGCGACCTTTTGTCCAATCGTCAAGGTGGCCAAGCTTAACATGGAGAATCGCTGCTTGTAAAGCATCCAGCCTGAAATTACCACCAACGACTCTATGAAAATACTTTGGTTTGCTACCGTGAGCGCGCATCACGCTGAGTTTTTCTGCCCTTTCAGGATCGTTTGTAACGACCATTCCACCATCACCGGCGCCACCGAGGTTCTTTGACGGAAAGAATGAGAAACAGCCGTATTGACCGATGGAACCGGCGCGTTTGCCATGATATTCGGCGCCGATTGCTTGTGCAGCGTCTTCTATAATTATCAATCCGTGTCGGTTAGCTATGTCAACGATAGCATCCATCTCAGGCATTTGCCCGAAAAGGTGAACCGGCATAATGGCTTTTGTTTTCGGAGTGATCTTCGCTTCAATCAAAGCAGGATCGATATTGTAAGTTAATGGATCAATATCCACAAAAACAGGTTTAGCACCTACTCTATGAACACAGCCTGCAGTAGCGAAGAAAGTATATGGGGTTGTAATAACTTCATCTCCTTCACCGATACCCTCAGCCATCATTGCGATCAATATTGCATCAGTGCCTGATGATACTCCAATACCAAGCTGGCATTGGCTATATTTTGCCACAGCCTCCTCGAAGGCTTTTACTTTTGGTCCAAGAATGAAGTACTGTGATTCGAGAACTTCAATGGCAGCGCTGTTGATTTCGTCTTTTATCGTTGCGTACTGCGCTTTTAAGTCTAACAATGGAACGTTCATATTTGTTTTCTATGTTTAGTTTTTATTACAGTGCAGGATGAGGACATCCAGCACCACTCGCAATTTTACTTATCAGGATGTACAATGTCATCGTAGAATACTTCACCCTTATTCATATTGTCTGGAAGTGGCTGCTCTTCATCAAGATCGAGACATTTAAGTATTCCAGGTTCAACCTCTTTGTAACGCAAACCACTTTCAGGACAGGTCATAATGCCTTCTGAGTCAGGATTTTTTAAAGGCAGTCCATGTCTGCTGACCCAGCCGACCTGCTTTGCAGGAATTCCCATCATCAACGCATAATCGGGAACATCTTTGGGTACAACCGCTCCTGCGGCAACAAAGGCATATCTGCCAACCGTTATACCACAAACAATGGTTGAATTAGCGCCGATGGAGCAGCCGCGTTTCAGAATGGTCTTTTCATACAGCGAATGACGTAATACCTGAGAGCGCGGATTAGTTACGTTTGTAAGAACACATGATGGTCCAAGGAAAACGTCATCTTCGATGATTAGACCGGTATATATCGAAACATTATTCTGTACCTTAACATTATTTCCAATAATTACACCGCCGTCTATATTAGTATTTTGACCAAAGATGCATCTTTCACCGATCTTAACATTCTTCATTACATGTGAAAAATGCCATATCTTAGTTCCAGCGCCTATTTCGCAGGGTTCGTCAACTATCGCTGTCGGATGAACAAAATATGGTTTATCTTTTACTTCATTTGCTTTTTCAGTCATTTTTATTGTTTGACCTTCATTGATAAGTGATTTTTGGCAGCCATCAAGAATTTTTAAAACTCCCAATCCTTCAATGCCATCAGTTACCGGTGTTTTGTGTTTCGCAACACATTCGATAAAGTGACTGCATTCGTTACGGAGAGGTTCAGCTTCAGGAAGATCAACAATTTCTTCATGAGCTTTAATTGCTGTCGGTATCTGATTTTCCCATTCGATGCGATGTGGATAAAGTTTTAATTTGTCTTTGATTGTATCATCAAATACAGCCATTTTATCTTCACCGACAACTACGAGACGCTGTTCTTTAAAGGGATGCAACCAGCTTACGAAGATGTGAGCCTGAATACCGCTCGCAAAATGAAACTGACTCATCGTAACGTCGGCAACTTCCTTGTTTAGATATCCACTTCCATGGCATGTGATGCTTTCCGGTGATTCCCCAAGTATCGAAAGCATGACCGAAATATCGTGTGGAGCGAAACTCCAGAGAATATTTTCCTCAGTGCGGATTTTACCAAGATTAAGTCTATTAGAGTAAAAGTAGCGGATTTTACCGAGTTCGCCATCCTTAACGAGTTGTTGAAGCTTATTAACGGCAGGATGGTATTGCAGTATATGACCGACCATCAGAATGCGATCGTTTTTCCTGGCTATTTCTACAAGTTCCTCACCATCTTTAACATTAACCGATAAAGGTTTTTCAACAAAGACATCTTTGCCGGCTTGAAGCGCCTGCTTGACCATATCATGGTGCATAACGGCAGGTGTGGCAATAGCTACTGCCTGAATATTGCTGTCTTCAAGTACTGAATTAAAACTCTGGGTGAATTTAACACCCGGGTACTTCTCATCAATTACGTTTTTAAGAGATTGTTCGCTGTCACAGATTACGCGCAGCACGCCAATTTCGTGAAAATTACGCACCAGGTTCTTACCCCAATGTCCCATGCCGATAACGGCAACACCTACGCTCATGTGCTTTCCTTTATTGTGGATTTTCTAAAGATTCGAACCATGTAAAATAGCTCTTTTCTTTTATTAAGTCAATTGACTTATAGTAGTTTTAAATTATTCGATCATTTCAGTATCACAAATTTCCTGATATTTGTTTTTCCAGCCGTTGTCATGCGCACAAAGTATATTCCTGACGGCAGTGAATTTGCGCTGAGGCTGTAAGTGTGTGTCCCTGCAGATTGCTCTCCATTGACGAGTTCGCTGATCTGTCTGCCGGTTTGATCAATTAAAGAGATATTTACAACACTTGGGTTAGGAAGTTGATATGCTATCATCGCTGCGCCGTTTGTCGGATTAGGATAGATTGCGTTAAGTTGATATTCTGAAGGTTTTTCTGCATTAACCGCCCAGAATTCACTTATATAAGTCATAATAATCGGTACTCTAAGCTCATTACCCTCAGCATTATGTGAGATAACCATATCAATGACATATTCTCCAGCGGCAATGTCAATTGTGGACATTGTCAACTCGCATTGCTGACTGCCGTTTGGATTGATTGTACCAGACTGTGGTTCAACAGCTATCCAATCCAGATTCAGTCCGGCGTCGAATAAGACAAGTCTATCACCGTTGGGACTCTGCACTATTGTCGTAAATACCCAGTGCGCTCCCAGCCAACAGGCGGTCAATTCCGCTCCTCCTGCCCTGTCTGCATCCTCAAGCTCCAGATCGGTGACCGCTTTGAATTTTCTTTGTTCTGGATTAAGTTTAGTTACTGCAAGATTATTTTCACCATCAGCAGAGAATATGTAAAGAGGTGATGATTCTGGATCATCATCTCGCCAGGCAAATCCATAAGGTCTAAGACGATGAGTATATGTCTCAAGTATATCACCTTCAGCATCAATCCGATGGATGGGAGCGCCGTCATTAGCAATCCAATAATCACCATTCTCCCTGTCAACAGCAATAGCTCGTGGAGGTATTAGTGGCGATCTAATTGAATCGACTTGGTTGGTTTCAAGATTAATCGAATAAATCCATTCATCAGAGCCTCCGTAAAGCAACTCGCCATCCCAGGCAAGGTCATGCATTCCCCAAAGCGAATGACATGGCTGCAAAATTCTGCCAAGATAATCTCCCTCTGCTGAAAAACGATACATGTAATTGGTAAATTCTCCGTTATTTCCACCAGAAACAATGAATTCATCACCAGTGAATACAACACCAAGGATACGTCCATCTCCAGTAGCAGCAGTTACATTGACATTCAGTAGTTGTTCCCATAATTCATCAGGATCATCTCTTCTCACTCCAATAAAGTTTTCATTATCAACATGAGCGTCGAAACCAATGTTGTATTCAAGCTCTCCATTACCATCATTACTAATCTCGAAATTGAAGCTCTCTTGTTCTTCATCCTGCAAAGTATCAACGAACGCTTCTCTATTAACCGCGATGGCAGGTCTGGTTAATTCAAAGTTTACTTCAGTACTGTCCCAACGCGCCACCGGCTGTAGATTAGAAGTGATTGTATTGCATCCGGCTTTCATAATACAAATTTCTAACGGGGTATTGGCAAGTGCCTTTGGAATTCGAAAATCACCGTTTACATCGGTTAAATTCCAACTACCGGGTGTTACTCTTACCAAAGCATTTTCAACTGCTGAATTATCCTGAGCCAGTGTAATTCTTCCTTTTACCAACCCGTAGCTATGATAGACACTCGTTGAAAAAAGGATTGTGTTGCGGGATTGAACTGGCGATGCTCCTTCAGACCATCTGTTCCAGAAGCCATACTCCAATCCACCTCTGTCATCAGGGCTACCGATTCCGATTGTTGCATAGGGTGTGCCGTGTGCGTCAACTCTAGCTTCGTTTGTGATTTCTAAGTATTGGAATAATATATCACCGTCACCTGTGTAGGTTGCGTAGTAGAGAGGATCATATAATATCAGTTCAAATGTTTCGGATGCTCCGGGGCCTGCAGGTCCTATCCAGCGTTTCATGCGATACCATTCAATAATGAACCGATGGTTTATTTCATCGTTAAAATAGAAAACACCTTCTTCGGCAGTCGGTTGATAGAGGTCATCCCACCAGGGGCATAGCTGAGCGAGTGGACCTTGCGGAGCGCCGATAGATGTATTTCTGAAATCTACATAGTCACTCTGATCGCCAAAGGCAGCCCAGCCGTTTGTACACACCGTGAGTTCATCGAAATCCTCACCGTAGTAGGTGAAAGTAAACGGCAGATCCAGTACAACGCTTTCATCATCATCTTCGCTTTGATCCAACATACCGGTATCAGCGCCGTGTCCACCTCTTTC
Source organism: bacterium (assembly GCA_021734165.1). Taxonomy (GTDB): domain Bacteria; phylum Electryoneota; class AABM5-125-24; order Hatepunaeales; family Hatepunaeaceae; genus JAIPJL01. The sequence goes on along the minus strand of JAIPJL010000016.1, from coordinate 13,507 downwards.
CGGGTTGATCTCTACCCAGTTAAAGATAGGCGCAAGATTTGACCATTCTTCATCGTTCATGTCAATTGCATAATATCCGTAATCGTCCGGTCCGCAGGGATATTCATCAGGGCGAGGATCAACCTGAATTGTGAAAGGAATAACTGCTGAATAATCATCCTCAGAATGAACATTAATCTGGAAATCAAGCAATTCGTTATAGGGAGTATCCTCTATCAACATGATTAAAAAGTCTTGATTTGCATCAAGTGTATCAAACACTCGTAACGTATCATACTGGACAATGGCGTTATGCACTTCGGCAAAATCATTCAAGCTAATAAGTTCAGCCTCAAACGGTAATACACCTTTTTGACCGCTGTTAGTAAATGTTACCGATAAGTCAATCCAGTTCAGAGGGATAGGTTCATTATCTAGTTCAACTTCAATGATCTCCCAGTAAGGAGCGGAGCCTGTAATACTAAATTCAAACATCCATTCCTGGTTATTATTATTAGCCGTCAGTATAAAAGGAACAGCCTGACCACCTGGGAAATTCGTCTCTATTCTAATTAGAAAGCTTGCTTCAACTACTCCATTAGGATTAATTCTGCCGTTATAAGCGAAGTTTTCGTTAATTATTCTGCAGAAATCATGATTTGCACTTAAGGTGAAGTTAACGCCTCCTTCTATTGCCACTGTTCCTCTATTCTGAACCGTTATATATAATCCAATAGTTTCGCGAGGATTAGGTATGCCGTCACCATTTCCTACATGGGGATTAGCGCCATCTTCGACAATTCTGCGGCTTTGATATATAAGCAGGTTATCCGAAACACGAAATTCAATCTCTTCAGTATTAGGAACGATCATATCTCCTGAAGCGGTAATGAAAGCCTGACCTTCACCGGTACGAGCGGGATCAAATTCAAGAACAGCTTCACCTTGATTATTAGTATATGCTGCCGAGGTGATTTCACCGGGCTTATACAGTCCGACACGGGCTCCGCTGATAGGTTCATCATCTCTATTTGTTACCGTAACGGTCAACTCCCCATCTCCATTCCTAACCACTTCGGGAACTTGAAGCTGAACCTCCTGAGGCATGCCACGCCAGATTACGGTTGCAGGATCGCCCATCAGGTTTGTCCAGTAGGCGTGATCGGATACACGATCCATACTCACTACAGCATAAGCGGCGAATAACTCCAGTTTTGCACGGTTCAATGTCCAACCGAGCCTGCATACACCATCTTCGACTACTCCACGGAAATAACCTGAAGCGAGGGCATTATTGCAATCCACTCTTGACTGGAAACCGACGGAGCCGATTGCACCGATTGCGCCTCCGTCCGCTTTCAGCAGAGCCTCTGTAAATCCGCTGCCGATACCTTGAAAATCGCCTGCATTACAGGCGAATAATAACACCACAGGAAGATGATCATTATTAAGTCTTAACACTTCGTTTACAGTCCAATCTTCGAGACCTGTCCAGCCTCTATAGTTCACAAATTGAGCGCCTCTATCAAACGAGTTGCGCATGAAAGCAGCCACTCCTTCATTCATAGTCCACCAGAAAGTATCGACTGCTGCATAGTTATTTCGGAACAAAAGGTCGCGTATCCAGCGGTTAATTAGTATGGTTGAAAAACCGCTTCTTGCATTTCCGGCAGCAACTGCTGCGCGTCTATAGGGTTCCTCGTTTTCAAGATCAGGTTCAAGTTCATAACTTAGAATTTTATTTACTATTCGTTCAAGTTCAGCAATACTATTATATGAGATACGCCCAACTGCCGCTTCCGGCAGGGGATCTGAACCTTCCAGTAATCCATAAGGATAATCGCTTGTACCGTTTATGAAAGCAGGCACGGAGAACTCACCACCAAAATCACCAATTAGACAAACATATTCAACCGGCAGTTTTCCATCATCGTAGATAGCCTGGATTTGTTCTTTAATTCTTACCGCGCTGCCGTTGTGTATAAGAGTGTCAACTCTGAAACCCTCCAAGCGGCGAAGTTCATATATTGGCTGCATGACTTCCCAGACTCTTCTATCGTTAGGGAGTACATAAATACAAACTGAGGCGCAGTTATTACCATCCTGGTCGCGACGAGGATCATCGCGATTCAGTAATAGACTTCCCCACATTTGTCTCACTGTGGGACTAAGTTTTGAAAGGTCAACTAAAGCGCCGTCAATGGTCAATTCGACTGATAGATGATTAATCAGACTATATTCATTGTCTCGTTGAGATACAACCGGGTGAAAGGTTACAGGTACGAAACGAATATCTTTCATCACCCACTCAGCGCCCACGGAAATAGCTGTTGTATGGCAAGGGTTATAAGTTACACTTGCTTCATTATCAACTAAAGATTGGATGATTTCTGTAAACTCGGATGCTATCTCAACAGTATGAGTTTCCAGACGTTTAGCGGTTACATCCCCTGAGGGAGAGAGAGCTATCCAGCGGGTGATTGTCGGCAATTCTTCATTCACATCGAGAGCCGAAATGAGACCTTCATCAGCGTTAAAATCAACCTGAAACTTGCGTTCAGAAAGTTGCTCAACGCTTATGCAAATATCATTGTACTGTATCACTTCAAGCGCTTCAGATGCTGCCAGGAGTGTCAACGGCAGCAGTAACGCTGTAATGATGCTAATTGTTATTTTACTTTTCATAATCTATCTCCGTTCAGTTCTGTCAACTCAAATATTTAGACGTTGATGTACAAACTAAAATACCGTCTTAATTGTTAATCAACTTGTTTAACCTGAGAACACCTTCTTTAACATCATCCGGCGGGACAACGGTAAAGCACAACCTAGCCCAACCTTTGTAATCATTACCGAAATACTCTCCCGGTGAAAGCACAACTCCAGCGTCAAGCATTTTGTAAACCTGCTCGTGCGGCGAGAGATCATCGAAATTCGATCCCAGCTTAAGGAAGAAGTAAAATCCACTAGCGCTGGGAAGTTTCTCTGCTTGAAGGTTTTCATTAATCCAGCGCCATGTTTCTGCATAATCAGGCTTGAAACCCTCAACTACTTCTTCGAAAACTTGCATTCCGCGCCAAGCCATCAACATATCGTAGCGTCCTGCCTGGTAGTGACTGCCGACTACGCCGCGATGCAGATCTGATATAACAGGCGCTGGAGCGGTGACATAACCGACTCGCATGCCTGAAGCGCCGAAGCACTTCGAGAAGCTGTGGATTGACAGCGTCCGTTCAAACATGTTCGGTAATGAACCGATTGAAATATGCTCGCTGTTGTCGTAAATATAATCTTCATACGCTTCATCGGAGAATACCCAGAGGTCATGCTCCTTTGCGAAAGCGGCGATTCTCGCGAGCGTTTCTTTGTCCAGTACAATACCTGTCGGATTTGATGGAGTGTTGATGTATATGCCGCCTGTCTTTGGCGTCAGATATTGTTTAAGATACTCAGCAATATCTAATTCTCGTGCGGGGACTGGTATTCCAAGCCCCTCAGCCAATTTGTCAAAGAAAGGAACTTCGACGAGTTTAACTCTTGCCTGATCAGCAACAACGCGCAAGATCGACCAGTAGGGAGCGAGAGTTAAAACCTCAGCTTCCGAATTAAGCAGCCGGGAAAATCCTGCATGGAGAGCGCCTGTTGCGCCACCGGAAACCTGAACACAATCGATACTGTTCGCAGGCAGCTTGTTGATGGTTCTGACTTTATTCAGCAAAGCAGTTCTTAGAGCAGCGTCGCCCATAGCATCGCCGTAGCGGTTGAGTCCTGTTCCGTAGAGTTTCTCTTCATCGGGAACGGGAGTCAGCAACTGTTTCGGCAATGGACGGTAGGCGTCTCCGACATGCAGCGCGATTACCTTCTGCCCTTTTTCAGCGCGCTTTGCAACCTCTATCTCGATCTGATTAAAGATCGTCGGAGGCTGCTTCTCTTTGGGAAATGTTGATGGTTTATGCATGAATCACGATATTGTATTCTTTTATGTTAGTAGTAAGCAATCAACCACTTGATAGTAACAACTCCCTTCGTCGTTACAAAGTCTCCAGGATTTCAAAATAATCATTTCGACTCAGACCGGCTGATCTTAAGTTGTTCTTAATAATAAATACAGGAACTTCTTTCCAGTTTGGAATAACAACTGGTCTTTGAATACCTGTTTTTGTATAAATGAAATGATCACCTTCGATTCTGACACATTTAAAACCGACATTTTCAAAAACCTTTCGCAATCTATAAGCCGGTATTGGTGTTATCTTTGGCATTTTATTACAGACTAACTAGTTCGGTTGCGACTAATTTAGGTGGAATCCATCGTCCGACTTCATCCTTATAGTAGTTAGCTTCTTCAAGTATGCTTTCAAGTGTACCCATTTTGTCAGCTTCTTCAAGAAATAAACGAACTGCGGTTTTTAACATCTCTTTGGAATGCTCGACATCTTCACCGCAACTGGAAACATCTAATTCTGGACAATACGCAATGTAAGTATTGTTCTCCCTGAAGACGATCATATCAAAATCGATGGTTATCATTTATATACCTCAAAGTAAAACCCGTTAAAACCTATTCGAACCTTGTTCAATCCAGACCACTCAATCCTGTGTCATTTACTAAGGATTATTTCAACAATGTGACTTTCGTTATGCTACTGAAATCATCAGTCTCAAATCTAATAAAATAGGTTCCATTCACCGACATGCTGCCGTTCCAGACAGTCGAATACTGGCCTGCACCTTGAAATCCATCAAATAGCGTTGCAATCCTGCGTCCACTCAAGTCGAAAACCGACAACTGAACCTGCGAGTCAGAGTTTAAACCATAGGAAATATTGGTCGTTGCATTAAACGGATTCGGATAAGCAGGTGACAGAAAGTATCCTGCTGGTGTATTTGTAAATAAATTATCTTCAGCGTTATTCGGATCAATGAAGCGATATATGCCAACGTTTGTGTAATCAGCGACCACAATCAAACCGTTATCAGAAACTGCAATATCACTTGCAGCGCCTGGAGTGTCATAGAAACCAACTTCAACTAATTCTGTAGGATCACTGATGTCGATCACATGCAAACCACCTAATCTATCTGCCACGAAAACCGAATCACCATTAATAGCAATGCTAATTGCAGAATCAAACACATCATAGGTACTAATTTCTTCCGGACGAATCGGATCGGATATATTGATAACATACAAACCACTTTCTCCACTAGCCAGATACGCAATATCCCCATCAACAACGACATCGCTTGCACTGCTTGGTGTATCATAATGTCCTATTTCATCGGGAAATCTTGGATCGCTTATATCAATAATACGCAAACCATTATTTGTACGGTGTCTCTCGCTGACCGGTAGAAAAGCTAATTCACCCTCAATAATAACATTATTTGCAGAACGCGGAGAATAACAGGCTCCGACTTCAAAAGGCTCATGAGGATTGCTGACATTAATTATAGTCAAACAAAAATCATCACATGAATGAGAGACGAAGACTAAGTCACCTCTGACAGCAATACCTGTTGTACTTCGATTGACTTCATAAAAGCCCTCCTCTTCTAGTTCATCAAGGTAACTGATATCAATAATGTGTAATTCACGCTGATGATTAATTACGAAAACTAAGTCATTTTCAATGGCAACATCTGAGGCACCATACTCTAAATCGTAAAATCCAATTTCTTCGATTTCATCCAAGTGACGAAAATCAATTATATGTAAACCATTCTCAGTATTTGTAACAAACGCACAATCATCATAGATGTCAACGGAGCCATAATTTCCATCAGTATTTATTGTGTTTCGCCACTGAGGCGCTCTTCTACGAAAGATATTTACAATAACCAAACCACCTGAGCCATCCGCAACGTATGCAGATTCACCATCGATACAAACATTTTTCGCATAACCATTGGTGTCGAATAAGCCTTCGTGTTCAGGCCATGTCGGATTGCGAACATCAATAATTTGCAATCCATCATTATAATTTGCTGCGTAGGCAAATCCATTACTAACGGTAATGTTTTGTGAAGATCCAGATGTTCCAAATCTGCCTATTTCTTCAGGTTCATTTGGATTACTAATATTGATAATGTGCATGCTGCCTGTTGAAACATAAGCTAATTCGCCATTGATTGAAATGGATCTAGCACAACTTACTTCGCAAGATGCTATCTCTTCCGGTTGTGTTGGTTCGCTAACATCGATGACCCTAAAACCACCGCGAAAATCAGCCATGAAGACTAAATCACCTTCAGCAGCAACACCGTAAGTTAAATTTAAAGTTTCAATGAATCCTATTTCTTCCGGTCCTCTTGGATCGCTGACATCAATGATTCTCAAACCACCGAACTTATCGGCAATGAATGCTAACTCGCCACTTACAGCTACGTCCTGAGCTTCATCCGGTGTATCACAGATTCCCAATCCTTCTGGTGAATGCGGATCGGAGATATCAACAATACAAAGCCCTCCATCTTCATCTGCAAGAAACGCAAGATTATCAACTACACAGATGCTATTGATGTAAGAGGGATTATCATCCCAGTAGCCAACAATTTCAAGATTTGCCGGATCTGATACATCTACAATCTGTAAACCTGCAGCTCTTGCAGCAAGGTATGCCAAATCCTCAATGACCACTACATCGTAAGCGCTGTTCCAGTTGTTGTAAATCCTTCCAACCTGTTCAATGTTCTCCGAATCCTGAGCTTTAACAGATGCAGACATTAAAGCGACTACAAGCACAACAATAATTGGTGTTCTCATTTTGAATCCCCCTATCTTAGTTCACTTACAGAAAATCACACCATAATTATATTAAAACCTAAGACACAAAGACACATTTTTCTTTGTGCCTTTGTGTCTTCGTGGTTGCTTAAAACCTTTCACACACCGACTTACCCTGCGTGAACAGCAACAGGTAATCCCTGCCTCCAGCTTTGGAATCGGTGCCGGACATGTTGAAGCCTCCGAAAGGCTGCACCCCTACCAGCGCTCCGGTACACTTACGGTTCAGGTAGAGGTTGCCAGCCATCAGCTCGCGTCTGCCGCGCTCAAGACGACTGCGGTTATTGCTGAACAAAGCGCCTGTCAGTCCGAACATCGTGCCGTTAGCGATCCTGACGCCGTCATCGAAGTCCTTGCATTTGATTACTGCAAGCACAGGTCCGAAGATCTCTTCCTGAGCCAAGCGATCTTTATCCTTGATACCTGAGAAGATAGTCGGCTCTATGAAATATCCTCCCTCCGGTCCGGCATTACCGCCCAATACCAGCTCTCCCTCCTCCTTGCCGATTGAAATGTATTCCAGAATCTTAGCATGCGCAGCCTTGTCGATGACTGCTCCCATGTTGTTCTGTGGGTTATCGGGCTTGCCGACTGTAATTTTCTTGGCGCGTTCCACAACTTTCTGGAGTAAAACATCGTATATGTCCTCGTGAATTATAGCGCGGCTGCATGCCGAGCATTTTTGCCCCTGGAAGCCGTACGCTGCCGTTACAATGCCATCAGCCGCTTTGTCGAGATCAGCAGTTTCGTCAACCATGATGAAATCTTTACCGCCCATTTCAAGGATGGTACGTTTGATCCAAATCTGTCCTTCGTTAAGTTTGGCAGCGCGCTCATGAATGCGCTGACCAATTTCCATCGACCCTGTGAATGCTATCAAGCGGGTTTTAGGGTGATCAACAATTGTATCACCGATTGCGCCACCCGGACCAGGCAGGAAATTTATAACTCCTGCCGGAAGTCCTGCTTCTTCCATGCACTCAAAGAACTTATAACCGATTGTTGGCGCGGTCGAAGCCGGTTTTAAAACTACAGTGTTTCCCGAAACGACGGCAGCGGTGGTCATTCCTGCGAGTATTGCACAGGGGAAATTCCAGGGGGGAATGACAGCGCAGACTCCTAACGGAATGTAGTAGAGTTCGTTTTCTTCACCCGGGTAGGGGACGACAGGCTGCGGTTCGGATAATCTCATCATTTCACGAGCGTAGAACTCAAGGAAATCAATCGCTTCAGCGACATCTCCATCGGCTTCAGGCCAGCTTTTTGAAACTTCGTACACCATCCAGGCAGAAAGCTCAAATTTCCTTTGTCGCATTATTTCAGCGGCTTTCAGTAAATACCTGGCGCGCTCATAGGCTGGTACTTTTTTCCAATCATGGAATGTATCATCAGCAACTTGGATAGCTTTTAAAGCCATGTCCTTAGTGCCTTTAGTGAACTCACCGACGACCTGGTTGTAGTTAGCGGGATTGATAGATTTGAAGGTCTCGCCTTCAGTTATACGCTCCGAGCCGATAACGACAGGGTATCGTTTACCAAGTTCGCTCTTGACCTTTGCCAGAGCATCTTCCATGGCTTTTCTATTTTCGGGCTTACTGAAATCTGTAAATGGGGTATTCTTAAATTCAGGCAGCATTTTTAATTCCTCTTTAATGGTTCGGGATTGTCTAACAGAATGTTAGCGCTTGATTGAAACGACTTTATTCTAACTTCATAATATAGCATATTTATATTGTCCATTCAAGCGTTCTTTGAATGCTGTCAATAATTAAGCGGGAAATTAGACACCATTAATAAAACAGTGTTTTTTAATGAAATGTGAGTGCGGTTAAATTATTATACTGCAAATTTTGCACTTGCTCATGCTTAAAATATTGACTAACTTACCGTTCAAGCGCAACAAAGGAATAATTGTAGCGTATCATTATTAGTTATCAGTTAAAACGTATTATGAGTTTTTTGAACTGCCCTGCAACACTTTAGAGTAATTCAAAGAACTCAGATAACCTTATTTGCGATTAAAACAACTTAATGTACGATCGCATTAAATCTGATTCATTTACAGAGGTTTCTATGAAAGTCAAAAAACATTTAATTCTAAAAATACTGACTACCACGATTCTGCTGATTTCAACGTCATTACAGGCATATCAGATCGATCTGGAATTTCTATCTGGAAATCCGATGGTTTTCCCTATAGGCTCGTTCATTCAAGGTAATATGTCTGATGTGAAAGACATTGACTTTAATGATTTTGAACCGTTTTTCACTATAGAGGTGATAGCCGATGATAATGATGCACCAAATGAAGAACTCTATCTTTTAATCCAAATGCAGGCTCAGGATGGCGCTAACCTATTTACTGTAGTCAGCGCTCAATTCGATATTGATCAAATTCTGGGCAGATCGATTAATAACCAGGCGTTGGGCTATGATCCAATCTACATTGGGACAAGAGGCAACACCCAGATGGGCGCTCGGCAACTGATGACTAATTATCTTAACGGTCAAGAGTTGCGAGAAGGATTCTATACATTGTCAGTTGTTCTTAGCGATGTATCAAGGTGGGAAGATGCAATTCAAGCTGATCATAAACGCGGGATGATTAGCAAATCAATCAATGTGTATAATCTGAATCAGGTTGATTTAATTGAACCAATGGATGGGACAATAATAAATGAGAATCCAACATTTATCTGGTCGTTTCCTGCCGAGGAAGGTGTAACATTTCGCGTTGAAGTTGTAAATGCTGATCCTGATGAAGAACCTGTGAATGCTATCGAATTCGCAAGCGGTCAGAGTGTTTATGCCGATTTCTATATGAAGCCTGCGCAATGGCAACTCGGAGGTAATCTTACGTCGTATTCCTATACAGGAAACAAAACCGGGGTTGAGGAGATTCGGGATTTCGTTGCCCTTAAGCAACTTGAAAAAGGTAAGACATATTTCTGGAGAATTACCGCTAAAGCCCCAACAATGTTTCCGGGTGAATTCAGTGAATATAGAAGTTCCGTATATAGCTTCAATTATTCAGGTTCAACCTCAAACGCAAGCGGTGGCAGAGGAGATCCAAATCTTCTTGGCGGAAGCGGTGAAGAAAATCCTACACCTGATCGTGAACAGGCTGTGTTCAATATTCTCAGGCAGTATCTTACTGAGGAACAAATCACTACATTATCCTCATTACTCGGGGATTTCCGCAGTTGGAATTTGCAGAACATCAGGATCGGTGGACGCCAGGTCACCGCTGCAGAGCTTGCTCGTAACTTCTCCGAAGGCAACATCACAATATTAACAGTTTCGGTATCCGAATAAGAGGATGATATGTTAAAAAGAATTATAATATTTCCGTTGCTGGCGTTAATGCTTTTTAATTGTGCCGGCAGCCTTTTTGCCAGTACCGATAAGGCAATTGCGCTGGCTTTGAAGGTGACCGGCGAGGTGATGCACAGAAAAACTGGAGCAGATATAGCCACGCCTCTTAAGTTCGGAACACCTCTCGATGATGGCGATTGGATATCAACATCTGAAGACGGTTTTGCAATACTGATCTTTGCTGATGATAAAAGCCAGGTTAAACTTAGACCCAATACAGAAGTTATTATAAAAGGCAAGCGAGACGAAGATGCGAATATCAGTAAACGCATCGAAATGGAAATAGGTGAGGTTTTTACCAGGGTTAAACAACAACGTGGGGCTTTGGAAGTTGTTACACCAACATCTGTCGCCTCTGTTAAAGGAACAGAATTCTGGATAATTGTTAACGAAGACGGCACTACTGAAATTCTCACTTTAGAAGGTCTGGTCGAATTGATGAACAGAGTTTCAGGGAAAACCGTTGAGGTTGGACAAGGCAGCAAGGGAACCTCGGACGCCAATGGTGATAATAATGTCACACCGGCAGGTCCGAACGATGCTCCACCTGAACCGGAAAGTGATGTAGAAATTCCTGAGTCCATCGAAATCAATGTCCGCGACAAAGACGGACGCGACCGTAAGATAATTATTCAATATATTGAAGATAATGATTAAAATGCAGCGATTACTTTCGAGCATTTCGGCAGAACGACCGAATACACCTGTGCTCTTTTTAAGCTTTTTAGTATCTCGCAATTGCCTGATCGGCTATATACGATTTTGCAATTCCAAATCGTTACTACTGTTGTTTGCAGCAATCTTTTTTCTGACAACAGGCTTGAAAGCCCAGAACGAGCGGATCATACATACACCTGCAAACTACGCTACTGAAGGACTCCCTGTCATTATTGATGTGGAAATTGAAAGCGGCACTGAAATTCCTGCCGAAGGTCGAATATACTACCGTATCAGCGGGCAGGACGCCTTTAGTTATATTGAAATGAAGATTAACAGGTTTAAGTTATCAGGTGAGATTCCGGGTAGTGTTCTAAAGGGTGATGCTTTGGAATACTACCTTGAAGTCAAATTTACAAATAATCGAAAAATTAATTATCCTGAAGATACACCATTTTCCGCTCCTCCGCTGGAAGTAGTGATACGACCAGTTGGCGCCGGTGAAGGAATTGGTGAAAAAGCTTTAGTTATTTTAAGTCCGGAACAGGGATCGGTGGTCACTGAAGACAGGATTCTTATTGCTGTTTCGATTATGCAGCATATAAGAACTATTAATCAATCTAATCTGATTATAGCTGTGAATGGAACTGATTTGACTTCTCAAGCAAGTATCAGTGAAGACATGGCTACTCTCGTTGTTGAAGACGTCAAACCGGGTGAACATCATATCGCCTTTTATCTGAAAGAAAAGGGCAAACAAGAGAAACTCACAGGCTGGAGTTTTATAATGCGCTCTCCTGAAGAAGCAGCGCCACCTGGTGTTTTTAATGGCAGTGTTAACGCCGGATATAATTATGAGGACATCAGTTCGGAAATACGTAACGTAACCTGGATCGATGGAAGATTTAATGGAAAGTATCATGGTCTTGATTACGCGACCAGAGCTTATGTTACAAACCTTGAACGAGGAGATCAACAGGCACAAAACCGGTTCTTAGCTTCCATGCGTTATAAGATCCTGACCGTAAAAGCAGGTGATGTTCAGCCTCAACTTTCCGAATTTTCTCTCTGGGGTTCGCGCACGAGAGGCGCTCAGCTTGCTTTGAACACGAGATATTTTAATATGGACGCCGTTTGGGGGTTTATGCGGCGTAAAGTTGATGGCGCCGGTTATGACAGTATTGTTATTGAGATAAATCCGATAACTGGTGATACACTTAAAAGCGCCCCTGTTGAAATTGGAGGAGACAGCACTATTGTCACAAGGATTGAGAGGTTTATTATCGATCCAGCAACCTACTCAAGACAACTCATGGCGGTAAGACCATCATTTAACTTCAGCAGAAACATTGTCTGGGGGATCAACATTCTCAAGGTTAAAGATGACGTCAATTCTGTGGAATACGGACTTAATCCTGTTGACAACCTGGTCTTAGGCACTGATCTTAAAATGTATTTTGATCATCGTCGTATTGTGTTTACCACTGAAACTTCGATCAGTCTATACAACAGCGATATTTCTGAGGGTGCAATGTCTGACGCGAAAGATCTTGAGAATATAATAGTGATAAATCAGAACTTTGAACCACTGCCGACTGATTCTTCACTTCTTGATACTACTACATCTACTATTGATAAAGCCAAAGGGCTTGCTGGTGAGATACTGAAATCTTCGAGCGCTCATCGAACCAATCTTGTTCTCAATTATTTTAAGAACGAACTAAGAATAGGTTACAAAAACATAGGACGCAGCTACAAATCCCTCGGCAGTCCAACCGTGCTGGCTGACGTTAGCGGTTTCACAATTCAGGACCGTATTAGACTCCTTAATAATCGACTTTATCTTACGGTCGGCTATGAGTTATATAACGATAATGTCAATAAGCGCGGTGAAACCACAACAGAACGTCAGATAATCAGATCGAACATCTCATACTATTCACCACCTCGCTATCCAAATATCAGCTTTGGTTTCAGGCAGCAAAACCGCGAGAATGATGGAGATGTAACTACATATACACTTCCCGATAGCACCACAGAAAATGTTGACAACCGCATTGAGAACAGTACTTTAACTTATAATGTGGGAATTGATCAATCCTTTAAATTCGCTGATTTAGCTAATAATGTCAGGTTCAGTTATAGCAATTCCGGCACTGAAGATCAGATAGATCCATCCGGTTACAGCGATGCGATTATGAATAGTATCAGTTTGTCACTTAGTTCTCGTAAAGGTCAGAGACTCGAAAACAACGCTTCTATCCGTCGAACAAGCCAAGAGTCACAGGGAAGTCGTTTCCTTGTTGATTATAATGCTGTTTCGCTCAACTCAAGATATATGCTGATGCCAGATAAACTCTGGATTTCAGGAGGCGTGAGCGCTACATTAGCTGACGGTGAAAGCATGGTTACACCTACTGTACCAGCAACGGCTGATTCACTGCTGGGCGATCAGGTTAACCGGTCGATCATTAAGTACAATCGCATGCAGCTTAACGCCAGTATTGAGTACAACTTTAGATCACAGCATCAATTCCAGCTCAGTTTAAATAAAGTCATTCATAATGATCACGGTAGTATTGATTACTGGAAGTGGGAGGAATCTGATTCTCACTGGTCATCCAAAAATGTTAAAAATAAAGATAATTCCGATTTCGTAAATCAGGGTGATTTTGCCACAAGGCTGACATATTGCTACACATTTTCATT
>JAIPJL010000144.1 GCA_021734165.1 bacterium | reverse complement strand
TGTTGTCATGTGAGTAGGCGGCAGCAATTCCATTGTTGTAGTTGGACACCCACATTATCTCGTGTTCGCGATCCCAGCCAACGATTGAGCAGTAATTATTGGCGGCGTTAATGCCGTTGAACTCACCGAGCAGTTCACCTGGATCATCACGGCTGGCATCATTTCTTCTTGGTCCACGGAGCGTACGCGCATTCTCATCGCGTTCGGGCTCTGCGGTTATTTCGCCTTCAGCCGTCCAGCGAAGTGTAGCGTCACCGTCGTTCGATATTGTAATCACATAATCTTCGATCTGACCGGTGACCATTTCCTCTTCAATGATACCTGGACGTGCATCGAAATTCGGCGGCAGCATTGCATCAGCATACAGCGCAATTTCCAACACTTCTTCGTCAGGATCATCGGAAACAATATAAAGAATTGTTTCGTACTCACCCGGATCATCTCCAGGGGCTTCGAAAGTTATGGTTAAGTCAAAGCTCTCATCTATCTCGAGGGCTGCATCTTCAATATCAAGCGAGAAGTAATCGTGTTCGATGTACATCTCATCAATTTCGAGATCATCAGTACCTATATTAGCTACGTTAACCACAAAATCGTAAGGACCACCTGAGAAGAGGTCAGGATAGAAGGCATTCCAGTTAACCACATCAGGATAGCCATAATCTTCACCCCAAGTAACATCAACATCCGGCGCTCCGATTACATACATATCAACAGGGAATTCAACATTAGCATGGGCAGGATCATTAGTAATGAAGGTTATAATCGCATTATAATCACCTTCAATAAGACCTGTAGCGTCTAATGTAAGCAGTAATTCCGTCTGGTCATCGGATTCAACTTCACCTTCAACAGGTTCAAGCGCAATCCACCTGGTGTTTGAACTTGTCAGGAAGTAGAGAATCTCTGCGCAAACGGAACCCCACATACCTTCATTAGCGTAGTTCTGCCAGCAGTGACCTGTAGGATGACCTAAGGTTATGACATTACCTGAACCAATACCGTAGCAAACGACGCCACCTGTTTGCTGTCCCACCGGGACTGCAAAGAGCTGGTAGTATTCGATTACACCCTCTTCGAGGGCATCTTCGAACTGGTTCATTTGATATGATGAATGCAGGAACGAGCTACCTTCGATAGTTTCTCCCTGCTCCCAGAAATCAGGCTGGGTTGTGTGGAAAATCTCAGCGAGGTAACTGTAATTGTCATCTTCCTCATAAGGACTTACTACCATAGTAGCATTGCTGTTACCAGCAGCATTGGTTACGAAATCACCTGGAGCATGGAGAGCTTGATTCTGATCAGCGGTCTCACAATAGACGCCGCCGCCACCATCAATGAACTCCATTATTCTTTCCATGTTTCCGTTGTAAGCATTGGCGCCACCGGCTTCATTGTAAAGGTTGAAGATGATAGCGTTGTAATCATCGAAATCAATGTCATCCAATGCGCCCCAATCGCGGAATGAATCATAGTTGTCACCTGTAAGCAGTTGTTCGCGACCAAGCATAACATCAGCGAGGACGCCCCAGGCGTTGTAAGTCTGGAACACTGCGAAACGCATCTCTGAAACATCTTCAACGTTGATATCGTCACGGCGAGGCGCGCTTACGCCATTGGCGCCGCGCAGTGAACGTACATTTTGATCACGTTCATCATCACCGGGCTCGTGGGTGACTTCTACCTCTGCATCAAAACGCAGCAGAGCATCACCTTCGTTTCCAACGATAATATTAATTTCTTCCACAGCTCCTGAATAGAGCGAATTATCACCTGTGTAATCGACTCCTTCGGGGTCAATTACAAACACAGGCGGTGTGGAAGCAACTGCTGAAAGCGGAATAATGAAATCTTCTTCATTAGGATCGTTCCAGACGACTACCATGTTACCACTGTATTCACCGGCATCTTCAGCATCGAAAGTAAAGACGACATCGGCTTCTACCTCAGGATCGAGAGCCATGTCTTCAGTGTCCGTAGTGAAGTAACCATTGGCGTCATCGTCAGGATAGATTTCTTCTATTTCAAGAGCGTCAGTACCTGAATTGATGAAAGTCATGTGAATTTCGTAAGGACCACCTGAGAAGAGATCTTCATAAGCCATGTTCCAGTCAACTACGTCCGGATAACCGAAATCTTCTTCCCATTCTACTGCAAGGGCAGGCGCTCCGGTAACATGAATTGTAACTGTAATTACAACAGCTTCATTTTGAGGATCGTTTGAGTAGAAGGTGATTTCAGCAATATAATCACCTCCGAATAAACCTGTGCAATCAATGTAAACAACCACATCGACTTCATCATCAGACTCAACTTCACCTTCTTCAGGAGCAATAGCTATCCAGCGTGTTTCAGCAACACCGTCTTCAAAAACACGGATATCGCTTTGTGAGTAACCACCACACCAGATGAATTCACCGTCGTGAGCGACAGCGCCGTATTGCGCTCCTGCGTTGCCATTGTATCCATTAAAGCTGACGGCATCTTCGTAGTCGATGCACTCCCATTCATCCTGATCAACGCCGATCTGATAGACCATACCGTTATTGTAAGCAAACATCCAGAGCGGGGCTTCACCATGCTGAGGTACCCAATCCAGACCGTAGGCGTTGCAGTTGTTATGATAAGCCATATGATTGGTTATCGTACCAATTTGTTCACCAACTTCGAGCCCATCAACGTCATAGACACGGATAGGATAGTTACCCTCGGCAGTCATGTGGAAAATACGGCTTTCCTCATTGTCAGCGCCAAGTCCATAAACATTGGTTGGGAACTGGTGGGATCCAACATTGTCACCATTAGCATCATAGCGGTTCACTGTTGCGTTCGACCAAGTACCGAGCCAGAGGTGTCCATTGAGAAAAGCTCCGTCCATGCAGTTGCCGGGAGCAATACGAAGAGCTTCTTCAAATTCTTCATAGTTAGCGTCATGGGTATAAGCAACAGCGACATTGTTGTTGTAGTTAGATACCCACATCCACTCGTTGTCAGGGTCCCAACCAAGTATCGAACAGTAGTTATTAGCGGCATTGATGCCGTTAAATGAACCAATCAGTTCACCCGGATCACCAGGGTCGCGACGTGGCGCATTAACACCTTTAGCACCGCGCAATGAGCGTACATTTGCATCGCGTTCTTCATCTCCTGGTTCGTGGGTAACTTCAAGTTCAGCCATGAAACGAAGCAGTGCATCACCTGTGTTAGATACCGTAATCGGATATTCTTCAATATCACCTGTGAAGAGATCTTCTTCGATGTCATCAGGATCAAATCCGATCTGAGGAGGTGAAGCTGTTCTAGCATGAAGAGCAATCTCAAGATCCTCATCACGAGGATCGTTAGAAGAAATAACCATTACTCCTTCAAAATCACCTGGTTCTGCTGAAAGGAAGGAAAACGTAATTTCTGCTTCAGATTCAGGTTCAACAACAATTTCCTCGTCAGGATTCGCCCAGAACTCTTCTGATTCTGAAGCGATAGTAGCAATCGAAAGGTTTGCAGTACCGATATTGCAGACATTTACTGTGATATCGTATTGTTCTTCAGTGAATAGATCATCAAAGGCGTCATTCCAGTCGATTACATCAGGATAGCCAATGTCCTCTGACCAGACTACGTCAATGTCAGGGGCGTCAGTAACCGACATCGTCACCGAAACGACAATCTGGTCATCTTCTTCGTCAGTAGTGAAGATGGTGACGTCAGCTTCCCAATCACCACCAATCAAACCGGTAGCGTCGAGCGTTAAATCAAGATCAGCTTCCCCATCAGCATCTATTGAACCCGCGTCCGGTTCGATAGATATCCAGCTTGTCCAAGCGCTTGCTGGACCGAAGGCGATAACATCTCCATCTTGCGGCACAACGCCTTGTTGTATAGACCATCCATGGTCGCCGTCACCAAGATTAACGCCGATGTTTACCGCCTGACCAGCGTTTTCGCCGTATTGTATTTTGGCAAGACCGTTAGGATAGATAAGCATTTCGATCCAATTAGTTCGGTTGCCATGCCACATTAAAACGGCGTAATCATTATCCGTCCAGAACCACATATCCGTCGTGCCTGTATGGTCCATACCATAAGTTACGACAGTATTCCCATGTTCGGCTCCTTCACCGGCTTCCATAGGATAGTTTGGGACATCACTATAGGTGTCATAGTCTTGTCCACCATAGGAAAATGACATCCAGCCGTCAGAGTCAATATAGACACGGTCAAAATCACGTTCCCAGAATGGGAAAGTGAAGCCGAGTTCTGCGGCTCCTGAGTTGCCATCATCCTGGATTGTCCAGTCTTGAACGCCATCCCATTCGCGGATATCAATCCACTCGAATGCGGGACAGTCGTCCTCATCGCTATCGCGCCATTCATAACCCATATCATCGGGTTCTGAACGGTCATCTCGATTAGCGACTTCTTCATTCGGTTCACCGGTAACCGTGATTTCGACGTTAAAGTCAATAGCGTCACCACCAAGGTTATGGATACTAATGTTTTCTACACTAACATCTCCGGTGTTTACGTCGATTCCAATGTTTAGGGGTTCTACCTCAACTTCAGCTAATGCCGGCACAGCAATCATGAAGCCGACAAAGGCAAGGCAAAACACCAAAAGAAATCGCATCTTTACTACTTGCATAAGACCTCCCAGATGCTTTAACTGGTTATTGAATTTTTCTTTAACTATTTTCAAATCTATGACTTAACAAATCTTTCAACTCTCTGCTTTAAAATTTCCAAAGAAACTGTGCATAGCAGAGATCAACCACACTAAAATAATCGCGCTTGGAAATTCAAGACATGGTGGTCGGTGAAGAGATTCAATTAAACTCCTAAAAGTGGGTTTATTTGCAGTAACTGAACAAAATTTAAATCGGAAACTGGTTGAAAGCAGTGTTTGCTGAGCTGGATGCTGTGCGAGGTTTACTGTTACTAAGTTTGCGACTGAGCCGATGCACTTATTAATTAAAGACTTACTACTTGTATAAGCAGATTTTCAACTATCGGCTGTTTAAGCATCACAAATATAAAACCATTTTAGTCTTTTCGCAAGTGTTTATACAGGTTTTACAGACGTGTAATTCAACAATATGTTGTCACACTTGACCGATTTTCAGTATAAAAATAATCAAACATTTACTCGATTCGTGTGAGGTAGAACACATTTTGAAAAAAAAATAAATTTTTTTGAAAAAATAAAAATAATAATAAATCACCTAATTGACCAAATTTTAACCATTTATCTTATGTATTGAGTCCTTTTAAATATTGCCTTTTAGTGTCATGCCTGCAAAGGATTTTGTCCGATGATGGATTTTGATGGTCGTTCAGCCAGGTCTTGTCCGACGTACAGCGGATGTGACCTGGCAATTTATAAGCTTTTGTTATTTCAGTACTTGCCATCAGTTCACAACGCGACTTCGTCGTCTCAAGACTTGACGGAACAGCCGAATTTATCATTATCGGACAGACTCCTACGCATGAATGACAGGTTTGATTCCCGATTATTTCAAAAAACTCGTATTGACTGATGCGTTCTATTTTCTTATATTTTATATAGTTGTAACAAAACGAAAAACTAATCTTGTAGTAAGAGCGCTATCGCTAAAGTTTCACCTGACAGCGTTCTTACCGCTGGATTGGAAAAAAAAGATAACACTTCCGGGACTATGCAATGAAGTATTTAAGCATCACTTTTCTAACCTTACTGGTTATTTTGAGCGCTATCCAGGCGTCTGACGAAACCTCCTTAAACATTAAAAACAATGTAACAATCCTCTCTGCCGACAATCAGTCGATCTCTATGAATTTTGAGATGAGTGATCTCGAAATCAACGAGGTTGTCACGGATAATGAATCATTTGACAGTTATTCAATTCCCGGCGAGGGGACTACATACGAATACGGCAAACCAATGCTGCCTGCAATTAGCAGATTTGTTGTCGTACCGCCACAGACCGGATTGGAACTTCGAATTGAAACAGACGAACCGCGTATAGTAAAAAGTGACAATCCACCTGCAATTTGCTTAGACGAAAATGTGACTCCCTTTGTTTTTGCAAATATACCTGATGACGCTATTTACCCACCGATTATCGCTGAGATGAGCGAGCCTTGTATTATTCGCGGCGTCAGGCTTGTTAAGGTTACGACATATCCAATCAGATACAACCCCGTAACCAATGAATATTTGCATTATGAAAACATTAACACAGATATAGTGGTCACTGACAGTGAGCCTGTAAATCCGGTACATTATCCAGATAGAAAATGGCGCAGCAAAGATTTCCTTAAATATATAGAATCGCTCGCAATCAACGGCGATCAGGTTCGGCGCGATCAACCCGAAGACGACGAGCCTCCTTATGTCGGTCATTATTGCATTGCAGCACATCCTTCATGTATGGAATATATAATGCCATTCATTGAGTGGCGACGCAAATCCGGTTATAAGGTTGATATTCTCAACCTGACCAGTGGACAGGCTGGTAATGCCAGCAACGTCAAATCAGCAATCCAGGATTTATATGATCAATATAGCGAAGATGGAGTGGAGCCTTTTGGACTATTGCATTTAATTGGGGACAGGGCTTCATATTCATACGCCGGATCACCAGGATGGCAATTGGGTTCTTTCACCGGAAATTCCACATATTCTGGCGCTGCTCACGCCGATTATGAAATTGGTCTGCTTGAGGGGGATGATTTAAATCCCGATGTTGGAATGAGTAGATGGTGGGCTGGCAGCCCAGCAACACTTGAACTTGCCGTTGGAAGAACACTCAGATATGAAGCTAATCCCTACATGGAGAATACAGATTGGTTTAGCGCTGCTGGAGCATTTTCTCAACATTGGGGAAACTCTTCAACTTCAGCCTGGGATATTGTGATCCATACGATTGTAAGGTGGGAAAAGGAAGTACTTGAGCACAAGGGATACGAAGATGTGCGTTTCTATGAGTGGTACGATTGGGATCAGGTTGGTCAGCGAATTGGTCCGGTACTAACAGAATGGTTCAACGATGGCATGAGCATTATGATTGGTAGAGGGGAGCTATACAACTGGCGCAGTAGTTTCAGCGTTAACAACCACAATGTTAATCCGATATTTATTACAATGAGCGGTCATGGTGAATGGGCTGCTGAAGCCATGACACGAAATGGCAGCGCCAACAACCTGATGGGTCCGGTCAATATGATGAATGGTTGGGGGTGGAATGTTATTGCTGTTGCTAATTCAGTTCAGATGGAATGGGTAAAATACGGACTTTTATTAGATCTGCCTATGGGATGGGCGTGGACAGCCGGCATTACCGCTTTTGAACTCTATTTCCCTAACAATAACGGACATCGAGGTCAACAGTTATACCAATCTACCAAAACCGATGCTCAGCATTATGGCGAGCCCGGTATTAAGCCGTGGTTAGGAGTACCAAGAATTATTGACGCTGATTTTCCACGGCAGATCGACGAAGATGCAAGTTTAGTTGAAGTTTACGTTCATGATCCTGACGATGATGATATCCCGATTGCAGGCGCCCAAGTTACGTTTTACGCTCCCGGCAGACTGCCGGACGCCGATGAATATGCCGAATATGATGATTACCACATGATGACCATGAAAAGTGACGCTGCTGGAAAAGCTATATTTGTCCT
>JAIPJL010000015.1 GCA_021734165.1 bacterium | reverse complement strand
GAGAATCCAGGAGTGCCGTCACATGTCCCCGTGTGACGGTTTTGACTGTCATTCCCTTGAAAATAGCTTTTTTCCCCATCCCCCCTACATAGTAGGGGGGAATAAAAGGGGGGTTTCATCAAGTTATTTTCATATTTATGTGTCCTTACATGACGAAAAAATGACACCAAAAGAATAACCACAAACGAAACCGGTAGTATTACCAACGCATTCGGTCTGAACAACGCTAGAAGAGCAAGCATTACTCCTGACAGAGCGCTGTTTAGGCACGTTGGTTTCTTTATGTTGTTAGCAAACATTAGAACAAATCCCGCAGCGCAGGCAGTCGCCACTGACGTCATTAACAACTCGCCGCTAAAATAGATTGATATACCGCAGATTGAAAACAGCAAGGCAGCGATTAAGGCAGTAATTTTTCCACGTATTCTATTTGTGATCTTATAAACGAAAAAGACCGTCAACATATCCGCAGCAAGGTTAAACAAGCGGGGGATTAACCAACCGTTCCCGAAAACGCTTTTCAATCCTGCAAGCAGATAAGGATACAGCGGAGCGCGTGGGAAAGGAATGTAATTCGATGCTCTGCCTGATAGTATAGCATTAGCCCAGGTGTTGTAAAACTCGGGGTCCATTCCTGGAAATGCAAACCAGAAGCTTTGACGCGCCTGTAGCCAGTATAACACCCTTAATACAATGGTTAGCAGAAGGATGAAATATAATCCGTAGGATTCTATTTTATGTTGAAATGAAGACATTAAAAGTTAGCTTTTCTAAAGTTGAACGTCAGACAGTGAAGCCTGTACTGCAATTCGTTGGAATTTTCAAGATTGCTTATATATTTTCAAAATATAATCCGTAATCCCAGCATTCCCAAGCCTTTTTCGTTATCCTGTCCGCTGTTATCATAGATTACAAATCTGTAATATACACCAAATAATCCATCGGTGTTGTTACGGAATATATTAACAGTTAGAGTCAACTTCTGCTCGACGGTTTTATCAGCGTTGCGCCACAAATGATATTGCAAGCCGTTAAAATTTACATAATTCTTGTAAACGCCGAGGTGGTAGCGGATATTTGAAAAAACCTCCTGCCGGTAATCCTGGTTCTTAGCCACCCAGATTGAATTTGAACCGTGCAGAAATAGTCCAAATCCCAAAATAGCGTCCCAACTATTCAAAATCTCGTTATTTATATTTTTATATTCATCTCTTAAAAATAAATACGAAGCTCCTTTTGACTGCACTATCAAACGCCCGCTGTTCTGCCAGAAAGCTCCCTGCTGATCATCCGCTCGGCTGATGGCATAAACGCTTTCATGATTGAACTGCCCGGTAATAAGAATTCCTTTATGTTCAAGCCGGATGCCGGGTGATAAAGTGTACTGTATCTTATCGAGATTGAAGATGGATTCGCTTGTTCGCGATATCATCGTCATGTTACCGATCAGTCCATTCAAGGTCAGACTGCCGAAACGCAGGAAATTGACGTCTGCGATAAAATCCGTCCGGTAACCGGGATAGAATCCTTCGGTTTTCTTCACGCCCTGGATATAAGGCGCAAACGACACCTGTCCTTTGGTATCCATTAGAAGCTCCGCTCGGCACAAAGCGTTTAACAGAAATATAAACGTTATTATAAGATATTCTTTTCTATATACTTTTTTAAATAACCGAGAAGAAAGTATGTTATTATTTTGAAAATTACTTTCTTTACTCCGCCCCCCCCTACTACTGTAGGGGGGGATAAAGGGGGGGTTACATCGAGCTGATTTCATTGTACATGATGCTGATTTGCTGGTTTGAATATTCCAGCGCAGGCAGGAATCTAAAACTGTTAAGTAATCAAATACTATGCACTTATAGATGCCTGCCTTCGCAGGAATGACACTCCATAATAGTGATTTACAGGAATTTTCAATAACTATGTTCATGCGATTCAAATCACAATCCTGAGACCAAGTGTTCCGATCCCCTCGGCTGAATCAAGGCTGAACGTATCCGTAATGTTGTAATCGTAATAGAATCCGGCAAATTTCTTCACGCCCTTGCGAAAGATGTTGAGTGAAATGCTAAGTTTCTGCTCGCTGGTATCGTCTCTTAATATCCATAAGTGCTGCCTGAAAGTAACAAAACCGACCCAGTTGCGATAGATACCGATATGATAACGCAGCAGCGAGAAATACTCCTGCCGGTAGTTATGATTCTGACCGCTCAGCAGCGTTCGTCTGGCTTCGATTATCTGTCCGACGTTTACCTGTGCGTCGAATTTGTTGAGAAAGACGTTGTTCAGGTTTTTATACTCATCAAGAAGATAAAGGAAATATGCTTCTTTGGTTCCGACGCCAATCCGGAAACTGTTCCACCAGGTTGAACCGTCATCTTCCGGACGACCGATGTTGTGAATGCACTCATGCAGCAGTGATCCGTTTAGAAGCCAGGAATGGAATTCGAGCCTTAAACCGGGAGTTAGTGTATAGCGTATTCTATCAAGCTGCATCTCGGCTTTTGGTTTTTCGATCACTGTTGTATTGCCGATTGATGAATTGAACACCAGCGAGCGCCAGCGGTAGAAATCGACGAACAGCGTGAAATCGGAACGGTAACCGGGGTAGGTCTGATTCTGCTTATCGAATCCGTGAACACAGGTCGAAAGCGTAACATTGCCATGCGTGCGCATGAGCAGCTCCGCCCAGCCTGGAAGCGCTAATGTCAACACAAGGATTGCCGTTATAAGAAGTCTTTTCATCTTCGCCAAATACATTCGTAATTGTTCTGATGTCTGTATGTTATAATAATGCTCAATTTTGGGATAAGCAATGGATTTAATGATTTCCATTGGGGAGCGCCGACATTTTTCTCGGCGACTAAAGGCGTAAGAGCGCCGTCAGCGGTCCCCACATGACGGAAAAACAATAGCTTAAGTATCATGTGAGGACGAGACCTTTGAAATATTCGCTATTTTTAGCATGTCATTCCTGCGAAGGCAGGAATCTAAAAGAGTTATGTACTTAATAATTAAGCAGATATAGATTCCGGTTTTCACCGGAATGACACATTTAAAGCATTAACATTGAATATTTCAAAGGTCTTGATGACACATGACACCTCTAAAACGTTGGGACTGTCATTCCGAACTTGATCCGGAATCTAAGAACAATGCTATTTATTTCCATCGTGCTATTTGTATTTACAAAATTACCACACTATCTTTTAATATATGATTTTGGATTGAAGATAGTTTTTACTCGGTTAAGAGACCAACTAAAAAGGAGCAGGAAAAATGCGCAACACATTCCTCATACTCTCGATTTTCCTTTTCACATCAGCAGCCACCATCCACGCCCAACCGGACTCTCTCTGGTCGAGAACATATGGCGAGCATGACATTGATGAGTGTGATTCAATGATTCTTACCGCTGAGGGAGGTTTTATTTTGGGAGGCGTTACAAGGACTTCTGTTCCTGATAATTTTGATATGTGGTTGGTAAAAACTGATGTTGAGGGAAATCCTCAATGGTCACGGTCATACGGAGGAAGTGAATCGGAAGTCTGTCATTCAGTAATTCAGACAAATAATGAAGGATATATACTAACCGGATTTACTAGTTCCTATGGCGTTGGGGAACGTGATATTTGGATGGTGAAAATAAATGCAGATGGTGATTCCCTTTGGTCACGAACATTCGGGGGAAGTGAATTGGATGTATGTAAATCAATAATTCAAACAGTTGATGGAGGCTATGCTTTAGCTGGATTGACGCAATCCTTCGGTGCTGGTGGTTACGACATGTGGTTGGTAAAAACCAATGCAGATGGTGATTCCCTTTGGTCACGAACATTCGGGGGAAGTGAATTGGATGTATGTAAATCAATAATTCAAACAGTTGATGGAGGCTATGCTTTAGCTGGTTACACTGAATCATTTGGCGCTGGAGGTAGAGATATGTGGTTGGTAAAAACAGACGCTGATGGTGACTCTCTTTGGTCTCGAACATTTGGTGGAAGAGATAGTGAGAGTTGCCATTCAATCCTTCAAACAGGAGATGAAGGTTTTACTTTAGCAGGATGTACAGAATCCTTCGGCAGTGGTGAATATGATATGTGGTTAGTCAAGACGGATAATGCTGGTGATTCACTCTGGTCATCTACATATGGGGGTGACGAGAGGGAAGATTGTTTTTCAGTAATCCAAACCACAGATGATGGTTATACTCTAGCGGGAATGATGTATTCAGCGGATACCGAAGAAGATATGTTGTTAGTCAGAACCGATGTGAATGGAGACTCCCTCTGGTCTCGATCCTTTGGAGGAGAATTGTTAGATGATTGTCAGTCTATAATTCAGATGGAAGATGGAAGTTATGCACTCGCTGGACGAACTTTGTCTTATGGTGCTGGTTTTACTGATTTTTGGCTCGTACAAACCGGTCCCGACCCTGTCTTCGTATCATCCGAATCTTTCAATCCTCATCCTTCATCCTTTATCCTGCAACCTGCATTTCCTAATCCCTTCAACTCATTCACAAACATCCGCTTCGATCTTCCGTTAAGCAGCGATGTATCTGTATCTATTCTCGACCTGAACGGCAGATCGGTTGCGACGCTGCTTGATAATCACCTGAACGCAGGCAACCACAGCCTTATATGGAACGCGAAGGATCATCCTGCGGGTGTGTATCTCTGCAGAGTGGATGCAGGCGGAGTCAGTCTTACAAGGAAATTATTGTTGGTTAAGTGACAAGTGGTAAGTAGCAAGTGGCAAGTTCTTACTGATATTGAAATTTTTAACTGATTCAGTGGCGCAGGCGTCCCGCCTGTGTTTATACAGCTCAATATTTCCGTCACATTTCCGTCACACCCTCTATCCCTTACCCAGCATGGCTTTTCGGCGTTTATGTGACGATGTGACGCAAATTATACATACACTCGTGCGGAATATACAACATTTTATATCAAAATGCAAGCCATATTGTCATAAAATTGCCAAAATACTGATCTCCCCAAAGTTACAAAAACAACCCTTCCACACTCAAATACCTCTGTCCCGTATCAGCAAAGATGCAGACGATGAGCTTGCGTTTGTTTTCGGGCTGTTCTGCCAGTTTAAGCGCAGCGTGCATAGTTGCTCCTGAAGAAATGCCAACGAGAATTCCCTCCTGCGATGCAAGTTGACGGCAGCGCTCGAAAGCCTCGTCTTCACTAACGAGGAAAATATCATCTATAATTTCTCTGTCCAACGTTTCAGGATAAAATCCCGGCGCGGTTCCCATCATGCGGTGTGGATTAAATATGCCCTGTGATATATAAGGAGACTCCTTCGGTTCGATTGCGACCAATTTCACCTTGGGATTCTGCTCCTTCAGGTATCGTCCCGCTCCACAGATCGTGCCTCCTGTCCCAAGTCCGGAAATCAGAATGTCGATCTTACCGTCCGTGTCTGCCCAAATTTCTGGACCTGTAGTCGTGTAATGAGCCCTTGGGTTAGACGGATTGACATGCTGACCGATGTAGAAATACTCCGGATGTTCCGCAAGCATCTCCTTCAATTTCCTGCGCGCTCCGGCTGTGCCTTCAGCAGCGGGAGTCAGGATTAATTCAGCTCCAAGCGCCTTCAACACCTTCCTCCGCTCGATGCTCTGGATTTCCGACATGATCAGAATGGCTTTGTAACCACGGATAGTTGCAATCGAAGCAACCGCCATGCCTGTATTCCCGCTGGTTGCTTCTATTACGGTACTGCCGGGTTTCAACACTCCCGAAGCCTCTGCATCAAGGATGATCTGAAAAACAGGTCTGTCTTTCAGGCTGAGCGGATTTATAAATTCACATTTGGCGTAGATTTCATATTCCTTTGCGAGTCTCTCAAGCTTCAGCAGAGGGGTTTTGCCTATCATATCAGTGAAGCTGCTGTAGTATTTCATTTTGAGCCTTAGTTGCGATTGTTGTGATGTTAGACTTTCGTTATAAATATACAAAATGAAACGATAATTGAACGTCTTTTAACCAATCCCAATTTGCAAATTCAAGAATTCTGATGTAGTTTACTAATTGTCTGTAATCTGTTGTTTTTTTCAGGAATCAACTATCAGAAAACAATTTTTTATAATAATCTTTGCGGCAGTCATGCTCATCGGATGTAGCGGAGAATTAAACGAGAAACCTTTCATTGCCGATGTGGCGGTTTATAACGGACCGGGGAGCTGGACAGAATCTGTAACTGCGTCAATTGAAGCGGTCAGATCTACCGGGTATTCAGTTGATACTATAGACGCTTCCGGTATCCTGAAAGATAATCTGCGCAGCTACAACCTCGTCGTTTTCCCAGGTGGAGATCCGCTGGACATACTCGGCAGCCTCGGTACAGTCGGACGCATGAACATCAGATCGTTTGTGTCTTCAGGAGGAGGTTTGATCGGCTTGGGAGGAGGAGCGACCATAACAGACAGTGCATCAGGAATTTACGAAGGCATCGGGCTTTTCACTGGAGACGCTGATTACCCGGTTTACCTGATCAACACTCCTCCTAATTACACTCTCACCGCTATCAGATTAGAGGATGACACCCACAAGATCGGCAGAAATGGACAATCCACCTATCAGACTCTATACCGTGACGGACCGCAATTTCTGTTTTCCGATCCTAATATCAGTGTAGTTTATACTTATATTGTTACAGGCGCCGCAGCGGGGATCGCTTTTAACTATTCGCAGGGGAGAGTATTTCTCGCCGGTTTTCAGCCTGAATTTGAGGAAAACAGTTTGCGTGACAGCACTGATTTCGGGCATGATCTCTACGATTCAGATACGGAATGGGATATTATTAACAGGGCAGTTAAATATTGTCTTTGGGAATTGTAACACGCTATGCAGCATCATTTCGGACATGATCCGGAATCCAGTAGGACAAACATTCTTGCTTGTCAACAGTGCAAAGAAACTTACATTTAAGAAGGACAGAATTGAGAATAAGCTGGGAAGAAAATAAAAATCATACTGTTCAAAATCCTGTCGTAGCAAGCGATAACAAACTACAGATCGATAAGATCAGCGTCAGTCATACCGCTTCCGAGACCTTCATCAAGCTCGAAGACAGGGTGATCATCCTGCCTCCGGCAGCTATGAAGAAACTCTATCTTGACTTGGAAGATACTGTATCCGAATGGGAAGCGGAACATGGAAAGATCAAGGAACCCAAAGGCAAAAAGAAGAAGGATCTAACGCCTAAAAAAGTCCTTAAA
Organism: bacterium; assembly: GCA_021734165.1. Taxonomy (GTDB): domain Bacteria; phylum Electryoneota; class AABM5-125-24; order Hatepunaeales; family Hatepunaeaceae; genus JAIPJL01. The sequence goes on along the minus strand of JAIPJL010000015.1, from coordinate 34,046 downwards.
GCCCTCTATAAAAGCCGCAAGGTCGGTTCAAAGCTGATTTCAATTAATACAGGAAAAAAGAAGCATCTACCATTGAAGGATAAGTAACGCTTTGCGTACTTCGCAGGAAGAGACGTTTATGCTACCATTATCTTATCAAAATCAACTTTTCAGTTACAATCTTTTCCGATCCCGCCAGCCTCACGAAATACAAACCTGATGTAAGCTCATTTGCACTAAGATTTACCGAATGAAATCCCGCCTGCTTGTAGCCGTCGAACAGCGTCCTTACTTCTCGCCCGGATAAGTCGTAGAGCATAAGCCGCGTAGAGGCCGATTTATCAAGCCCAAAGGTTATAGTTGTTGTTGAATTAAAGGGATTGGGATAGGCGGGATAAATTTTGAATTCTGAATTTTGAATGTTGAATTTATCATCAACGCCTGCCGGATCGGTGAAGCGGTAGATGCCAAGGTTCGTGCCGTCTGCGACATAAATTAGACCATCTTCGGATATAGCAACTTCATACGCTAAACCAGGTGTATCGAAATACCCCACTTCTTCAGGATGTTTAGGATCAACTACCGAGATGACGCGTAAACCTCCCCTAAAATCAGCAACATAAGCATAATTACCGGAAACTGTTACATCTCTTGCATAGCTAGGTGTACTAAAACACCCCACTTCTTCCGGATTTTCAGGATCAATTACAGAGATCACGCGCAAACCATTGTAATCATCAGCTATGTATGCGAAATCACCGGAAACCGATAAACCATACATTATCCCTTGACTTCTATAATGTCCAACTTCTTCCGGATTTTCAGGATCAGCTATCGAGATAATTCGTAAATTGCCTCCCGCAACATAAGCAAAGTTTCCTGATACTACTATTTTTCTGCTCGAACGTACATTATTAAAGCTCTTCACATAGTTCGGATGTTCAGGATCAGCAATAGAAAATATATGTAAACCGTACTCGCCTAATATAAAGGCGTAGTTATCGGAAACGGCTATATCAACACCAGATCCATAGCTTTCACCGATTCCTATTTCTTCAGGATGTTCGGGATCAGAAATTGAAATTATCTGAAAATATCGACGTGAATCTGTTATATAAGCAAAGCTGTTTTTGACCACGACACTATGGATTCCACCATGTGTATTATATTGACCAATTTCAAGCGGTTGTTCAGGATTTGCAACCGAAATGATACGTAAGCCGTTAATAATATCCGCTGTATAAGCATATTCACCTGAAACTGTAATTGCTTTAGTAGTTCCATGTTTATAATAATTACCAACTTCTTGTGGATATTCAGGATCAGTAATTGAGATAATACGCAATCCACCCGCACCATCCGCAATAAAGGCATGGTTCATAGAAACCTTAACACCCAGTGCAAATCCTGGCGTATCATAGTAACTTATTTCTTCAGGATGTTCAGGATCAGCAATCGAAATAATACTTAAACCACATGAGTTGTCAGCTATATAAGCATAATCACCGTATATAGCTACGTCATTTGTATTTCCTGCTGTATCATAGTATCCAATTTCTTCAGGATGTTTAGGATCTGTCAATGAGATGATGTATAATCCATTCTCGAAATCTGCAATATATGCGTTAGAGCCTGATAAAGTAACTCCTCGTGCGGATCCTGGAGTACGGTAGTATCCAACCTCATCAGGTTGTTCTGGATCGGTAACTGAGATAATACGTAATCCAAACCTTTCATCTGCTACATAAGCGTAGTTATCGGAAACAGAGATACTCATTGCAACTCCCGGTGTATCATAGTATCCTACTTCTGTGGGGTGCTCAGGATCGGCAATTGAGATAATTCGCAATCCGTATTCAAAATCAGCAACATACGCAAAATCACCAGAAACAGCAATGCAATATGCCCTTCCTGGTGTATCAATAAATCCTACTTCTTCGGGACGCTCGGGATCTGCAACAGAAATGACATACATACCGCTTTCATCATCTGCGATGTAAGCATAATCTCCTATGACTGTCACATTTCTGGCAAATCCAGAGTTATCATCCCAATAACCTATATTCTCCGGATTTTCAGGATCTGTTACATCCAAAATTTGCAAACCTGAATGACCAGCCGCCACAAACACTAAATCTCCAACTGAAGCAACTCCGTAAGCATAGCTCCATTGATTATAAATCCTTCCAACCTGTTCGACGTTTTCGTGGTCTTGAGCGAAAAGGGGAGCTCTTTCGAATAACAAAACACAAGCCAAAAGCAGAGTTAAAGCTGTGAAGTCAAACCGATGGTATGACCGGTTATGATGTGGTGTGCAATGTGGTGTAAAACGTTCCGTTTGACATCGCATTTTTGTTTGAAATGAAATATTACTCATGTTATCTTACTCCTTGTTTAATCAGTACCGCCACTATTTATTAATAAAATCTAAAAACTACTTACATGGTTTTGGTGAAAAGACGCAATATTGATAGCCAAGTCCGATCCTAATAAACTCACAGCTATATATTTAATTAAAATAATAATTTTAGAATTTGCAAGTCAATACAAGTTTTTTTCTATAAAACGACTCACCAGACAGTGCTTTGTTTTTAATTAATAATAATTACGCACGCAAAACAGTGAAGAACCACTTTTGCTCACTTGATTAGCGCGACTTTTTCTATTTCCAAATAATTATTAAACTCAAACCTGATTAAGTATATTCCGGCAGGCATTTCGTGAGCATTCCATGTTACAGAATGATTTCCCGGAGAGTACTTATTTACGGTGAGATTCGCGATCTGCCTGCCCTGCAAATCATATATTGTCAGATCTGGATTTACATTACCCGGTTGATTCCATGAGATAGTTACCTGTCCGTTTGCTGGATTCGGATAAATGGAATTCAGACATAAGGATGTGGGTGTTAATGTTTTCTCTTTTACAGAGGCGTAGCTTGAATTTCGTTCACAGGGTGAGCCGTATGGGTGATCGTCATCAGAAGCTCTCCAATTTTCCGCTCCATAATTGGCTTCCCAAGGATTTATTAACTCTAAAGTAGGACCTTCTCCATCAGCATCATTGGGCCAGGGATTATTATCATCATAGCGCACATGATCAACTAAAACGCCACTATTATCGAAAAGCCTGATCTCATCTCCACTACCACTAAAACTGAAATAATATCCACCTATAACCGGAGTAACATCGGGAAAGCATTCCTCAAATAATTCTGGGTTTTGAGCGATTACTAAATAATGATCTGTAGATAATCGAGTTCCCGCAGGTATTTCATACTCATGATTTTCCATCTGATCTTTCAATATCCAACCGGTTAAATCAAATTCACCTCTTCTGCAGTATAATTCTATCCAATCATCCGGATTAAAGTTATCGGCGCTGTTATAATTAATCTCGTTTATTACGATATATTCAACGGATTCATTATAGTTGCTAATGTCTCCAACAACTGAAGAGGTAATCAACCGACCTCCCCATGTCTCAAATCGAATAGTATCAATTTCCGTTAGAGGAAAACAGAAATCTCCGGTTACAAGCGAATTTTCAAATAACGCTCTGATTTCATCATAGTGGTTTGTAATAATAAGTTCTTCATCTGGATTCAGTAAAGGCGTCTCGCTAATCTGCCATTTTCGATGATCACTTCCAACATGAACTATACAATCTGAGACGTTAATACAATGATCAGTAGTATTTAGTAAACCAAAATATTGCGTGTCGGTAACCTCGTTTCGATAAAATGATGTGAAAGACAGATTATGTTCTTCCGGACTTCCTTCGTCAAGTCTGATAGCGGGCAATGGAGTTGGGAAAATGTTGTAATATAACCATCCTGAAGGTGGTGAAGGATAGCCTTCGCAATAGTTTGGCGCGCAATATATTGAAAAATGAAAGGGCAGCGATGCGTGTGGAATAGAAATATTTGCTGTGTATGTTAGATCATCAGCTTCTCGGTCACCATGATAGCCGTCATCGTACAACGCAAACCTATGCTGAGCGCCGGATGAATCAATGATGTAAGTATATACCCGGTAAGCCTCTTCAGTAAAATTAGCGCTGACTACAAATGTATCAGATGGACTCTGAATATACTCAGGATGAAATGAAAACGAGCTGACTCCGAGCCAATTAAACCAATCAAGGTCTTCAAGATAATATGTTCTATTATGCAGCCATCCAAACAGCCTTACCCGTTCTAACTCGAAGTCCTCGTTATTACCCAGTCTTGCTGTGTCCATATACACATCGTGCCTGATCTCATTGAAGGTCTCTTCAACACAATCAACCAAATAATCGAAACCATCGCTAATCAGATAATCTATAATTTCAAGAAATCTCTCTCTATACTCAGGAATGGAGATCAATCTCTGGAATAACGCATTATATTTAAGAAATCCTTCATTTATTATATTAGCGTCATCTATCCAATCACCACGATAGCTGTTTCCGAGTGTTGCATCACAATCCCAGGGAAAGATCATCCAGCGACCATCGTTGTTCTCGTATGTATAGTAGTTCTTAGTAAAACCGTCACCGTTATTAGTGATGTATTGTACTGCGAAATAAGTAAGAACCTCTTCAATTGCAACCAGATTTTCCAAACCTTCCTCAATAGCGCCTTGATCAGCATAAACTAACCAGGCAAATCTGGTTAGAAGTGTATCAACGGCTCCGAGTGGTTTGATCTTAGGCTCATAGTTCAGATACAAATGTTCTCGCTGGATGAATGGCGCAAAGTGTGCGCCGTGATTTATTGCTTTCCAGATAGCGCCAACGTCAAGAAAATTCCGTCTAAGAAATAATTCATCAACATTCTCAACCTCCAGGTAAACACCTGAATAGATGCCGTTAACATAGAAGGAAATATGCCTGGTTTGTGGTGTGGGAATATTTGCAAAACGACTTAGTTCCAGACAAAAATGATTACGGGAAATAGAACGATCTCTATATTCTGAATTAAGGTTTAATTCTTCTATGCCATCAGGGCCTTCGTCGTCGAAGAATACCTTCCATGATTTTTTAGGTAGGTTACGAGCAGATGCGCCCCTGTAACGCACATGACACAACAAGGAATCGTCCTCAATAACTAATATTGCTGGAAATCTCTTTGATGTCCACCAATGATGATTTAAATATTCGATGCATGTAGAATCAATTATTAGTGAATAAACCGGCAGGGTCGGTTCTTCCGGTTGTGCCGATGAAATGTGTGATGTTGAAATATTCAGGAGGAAAATGATTGGAACTAATACGCTGAGTCGTCTAACCATAGTAGTTTACTCAAGCTACAATTCGCTTTCGCTCTCTTCAGACAAGAGAATAACACGCTCCATACCTTCCAGAGCGGACAGTTCCGATATAAGCTGCTGATCGGATATCGAACGTTTTAATTTAACGAGATATGAATGTTCAACAAATTGCCCCATTTTCACAGTTTTAACTGATAAACGACTGTAAGTAGCAAGTAATTTCTTAAAAACTTCCTCAAAAGATGAGTCGTCCGTATCTGTTGGAATTATTTGAAAACGAAGCAGGTAAATACCACGTCTTATTATTCCAAACTGTACAAAATCGAGCACAATCAAAACAAGCAGAATAGTACCCACTCCAAAGATCGCAATCTGATGATTGCCGATTCCGGCAGCCATACCTGCTGCAAGAGCGAAGAATACGTAGGCAATATCTCTATTATCCTTTACTACGGTACGGAAACGTATTATTGACAGCGCCCCAACCAAGCTGAAAGCTCTGGCAATGCTGTTCCCGATAACCATCATAACAAGAGCGACCACCATAGACAGTATGATCAGAGTTAGTATGAAAGACTGACTAAGCGCTCGATGGCGGTTGGTGAGCCTGTAAACTGCGGAGACCAGAAAACCAAGCAGGAATGCAAGAAGAAGATTAAAAACTACATCGAATATTGTGTAGTTGAGAGCCGGAGTTAGATTATTCAGAAAATTCATACAATCGAAATCGGTTCAAGGGTGTTTGGATGCCAAACCTCTAATCCATGGCAATATTTTGAAATTGCCTGAACTCTTAAACCGAAATCCCTGATTATATGTCTGATCCAAACCGGCATATAACTGTCGAATTTAATTTCCAGAACAAAATGCGAATTTTCAATAGATCTCATATCTTTCTCTCGCAGGAATTCTTCAATATTAGGTTGTGAATAACTGCGAAGATTCATATCAAAAGTAACTCTCAGCATCGGATCATCCAGTCCGATTAACGCTTCACGTTCGTAAGTAATTAGCGTTTTGGGTTCAAGTTTCAAGCGTTTGGTTAGATAGATAAAGCGGTTTAATGCTATTTTTTCTATATGCGTGTCGCTCCCTGTAGGGTGCAGCTCAGCGCCGTTCAAGATATTAGGGGTTTCGGAGAGATTTATCCGGACGCGTTCTTTGAATACCGTATTGCCGTGTTTGCGTTTGATTTCCAGAAATCCGGCATTATTCGGTTGGCTGTTATTATAGGTTCGGATGCGGAGTTTCTTGCGGATTTTCAAACCGTCTTTTTTCTCAAAATAGAAGAGATAACTACGAGTATCAAGATATATACTTCGGACAGTATAAGCTTTATTCTCAATATCGCAGCAGAATGAATCATGCTGCATGTTCACCATGAAACGCTGGCGAAGCTCGTCACGATGTTTATTATTGATTAAGTATTTTAACTCTTTTCGCTCGAATCTTTCCATGATTCATCTGTAATTTTCATATTTCATTAAGATTCTTCGCTCATCGTTTCACTTTGCTGTATTTCTGTTTGATCTACAGAATGTTACTAACTTTTACAGATAGTGTGCCGAAGGCCGGACTCGAACCGGCACATCCCGGAGGATACTGGTCCCTGAAACCAGCGCGTCTACCAATTTCACCACTTCGGCAGTATTACAGGTTATTTACTATCGGTTTATTCTTCGATAGGTTCAGTTTCAGAATCGCTTTCACCTGTTGAAGGTGCGCTGAAATCCAAATCTTCAACCGCAGGAAGTTGTGACGCTGGAGATTGTTCGAGCACTTTCTGAGTCACGCTTTCAGTTCTTTGGCTCCCGCCAGCCATCATCGAAAGAACAAGACTGAGAATCAGAAATCCTCCTGCCAGATACTGAGTCATCGTTGATAGCGCAGATGCTGTACCGCGCGAACCTAAAAATCCCGTTGAACTCTGTCCGCCGAAAGTTCCTGAGAGACCGCCGCCTTTGGAAGCCTGAAGCAGGATCGTGATTACCAGCAGCGCAGAAACGATTACGTGTATAAAAAGAAGTATCGATTTTACTATGATCATAGCCATTCCTTAATGATTAAGATCATAAATATATCAATTCATTAACAGTAAAGCAAGAATATTTGTAAATTATGTACTGCAAATCGTCCAATAGCTGAAAATTCCACTTGACGTAGCAGTATAGAAATGCTATAATATAGGTGTTAATGCCGGAGTGGTGGAATTGGTAGACACACTATCTTGAGGGGGTAGCGTCCAAATTCGGGCGTGCCGGTTCAAATCCGGCCTTCGGCACCATTTAAAACAGGCTTTCTTCCAGATATAGAAGAAAGCCTGTTTGGTTTTGGGATAACTGTTCGATTATCACAGAATCTATGAAAATCCGGATTAATACAATTCAATCATCGCAGGATTAATCATTTTCAAACCGTTACCTATTGGTCGAACTGTCAGTAAAAACATGCTTATCTATCTATTTAAGCTTCAGCAAGTAATTCTATACTTAAAACAAAACATCGTGCATCATTTTCTTTGAATAATACCTCGGTTTTCATTTTATTTGTTATCTCAATTTGCATTTAATAGATTCTTAATGTAATTTAGCAAAAGCATATTCTTTTGAAGTGAAGCCAAAAGTGAGAATTCAACTAAGAGTAAATTCTCGCATTATTTCTATACAAAGGAGTTAGCAGATGTCCACACCACCCAAAATCTGGCCAGTCGATAGATGTATCCTGGTGAGTATTTACGAGGAACTGGGGCCAAATGATATGAATATCAGCGATGCTTACTTGGGCTTTTATAATAATACTATTGACAAGATACAGCATCCTGATACGACACCCGTAATAGTTGCAGAATATCCAGAAGGTAATTTCAATTTGTATGCTCTGCTCAGTAATACCGTTTACCCTACTTCAAACCCACCTGGCCCATCCGGGAAAAAACCGTTCAACCTACCGGTAGGATCAGTCACTGCTGGCAACGGTTTGCTTGATCTTCTCAACGATACCATCGGACTATCAACTGTTTATGCTGTCCTCTACGGCCCTGAGGAGGAAATCAGCGATCCGGGAACAATAGGATTACTCGATCACGTATCTGATTTGGATGCATGGAATGATCCTGATAGCGTAATAGGAGATCATCCCGATCAATTAGTAGATGCAACAAATGACCAGCAAGCAGATATAATGTGGGACGGGATGGAGAATCCCATGTTAATGATTCCTAAAGCGCTCGTTGTTAGAATTCCCGTTTTGTATAATAAGTTAAGGAAGTTTGAAAAGGAACATTTCTTTGAACTAAGATTAAGTGACTTTCTTTATCAACTAAGATTAAGTGACTTAAAAAACCACTTAGACAATAAACCAAACTTCTGATATTATAGAAGTTAGTGTTTAGAGCCTGGATGAATTGATTGCTTTTACGGAATACAAGCTTAATATCATGATAGGTACTGGATAGTATCCGTTTTACGATCAGTATTTCAACAAATACTGACTTGACAGAACGTATTAACACAGGATTTCTATGATCTCGTGGAAAGACTTTGTAACTGTTTTAAAAAAGCAAAGAGCATTTACATTAGTCTGTTCAGTTGTTATTGCATTCGCGTTTATCGGTTTATGTCTTACACTCGTTTCCTGCCAGGGACAACAGAAAATTATCGACCGGTCCTCTTTTCTTGATCTGAAATTCGGGCTGGTTGATTCTCTTTATAACAGCTCACGTTATTCTGAGTTATACGACGCCTGTCATGATGTTCTGTCCGATTCATCGATCTACGCAGATCCTCAAAAACGCACAAACTTGCTCTTCAAACTTGGCAAATCATGTTACTATACAGGAAGATTAAAAGAAGCAAAAGAGCATTACCAGAAAGCCCTGGTATTAAGCGATTCACTGAAAGACTTGAAGGGAAGCAGCGAAATACTGAAAAGCCTCGGCGCTACCTGCGGTCAATTGAAAGACTATGAACCGGCGCTCGAATATTCGCACCGCTGTCTGAAACTGAGCAGGAAACTTAAGAATCGTAAGTTAGAGGGTGTTGTTGCCATTAACCTTGGTAGAATCTACAGTGATATTAATGAATATAACAAATCATCCAGATACCTTAAGATGAGTCTGGCTATTTTCAGGGAGCTTAACGATCACTTGCGGCAGATCAATGTTCTGATGGGTCTGGCAAAAGTCGAAAGCGAAAGAGGCAACTACAAACTCGATTTAGAATACCTTGCTGAAGCCCTGAATATTGCTTTAAGAGATTCCCTGAAAATGGATGAGGCAGATATTCTCACTGATATGGGACTCTGTTACAGTAGTTTAAACAATACAAACAAAGAGTATGATTGTTTAAACAGAGCCCTGTCTATTTACCAGAAACTGAATAACGCGCAGGGAGAAATCCGCGTATTATCCGCATTGGTGAATTCTTATATATCTGTTGGTAAATACAATGATGCGCTTCAAACTGCTAAGGTCTCACTCTTAAAAATTAGAGAATATGGTGATCGAAATTGGGAATGCAGGCTTTTACTGGATATGGGAAATATCCACTTTTATTTATCTGATTTTACTGAAGCTATAGAATGCTTCACGCAGTGCCGTGAACTCTGTGAAAAACTTGATGCGGATGAAATGTCAGCGAGAGCGCTAGGGAATTTAAGTACAGTATATACCTATTTGAACGATTATGAAAAGGCTGAAAAACTGATACTGGAAAGCCTCCGAATTCGACGAGAGATTAACGATCAGCAGGGGATCGGTTCTGCGCTAAGTAAATTAAGCTCTATATATACTCAAATGAAGAAATACGATAAAGCTCTCGAATACAGCGAGGAAAGCCTGCGTTTCAGAGAAGTATCCGGAGATCAGCATGGCGCCTGTGAGACACTCTGGGCTATGGCTGATATTTATAACGAACTTGGTGACGGTATAAAGGCTGAGGAATCATACGAGCAGGCTCTCCTGTTAAGTCAAAAATTGCGTGATCCATTGCGGGAAAGCTGGGCAACGTATTTAATCGGCAAATTACACCTCTCAAAGGGAGATTATAATGAGGCAATGAAGTACGCTCGAATGTCGCTTAAATCCTCTAAGGCGTGTGATTTCCCGGATGATATGCGAAAGTACGTGCTGATGCTCGAAGGTGATTGCTACATGAAACAGGGGAATTATACTGAGGCTGTCCAATCGTTCACACAAGCAGTTTCGCTCTTAGAGAATGTCAGAAGCAGGATTAAATTTGAATCACATAAAAGAAACTATGTAGAATTTGTAACAGGTCTTTTTGAGAATATCGTTCTCAGCCTGGTAGAGCTTAAGAGAAACGAGGAGGCATTTGATTATGTCGAGAGGGGCAAGGCGCGCGCTTTCCTTGATCTGCTGTCAGGATCAGTTGCTGTTGAGGAAACAGATATCGATTGGACTCAATCTACAGATCAGGAAAATTCGACAGAAAATGAATATGATCTTGTTTCAATTGCAGTTGGTGAACCGTTAAAACTGCATCAGGCTCAACAATATCTGGACAAATCGGCAAGCCTCCTTGAGTACTATTTAACAGAGAGTGAATTGCTGCTTTGGATTATTTCAAGGGATGATTTTAAATTATGCAGGATGAAGTTATCTTCAGATACATTGATTGCCTTGGTTAATGAATTTGCTCAATCGCTGGCAATGCTTACAAATCAAAACAAACTTCTGATGGAATTGTACGACAGGCTGGCTGGTTCGGAAATTGATTCGCTTAGCGCTGAAAATCTTATCATTGTTCCTCATGGTGTTCTGCATTATTTGCCTTTTCAGGCAGTTATGAATCATAACGGGCAGTATCTCTGTGAACTCAAAACAATCAGCTATCTGCCTTCAAGCTCTGTTCTTCAGTATCTTAAAGGTGAAGAGAAACAGGAGAAAAGGAATTTACTCGCATTAGCAAATCCTCAATCAGAAGATTCAAGCCTGCACAGTCTCGAGTTTGCAGAATTGACATGTCAGAAGATGAAAAATATATATGATAGTGAAGTTCTATTAAGAGATGATGCTACTGAAACCAATTTTATTAAAAAAGCTCCCCAATATAACTTGCTCCACCTTGCCTGTCATACTAAGTTAGATGGATCATCTCCTCTCAGATCGAGTCTGCTGCTAATGCCGGACAGCATTAACGATGGGAGACTCGAGGTCAGAGAGATTTTCAGCCTTAAATTAACTGCTGATCTGGCTATTCTATCAAGCTGTGAGTCCGGACTTGGTAAACTCAGCGATGGTGACGATCTGGTGGGATTATCCAGAGCCTTCATGTCAGCAGGTGTGCCATCGATTATAGCGTCTTTATGGCAGGTGGAAGACGAATCAACGGCATTTCTGATGAGCAGTTTCTATGAACACCTTAAGAACAACCGAAAAGCTGATGCGCTTAAATTGGCTCAGCAAGAGACAATGATGAAATACAAACATCCGTTCTACTGGTCTTCGTTTATAATGATAGGTTATTGGAATTGAACGAATCCACATGAAATCACCACCCGAACTCGACAGCTTAAATCTGAACGAGCTGTTAATCCTTGCTAAAGACGAAAATGCTGAGGCTCTGGAAGCTCTTATGTCTCGATTAGAACCAGGATTAGCAACGATCACGATGCAGTACCTTCCACATGATTCCGAAGGTTCCGGAGATCAGATAATTTCCGAAGCGCTTGAGATAATAAAACAACATATAAAAGAAATACGAGCATCTGTTACAGGATATGCGCGTTCTATTTTGTTAGGGCGCATTTGTGATGAACTTTTACAGCGCGCAAAAAACGGCAATAGAATTGCTTTAAATAATCTTTTAATACTTCTTCGTGTAAGATTAGGAGATGATCCGCAATTATCAAAACAAGGATGGGGATCGGAATTAGACGATGATGTCTTGCAGGAATCCTGTATTGTATTCTTTGAAAAGGCTACAAGTAAAGTCCATGATAATCCCTATCTCTATTTTAAGCAGATAGTAATGTACAAGTTACGCGATAAGCTGCGGTTGAAGAAAGCTGATCAGGACAGATTTGTCAGAAGTGATGATAACTACGACGATGACGGGAAATCTGATAACAGCGAACACCCTGAAAGGGATCTGGTTTACTATGATCGATTTGACGAAGATGTGGAAAGACGAGACCTGCTCGATCATATACTCAAAGCAATTCGTAATCTATCAGAATTTTGCAGGGAATTTTTCAAATCAATGTACCAGAATAGAGACGAAAAACAATGGCGCGAATTAACTCAGGTGAAATGGAATCTTTCAGAATCAGCGCTAAATACGCGAATACACCGCTGCAGGCATAACTTGAAGATTAAATTGGAAAATAGGGGTGTAATATGAGCGAAGAAAATAATCGTTCATGTACGAACGTCAAAATTGGCAATTTAATTTCTCAATATGAACTGGGTCTTCTCAATGTTGATAATCAGAAATTATTTGAAGAGCACATCTTTGAGTGTGCCTTCTGTCGTGAAGAACTCGCTGAGTTCCGTCAAGTGGCGGAACTGCTTAGCGAGCATAAAGATCGATTAATTGAAGCAATCGAAGACGGTGAGTTAGATTATAAAGAAGAACGACTGAATGAAAAACAAACGCGCTGTTTTTCAGATATTATTCAAGGAATTAAAGATTTTGTGAATGATGTTTTAGATTTCGCTTTCAGACCGAAGGTGTTAGCGCCGATCATGTCAGTTACCGTTGTATTCCTGGTGATATACTTTGGGTTTATAACAGGCGAGAATCAATCCTATGAGCAATTTCTAATCTTTGAACCGTTAGAATACAAGCAGATGATACTCCGCAGTGAAGCAACCGCTGAAGCTGAGAATTTATTCAGGCAGTCCATGCAAAGTTATAACAACGGTGATTATGCAGCAGCAGCTAATATCCTAATGGAAGCGGTAAAACTTGACAGTGCAAACTTCAAATATAAAACCTACCTCGGAATATGTTATTTCCTTAATAAGGAGCCTGAGAATGCTCTGAAAATGTTGACTGAAGCTGAACACATGACCGCTTTCACGCTCAAAGACGAATTACACTGGTACATTTTTCAGAGTTATCTACTTAATGGCGATCTAACCGGTGCAGATTCTGTTCGCTCTCTAATTAAAACCTCCAAAGAGGTTTATTCAGCCAAAGCCGATTCAATCTGGAATCTGGTAAATCAACATAAATAATTTCGTATAAAAATGTAAAATATGAACTCTGGATGTAAGATTTAGTATTCTTCCTCCATTAACCCATTAAAGGGTTAAACCAATGGAGGTTACCGAAATGACACTCTTACTTATCTACATTGCTGTTATAACATGGTTACTTGTGTTATGGAGCAATAAGCCACCATACTTCAAGATTAATGTATTCTGGAAAGGCTTGAGAAAGAAACTGGAGAGTAGATCAAGTAATTCCACGAATAATCTTACATTATTTAGATGCTCACTCTACAACCAAAACTAATTAGTGAGGAATCTATTAAATGAACAGAGAAGGAATTCACATTATAAATCGCTGACTCCTTTACTAACAGTATCACCAACCATAATGATCTGGGCAATACACATAGATTCATCAGATCCCAAAATTTTGTGATACTGTCCTGTTTGTTCCTGACAGGCTTACTAAAAGAAGATAGTTAAAGAAAAATATTGATTATTAGTAGATAGTTTTTTTATTTGCACACATTAAAAGTTTGTAAATTACTTTACAGCAAGCTATATTAATCTGATAAGTTTGTCTTCCCTTTACTTGTTTTAGAAGTTTGAGAAGACTTTTCTGTTTTTTCAGCGAGCACAATAGTGGATCATATTCGAATTCTTATAGTTGATGATGAAGCTGAATTTTGCGCCATTATACTTGATGGTCTGGCAGAATTTGGCTATGAAGTGAAATGTGCTCACAACACAAAAACTGCTATTGAATTGTATGAGAGTTTTCTGCCTCATATTGTCTTACTTGACGTCATTCTCGCTGACGAGAGGGGAATAGACGTATTAAAAAAGATTGGTAAAATCGATAGGCGGGTCAAAGTGTTGATGATCAGCGGAATGCTCGATTTAGAGACAGCGAAAGAAGCAATAGCGCTTGGAGCTGAGGATTATATCACCAAACCCATTGATCTTCTCAAGATGGACGAGATCATTAAAGAATTAACAACAGGCGTCGATAACTAAAATTATTTCAGGCGTTCCAACATAATCGCTTTCTCATAATAAAAAGTGTACAATTGTACACTTTTTTATTTTCTTATTTTCCCCTCAATTACTTTGATTCAAACGATAACTGATACTATAGCATTTCCCGAAAGTATTAGGTGAAAATCATAGGAGTTACTGCCGGGTTTCAAGCGAAGCGTAACCTGGCAGATTACGTTTCGCAAGCTTCACTTGAAATCTGCCAGGAAACATTGAGCGAATGCGCCTTTTCATTATAACATCCTATGTTTTGTTAAGTATTCCGTATATTTGTAACGAAATTACTTTCTGTTTGAAGTTATCGAATTAGCAATATTTTCCGATTTTGCTGAAATTGATCTGTTGAAAACCTTACAAAATAAACACCTGCAGGAAGATCAGACGCTTCTATGAGGCAATCATGATAACCCGCACTTTGATTACCGTCTGATATTTCCTTAATAAACCTGCCCAGACCATCATATAAACCTATTGAAATACTTGCAGTGAAAGGCAGTTCATATCTGAGTCTGCATGTGTTGTTAAACGGATTAGGAAATGCATTTAGACTTAATAGTTTTGGATAATTAACCTCATCAGATGGTCGGGATATGTAATGTATATAATCATAAGCTCTTGCGCCTATATCAGAACGGGTACTGTCCGCATCAAGTTCGAATTCAGGATCACCTCTGTCTATACAGGGAGAGTTAAAAGAAATGTATGGTGTGATGTCATCCCATCCAATTAGTGGATTAGCAATTATGTTTGTTGAATCGATCTCATCAATTGGAATTGGATCCTCAAATGGTCCAGATATATATTCAAATCCATAAACACAATTGTATTCCATCCCCTGAACTAATTGTGTTGAGAATAACCGCTGACCTGGAGTTAGAGTTATAAATATGTTGTTTGTAGGTATGGAATCTCGTCCAATACTGGTAATAGCCGAAAAACCGGAAGAATCAAATACAAATGTGTTGTGATCAAGGATAGTATTAACTCTTGAATCTATTGAAATCCGATTTAGTCTGATAACACTTCTGGTTATAGAAAGGTGAGGATTATCTTCGATTCCGAGATAGCTAATTCCATGATTATTCGGATCATTACCAATAAAAGAACAACTATCTATGATTATAGAGTCTGAAGAACTCATAAACAGACTTCCATTAAATATTGAGTTTAGAACAGAAACAGTCACACAGTTATCAATATCAAGGGATCCTCCTACAATGCAACCTGAAACGTCGACACTACCGGAAATGTTTAAACCTCCAAGCAAGGTGTTATTTCTGAAAGTCGCTGATGTTTGTGAATAAATTCTCCCTGCTGATGCTCCACCTTCGATATAGGATTCTGTCATTCGCCCCAATCCAATTCCCAATCCTGTACGTCTGCCAATTGGAGTTTGTAGAAAACGGCAACTGTCGGCATAAACAATTCCTTCTTCAGCATGAAGCGCGCCAATTATCTCGCAGCTTGTTAATCTGAAAGTAGTTCCGAGTGTCCAAAAGCCTGGTTCATCATCCTCATCCGCCCCAAAGTCGAATAGTGTATTGTTTGCGGTAAGGTGTCCACCTGTAGCAGTGTGATGTGATCTGCTCTTTAATATTGAATGTGAAAATGTCAGATTACCACTTCGTATTCCAAAATACGTGTCACCTGCAATCGTACGATCTGCATCTACAAAGCAGTTGTTCATGATTAGTGTGCAATTAGGATCCAACACGAATGCGGTATCAGGACAGATAATCGAAGCGTAGTTCCATCCAGTCTGATTTCTTCCGTAGAAGCGAATCCCTCGCCAATGTTCTACATCATCCACAACCCGGATACGTACTGAATCATCTTCCGTACCGGATGCATCAAGTATTCCGTAAACGTAAAGTCCTTGATCTTCATTGAAGAATACATCCACACCAGGACTGATCATCAGCTCCTCATCCTCCGGAATCCAAGTCGAGTCCACGACGATATACGGGCTGTCCTCCGCAGTCCATTCACCCGACACTTCACCTGAGACCTCCGTTTGAGCGAAGGTGGTGAAGGGCAGGAAGGCAAGCATTATCAGTAGGATAATCATCTTATTAATTCTACTTTTGTAATCATACTAGAATTATCGTTTTTCAATGAAACGAAATAACTGCCGGACGGCAAAGACCCTCCATCAAGTGCAACCGAATGCCTGCCTGTGTTATACCATTGTAAGTCCTCCTTTATTAATTCACGTCCGTTTATGTCGTAAAGTGTAATTGTTATCGGTTGACTGAGCGGATTGAAAAAATCTATGTTCAGTTTAGAATTGAAAGGATTTGGATATGCTGAAAACATCTCAAAATCATCAAGTACTGCATATTGTCTGAACGAAATAGCGTTTTCATGGTGAAAGTAAAATCTACCTATATCCGCTCTCGTACTGTCCGGATCAAGTGGACTATCAGGATCACCGGCATCGATACAGGGTGAGTTCCACTCAAGATGGGGATCGAGAGGATCAAGGGAAACCAGTAAAGGATCTTCAAAAATATTGGTATCGTCAAATTCAAGTACGATATCATTAGCACGCGCATTACTGCCTAATAAATATTCATACCCATAAATACAATTGTAGTCAAAAACTACATCATCTACATGTTCAAAAGCACCTTGATAAAAATCGATCAAACGTGCGCTATCTATATTTGTTATAAGAATATTGTTTTTGAAATTGTTGAAAAAGCCTGGTCGATTATTATCTATGTAAAACCCTGAATTGATGAAAGTATTATTTATTACATTTAAACTGTAAACATCGCCTGTACTTATACCTCCATAAAATGTGCAATTTCTAATTTCAGCATACTCTCTAATATTTGCGCGTCGATTTGTAGGCGGACACCGAAATTGAATACAACGACCTGAGAATATTGAATTTGTGATATTAAATCTTGGATTGGATCTTGAATCAAATTCTATAAATAGGCTTCCATTGATAGTACATTCATCAATATCAAAACTATGCAAATCTTCGATATAAATCCTACCGTTAGGGGCATTAAAAGTGGTTCCGCTGATTCTACCCACACCAGAATGATCAGCTCTCAACTCACCATTTATCACACTATCATGAATTAAGATACTGTCCATACTGATAAAGTCCATTCTTATATCAACTTCGCAATCTCTCATCTCACCGCAGAATGTTATTGAAGATGATTCGCTATATGGCAGAAGTTTTGTCTTAAAGAGGTTCATTATTGACAATCCACTAATGTGTCCAATAGTCTCACAATTACTTAGCATCAATAATCCTCCATCAAGCAAGATTGCTATAGTTCCCGAATCAAACAAGCAGCTATCCGCAATTATTCTAGAGAAACGTAAATATACCAAACCGTGTAAATCACCAATTATATTACAGCTATTCATAATTAGAGTATTCCCTTCACTTCGAGAGTTAGGCAAACTATAGTATTTTATTGATCCGACCGCGTTGGATCTACTGATAATATTACAATGATCAAGTGATAGTATTATTTCTACTCTTAATGCAAATGTTACATCTGCATTATTAAATCTGCAGTAGTCAAACGAATACTCGTCATTTGAAGCCCATAGTACAAATCCCCGCCATGTTGTGTCTCCCTCGGTAGGTTGAAAGAATACTGAATCTTCCGCTGTTCCGTGAACAGTAATAATGCCAAACGCATCAATACCTAATCCTTCGCCAAACAACACATCCACACCGGGACCAATTCTCAACTCTTCATCTTCCGGCACCCATGTCGAGTCCACGATGATGTACGGGCTGTCTTCCACTGTCCATTCACCGGACACTTCACCGGAGACCTCGGTTTGAGCGAATGCAGTGAACGGCAAATAGACAAGTAATATCACCAAAATAATCATTTTTACAATTCTTTCAAAAACACAAAAAGCCCCTGTTCGGACGGAGTTGTCCGATGGAGCTTTGGCAGTTCTTTTTTGTGGTACTATGTGTGTTTGATTACTAACGAACTTACTATCTGGCAGGAGGTTACGCATAACAGACTCTTAATAAACATTATTTTGTTAAAGGCAACTCATCAATCACTTATTAAATATAACCTTAAAAACATGATTCTACAAATATTTAATTAAGAACAAACTTGTGGCAGTACTTACCTTATTTCAATTCAAAATCACCTGACCAGCTTGAACCGATAAAAACTGCCTGAACGCAGAACCTCGTCTATCGTCTCATTTCTCGTTAAATACCACGCGACAGTCACCAGATCGTCACCAATTGGAATACCTATCAGCTCAGCTTCATTAATTAATACCCCATTAATCGGCTCGTCAACCTCAAGGTAGTACCTGTAGAGATCGTCCCATTTTACAGTTTCAACCCAGCGCTGAAAAGTTGGAACGTCAAATGTGAAGTTATTGGGCCAAAGGATTAAATTAACTTCTTTGTGTTGAAGATATGCGAGCGGCGCTATAACCCTGTGCCCCGCCATAACGCTGAGTTCTCTGCCGATGAAAGGGATATTTGCATCATTCATACCCATCATGTCAATTGTCTTAAGTCCCGAATAATAGGGTAACGCTCCTGCCATCCCCAGAGCAATTGAAACATCCCGATCCTGGAATATTCTGCCAAGCTCTTTGCCGATTCTAACCCATTCACCACCATCCTTTGTCAGGGGTCGCGTCAATGTGGCTATATTCTGAACTCCCCATCCGCTTATCGGTTTGCCAAAGCCGAAGGCTGTGTTCAGTGTTCCGAGAAAGAGAGCCAGTATTAATCCGTATTTAAGCTGCACATTGCTTGTATGTTTGGCAATTACATAAATAATCAGAATTAAAATCAGAGGGATAATTGGTACGAAAAAACGAAATTCCATAAAATCTCCACCGACAAGGATCACATAAAGAAACCATGCCGCAGTTATAAACGCCAGATACCCAACTGCTGTATTGATCTTAATCAGCTCTCGCCAGAAGAACTTAACGACCACAATATAGGGAAGCAACAAATAGCTCAATAGGAACAGATATGCGTAGAACAAACCGTATTTAAAGCCGGTCAATCCGTGTACTTTCGCATAATAAGTGTTAGGCAGTATAGATCCGTAATAGTTATACTTCCAGATAATATAGGGCAGCAAAATCAGAAGGAAAGGCGCTATCATTACGATAACATCCTTCGGTTTCCAATGTTGCTTTGTCCTGAAGCAGATAATCAGACTAACCATAGTGAGAACCACAGCATCAGGTCGAGTCAGAAGCGAGATGTTTAGCATGATTGATAGCGCAAGAGTCAGCTTTGCACTCCATTCGTTTTCAATAGAAAGAACTATTATGTATGCAATGGTCAGAAATTCAAGGAGTTGTAGCGGAGTTTCAAGTCCACTGCTTGCGAAGGAGCTGATCGTCCAGTTAGTACCGACGAGTATCATCAGGACAAAGCTAAGGTTTCGATTTTTCAGCACACTCAAAGCAAGGAGATAGGACAGTAATAGACAAGCTGCGAAGATGGGAATCGACAAGGCAACGGCTGTGTGTTCCGGCTGCATCCCAAGTAAGTAACCTCCGGCGGTCAGCAATACCCAGAGGAAATTGGAGTAACCTTCGACTCTTTCACCTGGATTATAGACTAATCCGTTTCCATCAACCAGGTTCTTTGCGTAACGAAATGAGATGAAAGCATCATCGACCAGTTTCGGCTGATGAAAAGCAAATATCACCAATACTGCAAGAACGAGCCAGAATATCATTCGAAAATTTTTATTGTATGTACTGCGAATAGCCAAACGGGTTGCCCAATAATTTAACTGATCATTTCAGAAAGCATATTTTATTTCAATTATCACAACCTTAACTTATCTATCTTTTCGACATTTTCGACACAAAAAACACTTAAAATATTGAAAAGTAACCGCAATCATGCTAATTCACAAGCAGGGATATAACGGTAAACTGGATTATCTATCCTTTCACTTAACCAGCGCAACTTTTCTAATAGTAGATCCCTTTTCCCACTTAAGATTGATGAAGTAAATTCCAGCCGGATAGCTTTCGGCATTCCAGTTGAAGGTGTAACTGCCCGGCGCTGTTTGTCCCTGATGAAGAATAGCCATTTGACGACCGCTGACGTCCATTACCGCGAGAGTAAATGGCTCTGTCGAAGGCACATCAACCTGCACAGAGGTTCGGGAGTTAAACGGATTCGGATAGACGCCGTTAATACCAAATTCAATCGGTTGACCATTTACTAACTCATTATTAACAGATTGATTTCCTAAATTGTGATAGGTAAAATTATCACGCGGCATCTCAAGCACACCAACCTCAGGCAAGTCTTCGACTGCAATGCGCTGATAAATCATCGGGTATTCAACAACCTCAGGTTCCCCCATACCACCAAGGTCAACACATGCCAGCAGATAGAAGATATGCAGGCAATCATCGACCGTTTCAGCGATTGATGGGTGCATCTCACTGATGAAATCGCTCACTCTGTCCTCGTCGTCATAGATCGTTCCGGTCAGGTTAATAGGTTCCGACCAGGTTATTCCACCATCTTCTGACAAGGCGAGTATGACGTCACTCACACAGACGTTATTATCATCAACATCTTCGTCGCTGACCTGCTTGAATATGCAGTATAACTTACCACTCTCATCAGCAGCAAGTGAAGGTCTGTCAACGTTGCTGTACAAAGAGCCTAATATCCCTTCATTATCGTACCATCCATCTGCTACAAGCGTAAGAGTATCACTTTCCGAATCCCAGTGCCAGATAAAGCTCTCTTCGGTAGTCCAGTCGATCACAGGTGGATCGCCAATATCACGAGGATCGGCAATGAAACCTCGTGTTGTGAAAACAGCGTGAACTACATCACCGACATAGATAAGATCGACGTCATTGTAAGGTCTCAGCGTATCACCATAAGCGAGCAGTCCTTCTCTGTCGTTATCAGCAGGAATGGTGCGGGTAATATTGAAAGGATTATCCAAATCCCATTCATCACCGTCAGGAGATTCGATTAAGTACAAATCATTGTTCATTCCATGTGCATCAGAGTTTTCCCATCTTTCAGGCGCTGGGACGCCAACAAGATTATGATGCCATGCCAGAGCTACACGATCTGACTCCCTTGAAGCTTGTATCCTGTGGCTTAAACCGGTTGTATTCTCAATTTCAAACCCTATACTTTTATCCCACTCGAAAGGATTTCCATTTGACAGCCCATGCCATATTGTCAGACCGAAAGAAAGCGCATCAGGCTGCATCGGATTGGAAACAGCAACTATATGAGCATTTTGGTTCCGATCAATTGTGCCTTTGACTACAATCGGGATCGCCATTCTGTTCTGAAGTTGAAACATCTCTTCGCTGAACGCACCGAAACCTCTTTCCCAATCTATTGCCATTACAGCGCTCATTGAAGCATGATAGAAACATGTCGCAAGCATTGTCTCTCCATCGGGATACAGATCGATTGAGGCATAACCGGCGCGATCACCCTGATCAGCACATGATGCATTAGCAGCAAACTGATCTTCAATATCACCGGAATCATCATCACAGAAGTTGTAGTAAACATGTCGCTCTGAAAGCCCTTCATCCAAAGCTTTCGTCCATGTGAAATGAGTACCGCCCAGTCCATCGCGTACAATCATCTTCCCAACGGTGGCGTTTTGCTGCTCAGACCAGTATGTGGTTCCAACTTCATAGACGTCACCGTAGTTTACGGCAAAAGTGGTTGAGCATTGCAAAATTAGCAGAAGCGCAAGGATTGTGATTTGTTTCATGATTATTTTCTCCAAAAGACAGGTATTTACGAACGTGGATTGAAAAATCGAAGCAAGTGCGTTTATCTTAAATTACTTATTCTTCCTGCATGTTTCCAACTGTTTTGTGTGCTATTTTGCGATGGCTTCGCATTCATCTCAAACTGGGGAATGGAGTTCCTTTTCTGCTCCCATAGAACAGCCGCTACAGCAGCGGATAATTCAGTTTCATCTTTGTTGTCTTCAAGATGTTCAGGAGAAAATTCGAGAGCAATAAAGCGTGTATCAAAATTTCCGGATTGAAAGATTTGATTATCCATAACCCAGCGGTTAAAACGGATGTTTGTTTTTAGTCCGACCACACGATATTCGCTGAGCGCTCGATGCATCCTTCTGATAGCGGCCCCACGTGTTTCACCCCAGACAACAAGTTTTGCCACCAAAGGATCATAATAGACTCCAACTTCACTGCCTTCCTCAACACCGGAATCAACTCTAACCCAAGGACCGCTCGGACGTACAAGAGTTTTTACAGAGCCCGTATCCGGCAGGAATCCGTTTTCCGTATCTTCTGCATAAAGACGACATTCAATCGCATGACCTCTGTGCTTCATATTCTCTTGCCTGAGCTCCAGCCTTTCACCCATAGCAATTAAAAGCTGCTGACGAACAAGGTCAATTCCAGTGACCATTTCGGTAACGGGATGCTCGACTTGCAGCCGGGTATTCATCTCAAGGAAAAAGAACTCATTTGTGGATGGATCGTAAAGAAATTCAACCGTGCCTGCATTTACATAACCACAAGCTAAAGCGGCAGCAACCGCAGCTTCACCCATTTGTTCGCGGATGTGAGGGTATTCATTAAGCGCCGGGGATGGAGCTTCTTCAATGACCTTCTGATGACGTCTTTGAATTGAACAATCGCGTTCGTAGAGGTGAATACAGTTACCGAAGCTATCTGCCAGTATCTGAATTTCAATATGACGGGGTCCTTCGATGAAGCGTTCGAGGTAAACTTCATCGCTGCTGAATGCGGAAAGAGATTCACGACGCGCAGCCTCAAAAGCAGCGGGAAGCTCATCGGGTAAGGCAACAACCCGCATTCCCTTACCACCACCACCCATGGCAGCCTTAATGAGAACTGGATAACCTATCTTTTCGGCGGATGCAAGCGCCACTTCTGCGCTGTTGACGCCTGATTTATCACCGGGAACAACAGGTACGCCTGCTTCAATCATAATCCGACGCGCTTCGGTTTTGGAACCCATAGAGCGAATCGAAGCAGCCGGAGGTCCAATAAAGGACAATCCGGCTGCTTCGACTGCTTCTGCAAAATTACCGTTTTCAGCGAGAAATCCGTAACCCGGATGAATAGCTTGGGCTCCGCATTTCAGCGCTGTTTCAATGATACGTTCGCCGACAAGATAACTATCGCGAGCGGGTGATTTTCCAATATAGTAAGCTTCATCAGCCATCAGGACATGAGGAGCAGTTCTGTCCGCATCGGAATAAACAGCCACTGCTCTAATGCCCATTTCATGGCAGGTTCGCATTACCCGTAAAGCAATCTCACCTCTGTTTGCAATAAGAACCTTATCAAACGATTTTAACAAATCTAACTCTAACGCACCGGTCCGACGACTGATCGAATATCATCAACCCTGGCAGTACTTTCTTCGGTACTTGCACCGGGATAGCCCCATGTCTGCATGATTGAGGGCAACTCTGATGTGTCATCAACTAAAATATCATCTATGTTTGCATAAGTGAGAGTAGCGTCAGTGAAACCAAGGAAAATTAGTTGACTGTTTCCTTCATGATCACTACGGGCAAGTAGTGCGTTTTCTGCACGCGGTTCATCATTTATTTCAAAACTGTAGCGTCTTGTAGGTGCATCAAATATGATTTTCAACTTAAACCACTCATCTACCGGAAACGTAATGATAGATACAAGAGAAGCGCCATTTTGGAAGACTATTCTCTGATCACCAAAGAACTGGATTCTAAAGGTGATGTAATTAACCGGATCTGCGCCAATTATACCGAAATAACCATTATTAGCGATATTCAGCCAACATTCAACGATTCCCTTTTCAACAGGACGAGTAATTATTCCAGCCCTGCAATAAGCGCTGTCAATCTCCATTGGATTGGTATCGGTTAGTTGCAGACAGTTAGATCCATTATGACGATCACCTGCATATACACGTGCTCTGGAACCACCCTGTTCATCCACATCCCAAGGCGGTGGTGGAATCTCACCTACAATATAATCTTCGAAACCTTCATCAAGTACAATTGTTGTCCAGGTTTGGGAACTATCGAGCGTTGAATAATCAGATTGACCAACTTCATTAAATGCATAGAGTCTGTAAGTGTACCATGTGTCAGGGTCGAGTCCGGTATCGGTATATGTATTAATTACTTTGCCTAACTCACCACCAACTTGAGTGAACACCGTATCCTGTTCTGCTTTACGCTCAAGGTAGAATCCATCTTGGTTGCCATAGCGATGTGGTGACCAAATCAAGCGAATTGATGAAATAGATTGAGTCTCAATGTTGGTAATTGATGGCGGATAAGGAGGTCCATCTGGTGTTACAACAATAAGCTCATTTGAATAAGCTGATGATCCGGCGTTGTTAACCGCTTTTATACGGTAATGGTATTCTGTATTCATCATCACGTCAGTATCTGCATACACGGAAAGATCAGATTCTATCCGAGCATGATCATTCCAAAGTTGTGCTCCTCCAACCTTGCGTTGCAATTGAAAGTAGCTTTCATCATCTGAATTATCATCCCAGGCAATGTTGATAACTTCGTATGTGGCGCCATCGGATATTAAATTGGTAGGCGCGTTAGGCGGTCCGGATGGTGTGGTAGCAGATGCAACATTGGTGTAAGCAGAATTGCCATAGGAATTATAAGCGGTAATCCTGAAATAGTATGTAGTATTATCCGATAAACCCGCATTGCTGTATGACTGCACATTTTCAAATATAAGTGAATCTGCAAGCTCCCAGCCTTCATCTTGCATGAGGCTTCGCTCGACAAGAAAACCATCGTTATTTAAAGAATTATCAGACCATGTCAAACGAATACTATGTGCTGTTTGAGCAATCGCAACCAAATCTGTAGGAGGTCTTGGTGTAAGTACTGTCGTATTTGCAGCGGCTTCATTTGACCATAGTGAACCGACAGAATCAATCATGGCTCTAACATGATAATAATAAGTAGTGTTCTGTTCGAGTCCTTCATCTACATATTCTACCACATCAGCATCAAGTTCGATGACATCCTCATAGACGCCTCGACTTCCAAGTTTTCTCTGAATCAGATAACCTGTTTCCTTTTCGGACAAATCTTCCCAGGTCAAACTGATCGTTGTAAAAATAACGGAATCCGCAACAGCCATTAGATTCGTTGGCGGAAGCGCTAAGGTTTTAGTTGTAACAACTTCAGATGGATCAGACTCAGATTCATAGCCAATTGTATAGACTCTATAACTGTAGTCTGTACCTTCAAGTAGCCCTGTATCAAGCCACGCCGTAGTATCGCGACCGGTTTCGCCCAATCTGACCCATGTTGCCTGACCATCGCTTGATTTCTGAATGCGGAAACCGGTTTCGATGTAAGACGAGTCCAGCCAAGACAGGTGAATCTGATTATCAGAAAGCGCTGTCGCTGTTAAATTGCTTGGTGACGAGAGTATTGGTCCTGCGACATTGTTATCATCATCAGAACAACCGATGAAGATTATGCCAAAGGCAAGTATTACCAGAATTGAAAGCCGTTTCATTTGCTTCTCCGGATTAATTCTATGTTATTATAGCAATTAACGAAGTATGTTGAAAATTGCATTTTGAATTCCCTTTGCTCAAGAGTATTAATATAGCGATTGATTTATTGCTTTTCAAGACTTTCGGTGATGAATATTAAGTGATGTGCATGAAAGGTCAGCACTTCAATAATTATTTTAAAGAAAAACCCCTTCTTGCGGAAGGGGTATCTCGTTTTTATCTGTTGTAAAATATGGATATTTTCATTAAGGAGAAAATTGTTTTTAGACTTTCATCTGTGCAATTCTCCTCCTTGTTTACAAATATTAATTCAACAATTGCTGTCGAATAACATCATCAAGCTGTTCTCGCGTAAGATAACCCATTGAGAGCAACATGTCACCTAACACACCCTTCGATGTGGTCTGATACCTTACCGCTTCAATGCGTTGTTTCTCATCAACTAATTGGAGCAAAATTGCGCAATCACCAAATATTTTACCCCATCCTTCTTCGGATTTCTGATAATTGAGGATTTGCTCAACCTGCGAATCATCTAAAAGACGCAGGTGTTTCATAATCTGACCCAACTTGGCGCGACCTTTTTTTTGCATGAATATAACTTCATCGAGCTGTTGTTGAGTGACATAACCAAGGTCAACAACCAGTTCTCCAAATAGTACTCCCATGGTTTTCTCCTGCCGATGCTGTTTGTGGTGTTATCGCAAGCATAAAAATAATATGCTTTGTATTTTGTTAAAACTATGTAAAGTGTAGATACATTAAAAATATTTCAATAGAATGTCAAGTCCGACAGGACTAAGAAAATAAGTTTTAGAAATCAATTTATAAGGATTCCTTAAATCAATGTCATTTATTCAATTTCTCTTTAAGCCTTAATGAGCGTTGTTTCAAATCTTTAGCCTCGGTATTTTTATTTAATTTCAATAGTAAGTCCGAGTAACTGTCAAGTATTTCAATTAATTCGGGATGCATACCTGTACTTCCGTCAATGTATTCCAATGCTTTCTTATAATGCCTCCGTGCTTTCTTGTACTTACCCTGAGCTACACAGGTTTTCGCCAGGCTGTGTAATAATGATATTTTTGTGAAATAGCTGCGAGATCGACGATGCGAGTTATTTTTCAAAGCGCGGGTATAAAGGGATTCAGCAGCTACGAAATCACCTGTCTCATTTTTAAGATTCGCCAGATTGGTTAAGGTCGATACAAGATCAGGGCTGCCGGATCCGACTAAATTCTCATGTAAGTCAAGTGAAAGACAGTACAAAGAATCGGCTTCAGCGTATTGCCCGGATTCATGATAAAGAATAGCTATCTCGCTCAAGATATCAATATAATCGTCTTGATCGTCAACATGTTGTTTTTCAAGTATTGTCAAAGCGCTGCGATATAATGAATCCGCTTGATGAAACCTTCCTTCTTCATGACAGGTCTTTGCCATGATTCGATAGAGTCTCGCTAATTCGAGATTATCAACACCAAGTACTTCCTTAGAAATATCTGACGCAATGGTGCCAAGTGATTCAACTTTTGCTGTATCTCCAAGAATGTAATAAAGCTCAACCAGATTGTTACGGTCTTCTATTACGAGCGTATCATTCATTCCCAGTTTCTTCTGGCGCAATTCAAGCGCCCGTTCGAAATATGGCTTAGAGCGCGGAAATTTATTTCGATTTCGATGGAAATTTGCAAGCGTCATCAGGGTTTCAGTAAGCCGATCATCATCCTCGCCAAACTGCTCAGCTTCATCAAGCGCAACGAGGTATGACTTTTCTGCATCGACGAAACGTCCCTCTTTAAGCGCTCTATCTCCGAAGTCCATCGAAGCGCGCCATACGCCTCCACCTTTACCGCAGGACTGAAAGAGGAGTAATAACAGTACTGTAATTGCAATATTTTTCATGATTAGTTTGTTTTTACATTTGATAGAGATATTGCTGTTTGTTTTTCTACAGCGTCTCCGGTGAAAAATCTTAATAAAAAATCTCAACGGAAAATTAAAACTTTTCAACAATTTATCAGATCACTCCCTTCCCTGCATCAGCATTTTCATGCCAAGTTTAGCGCCCTTGTCATTCGGATCGATCTTCAGTGCCTTCTTAAATGCACTTTCAGACTCAGCAAAGTTGCCAAGTCTCGCAGAGATAATTCCTATTTTGTTCAGTAAGAATGTTGATTTTTTGTCAATTGATGCTGCTTCGTAGAAATATATAACCGCTGCATCATATTGACCATCGTTTTCATAGGCAAGCGCAAGATTTTTATAATCATCAGCTAATTGAAGGTTATGTTTCATCAGTATATCAACAACGACATTGTCATATCGCTCAAGATCTGCTGAAGTAACACCCTTTCTAATTAGTAACTGCAATTCCTCCACAATATCATCGTCTTCAGTTGCATGAAGTTCCTCTTTCAACATATTGACATACTGGTTATACAGTGTAGGTTTTTCATCTATAACTGTCCTGAATGCCTTGATAGCATCGGAATAATTACCGAGTTTCATCTCAACCAAACCTATATTACGATGTATTTTCGCTTTTTTAATTCCGAGTTCCGCAGCTTTGTGGTATATACTAAGAGCTTTTTCTAATTCGTTCATATCTTCATAAACAAGACCCAGATTGTTATAGATGATTTCATCGTCCTTCTCACTAAGGTCTATTGCCTTTTGAAGATAGCTTAAAGCGCTGGAATTGTCGCCGGTCAGATAATAGAGAACACCTATACTCATGTAAGCTACAGCTTAATCGGGCTTGATTTTAATTGCATAATTAAACTGTACGGCGCCGTCATTATACCGTCTATTCTTCATCATATCTCTGCCTATCTTGGTGTAACTC
This sequence comes from bacterium, assembly GCA_021734165.1. GTDB lineage: Bacteria > Electryoneota > AABM5-125-24 > Hatepunaeales > Hatepunaeaceae > JAIPJL01. The sequence continues at coordinate 5,208 of JAIPJL010000015.1, read as the reverse complement.
CGCGCTTCAGCTTCTGCGCCGAGAGCAGACTGGTCAACAACCCAGGGCAGTCCGTCAAAAATAGATAAAGCGACGATGATCAAGACAGGACCTATTATAATCAACCAGCCGAAAGATGGCTTAGGTCTGATTGAGGATGCTATTTTCTCATCAGTCATCAGATTGAATTATGTATGATAAACAAAACATTTTTTCCCTCATTTTTCAGCCTGTTGAACACCTCGCAGGCATCCGGTGTTTTCAAAATTATCACCTGTGTGCCTCTGCCAATGTGTTTGTTGTAAATAAATCCTGTACTATTTTGAACCTGAAACCCTCTGCCGCCTTCTCCGTTATACCCGCTGCCTATCAAAAGTATATCCGGTTTCTGTTTAAGCAGAAATCGTCGATCCTGATCGTTGAAACTCTCCTTTTTGTCAACAAGCCTCATCATACCATCCGGAAAAATCATAATATCGAAGAACGGCACAGGTAATCCTTTATATACCACGAGTTTCGGACTTACATAACATAAATTCCGGCTGCGGTTGACAAAGAAACTAACGGTTAATGTCAATAGCGTCAGGCAGATTAATCCGATTAGCGAGTACCTGACAAGTTTTATCCGGGAAAGATGGAGCAGCGCCATTACCGTTATAAATGAACAGATTGAAATTATAACAATTAAGGAAATATATTTATGTTCAGTTAGTAATGGACTCAGGAGTATCAGTATGGTTGAGAATATTGCCGTAACCTGTAGCGCTTGTACGGGATTTAAGAAAATAGCCTTAATCTTCGGGAGAGTCAATTTCTGATCGTGAAAATTCACCGTTCCATAAGTTTCGGATACAAACAGAATCAGAACCAGCCCAATCATTGCTCCATAAGCGTCTTTGGCAATATCACTTACATCGAAGATACGATGCGAAAGGTTATATTGAAATAACTCATCGATGGTCGATATGGCAAGACTTGAGAAAAAGGCAATAACGATCATTCCGGCAGTCGATAAACCCCGTGTTCTGAAAGCCCTGAAGAACATATATACATAAGCTGCGTAGGCCGCATAATGCCAGTTCATCTGCAGGTCATAAATTGCCATTCCAAGATAGAGGTCTTGAGCCTGATGCGCCAAAACCATCATTAACAAGACAACGAAACTGCATAAAATTCTACGAAGGGATATATTCTTTCTCTGCCAGATTAGAAAACCTATGAAGCCGATAATTACGATTGTTGCTGCGACCGGCAGTTGGAGCCCGAATAACGACCACTTGAGATGAGATATATAGTTGATGGATCCCTGCATAAATTTTGTAACAACCACGAAAGGCGTGGCTATTATCAGGACTGTGAAAAGTATGTATTGTAAGAGTGGCATTAAAGTTAATTGCTTAAAAAAATGTAGGTACATCGACGAAATAAGCGCTTTGTTACTCCGAAGTAATTAGTTCAACAGTTTCTTAATATATCAAAAAAACTTTGGAATGGGGAGAAAAATTGGCTTTCTATATGATTTTTATGGTTAATTCGTCATTAATTGTTTGTTTTTCAAGCTCATAAGTGTTTAATTGGAAACGTGAACTGGGATCTTCTTAAGTTTCCAGCAGACGGCGGGGGGGCGCTGTAACGCCCTCCCGTCAACCCTCACTTATCAGTGTCTGCTGGATTTTCATTTTAGGTTTTAATCTCCTATTGGTTTATGGTACGTTGTGCCAACCATTGGCATCAATCCAACCGACAACAGCGCCCGCGACATAGAAATCTATACAAGGATCATCTGGACCGGGATGTCCGTTTGGATTATAAACAAGTCCACAGCCTGAACCAGGACTACTAACAGAAGTAGCGCTGTTAACGACGAGTTCGTTCTCATTCAAACAGGTAATACCACCAAGATTGGTGTTCCCGTCAACCTGCAACGTGCCGTCGGTATCGACGTTGCCGTCAACATGCAGAGTGCCGTCGATATTTGCATTCTCATTGACGTCTATAGCGCCTTTTACTTGAGTAGTTTTACCGGATTTAGAAAGCAGGACATTATCAGTACCAGCTCCACCTCCGATCTCCAGGTCTTGAAGACCATTCTCAACACTGCCACCCGAATCAATTACACCAGCAGCGGCAGCGGGGCCAATCTGAGCTCCACCTTCAGCATTAATATCCCCTTGGACATCAAGATCATTCTGTACAAGCACCGGATCGGCACCAGCATTGCTGATAACAACTTTTAAAGTGTCATTATTATTAATGCCGAGTCTTAAATGTTGGTCATCTTCGGGAACTGCTTCAATGCTGCCTTGACCTTCCTCTATATCTGAAAGAATCCAGGCAACGTTACCCAATTCTATTCTACTACCTCTGAGATACAGGTCACGATCATTATGACAGACATAAACGTTGCCGGTTGTAGCGTCCGTGCCCAGCTTAAGATGAGCACCGGGGGCATTAATTTCATTGTCTGTTATAAGAATGGTATCAAGATTAGACTTCCCGGTAACTTTCAATGCATTCCCTGCCCCGTTGTTGATAGTTTCAAGCGCATTACCTTCACCGTCAAGATCGTTTATCTTAAGAGTATGACCAGCGTCAACCTCAATATTGCCATCAACATCAACCCTTCCGTTCAAATCAGTTTTCCCCATAACTTTTAGAGCTCGAGAATCTCCATCCATGGTTTGATTTGTAACTTTAAGCGCAATAGAAACTGGAGGGGGAAATACAGCCCAATTCTGTTCAATTTCGCATTGTCCTTTAACAACCATTGCACGGGCATCGGTATTCTGGCTTTTATTTTCGATAAATACAGCTCTACTTGCAGGATTATCAGTTGATCTACCCTGAAGTTCAACCTCACCTTCAGCCAGCAAAGCACGAGCATCTGAATCAGTACTGCTGTTTTTGGTATGAAGAGCGGTTTTGGCATCGTTGTTGTCGTTAACATCATCAATGTTAACACAACCCTTGTCGGATACCTCAATATTTCCTTCGATACTAACAACACCATCAATATCAACATCATCCTGAAATTCCGATTTTCCGTTAGTTACAAGCAACGCCCTGCCGTTGGCATTCGGATTGGCATTGCTTACTTTCAGAGCGTTCAAAGCTGGATTGCTCAGATGTTCATAGACGTTTACTTCACACTGCCCTGACGCTTCGATTGCTTTTGCTGAAGTATTAATACTGTCATTAACAGCATAAACAGCTTTCGACGCAGGATCGCTGACGTGCACGGCTGTCACTTTCAGTTGCCCTTCTGCTTCGATTGCGACGGAACCGGCGCCGTCTTTGTTTGACGCCTTCAGTGCGACTTCACTGTCATCTTCAATATCTGTGACCTCAAGCCGGAAACCTGCCGGCGAGATCATGTTTTGGTTTTTCTGTGTTCCTTCACCTAAGTTTCCTTCGTTGCCCCAAGAATCAGCCATGATTTTCTCCTTTAGTTTGGCTGTTAACGAATTGGGTACGCATACGGACCTCCGTACACGCCTATATCTGACCTGGTTCCATCCAGGTCCATTATATCAGGTTTTCCCTGATTTTTCCCAGGTGAGTTATCTCTTAAATTATAACTATTTTCCATAAATTGTGGCGCTTGATCGAAAATATTGTGTGCTCCAATTTCCATATCCTGTATGTGTCCGAAATTTTCACTGATGTCCCAGAACAGATTGTAATCAGGAATTAATGGTTGACCTTCATTGGCCGAATTCCAGAATGCATAAACACTAATTTGAATAAGCATGTTATTACTAAAATCACCCCAGCTATGCGCGAGTTCCACACCATTATCTATGTTTATAAATAGGTTGTTTCTCACAATCGCTGCGTTCCATCCACCTTCTAATCCGCTGTTAGGATCCTCTATGTTTCCGGGACCAGTGAAGATATTATTAACAATTTTAGGACTTGCATTTATGCCAACACAACCAGCACTTGAGTTCTTTATAAAAGTAAATCCTCTTACAATCATGGTAGTATCTTGGCTACCTGTTATACTCAAGCATAAATTTCTGAATGAACCATCAATAAATGTTACTTCAGGACCTGATTCGCTAATCAATGAGACATTCTTGTCAAACATTTCCACCCATTCTCTATAAATTCCTCGTCTAACTATGATCGTATCCCCGTCCTCACTGTGCCAAACCGCATCCTGAATAGTTTCATAATCATCCCGCACCCATATCACTTGTGGTTCACGGGGAGGATAGTTAAGAACGGTCAAACTGACCGCAGGCACGGAACCGACGTTTCCGGCTGTATCAAAAGCGCGCACTTCGATATCGTAATCACCATCCGCATAGTCCTCTGTATGCCATGAAACAGAATAACGCGCTTCGTTGTCCTGTCCTGCGAGCGTATATCCGGCAGGCAGCGCGCCGTTAATGTAAACCTTGATATAATCAATGCTTGTATTGTCCAGCGCATCGAACTGCAGATCAATTATGCCATCAACTTCAGTTCCGGGCTCAGGAGATACCCAATTAACCACAGGAGGAGTGCGGTCTTCGGGGGGAGGCTCATCGTTGTTTTTGACATTCACCATCAGCGAAGGGCTTGTGCCGAGGTTGCCGGATGTATCCCAGGCTCTCGCTTCGAGGATGTAAACTCCGTCTTCATAGTCAAGTGTGTTCCATTCAATGGTGATGGTGGTGTCGGATGAGTTGACAAGATAAAATCCCACTTCGATTCCCCCTTTAGAAAAGGGGGAGTCGGCGCCGGCGGGTTCATTCTTACAAAAGGTAAAGACAACCTCGTCAGTATTGGTGTAATCATCCCCCCTTACATAGTAGAGCCTGTCCCTGCGAAGGCAGGGAGGGGAATATAAGGGGGGGTTCCTTATTGAACATGAAGTTATTGCAGGCGTTAACTTAAAATCACTTAATGTAACCCCCCCTTTATCCCCCCCTGCTGTGGCAGGTGGGGAGGCATTCGCACTCCCCAAGAATAAAGTTCCATTGATATAGAGCTTAACGCTGTCAATGCCGTTCTCGTCATAGACGCTGAAGGAAAACTCTACCGTGCCGGAGAGTTCCGCGCTGTTAGAAGGATTCACCCATTCGACGTAAGGAGCGACGTAATCGATGGATGGTGTTGTAGGACTGTCTTCTGTGCAGTTGACAAACAGAAGGGTTAGAATTAATATGACTGTAAATGACGCAAAATTCCTTATCTTGACCATGATAACCTCCAAGCTGTGAAATAATTTTAATGTATTTA